>JASHRF010000045.1 GCA_030037545.1 Acidobacteriaceae bacterium | reverse complement strand
GGCCCGCCGGGATGGACCAGAAACACCTCCAACCCGCCCTCCCCGCGCCGATAGAGCAAAATCCCCGCGCTGCGCTTCCCCATTCCGGAATTCTAGTGAATCGCGGCCATCACGCGCATTCGTTGAGAAAGCCAATCTGATTTGTAACGGGGAAGCGATCAGCCGCGCTAAGCGCGGCCGCAAACGGGCCCCAAAAGAGGGGTCTGACGCTTCCCATATAAACTGATCAGTTATGACCACCCTCAAAGTCGTGCGCGGCACGCGCGACCTGCTGCCGCCGGAAACGGCGCTGTGGAACCGCATCGAGGCCACCGCGCGCCGGGTCTTCGCGCGCTACAACTTCGGCGAAATCCGCACTCCGATCTTCGAAGACACCTCGCTCTTTGCCCGCAGCGTAGGCGAAGAAACCGACATCGTCTCGAAGGAAATGTACACATGGGAAGATCGCGCCCGCGCACAGTCGGAAAAATCGCAATCCCTCACCCTGCGCCCGGAGAACACCGCCGGCGTGGTGCGCGCCTACATCGAGCACAAGCTGGGCGAATCCGGCCAGTTGCAGAAGCTCTACTACATCGGCCCGCAGTTCCGCCGTGAGCGTCCGCAGAAGGGCCGCTACCGGCAGTTCTGGCAGATCGGCGCCGAGGTCATCGGCCCGCCTTCGGCCGGCAGCGAATCTCCCGTGCGGGATACAGAGATCTTGGAGATGCTAGCCACACTCCTGGACGAGCTGGGCGTCAGCGGCTGGACGCTCGAGCTGAACTCTGTGGGCTCCTCTGCGGACCGCGAACGCTACAATCAAGCCCTTCGTGAGGCGCTGGTTCCGGTCGCTCCGAGAATGTGCGCCGACTGCCAGCGCCGCGCCGCCACCAACCCGCTGCGCGTGCTCGACTGCAAGGTGCCCGAGGACCAGCCCATCATTGCGACGCTGCCCAGGATTGCGGATTTCCTCGGCGAAGATTCGAAGCTTCATTTCGCCGCTGTGATTGCTGCGCTCGATGCGGCTGGCGTTCCGTATCATCTCAATCCCCGCCTGGTCCGCGGACTCGACTACTACACCCGCACCACCTTCGAATTCACGCACGGCGGCCTGGGCGCGCAGAACGCGCTGCTCGGCGGCGGACGCTACGACGGCCTCAGCGAAGCCATCGGCGGGCCGAAAGCGCCCGGCATCGGCTTCGCCATGGGCCTCGACCGGCTGGTGCTCACGCTGCAGGCGCAGGAGGCCGAACGCAAGACCACGCCAAGGGCGGATGCATATATCGCGCCGCTCGGCGAGAACCTGAACGCCGCCGCCCTCGCCCTGGCCCGCGAGCTGCGCCGCGCCGGTCTCACCATCGAGCTGGGTGACGGCAGCTTCCGCCTCAAGAAATCCTTCGAGGCTGCCGGCAAGATCGCCCGCCGCATCGTGATCCTGGGCGAGGACGAGCTCCAATCCGGTATCCTGACAGTGAAGGACTTTGCCAGCGGCGTGCAATTGAAAGTGCCGCGTGGGGAGCTGTTTGCGATCCTCGCGAAGTGACCCGCGCCGCGGTGGAATCGTGTCCTCCCGCCCTTTCACAGAAACGAGGCGCAGGGATAGGGCGCGAGGTTTTTGAAGGGTACGGGCTTTAGCTCGTACATTGCAGGATCCAAGTGACTCGGGGCTTTAGCCCCCCGAGGGAAGGCAAAGCGACCAAGTTGACTTCGCTCTTCGCCGGCCAGCTCCCGAATTCTCCTTGAACAGTGCGGCGCATACCGCCCTTTCAACAGGCCAAAGGAACAGTTAGAGTGCTCGACTTTTTAGGCAATCTGGAACGCACGCATCTCTGCGGCACGCTGCGCGTCGCCGACGCCGGCAAGCAAGTGGTCCTCATGGGCTGGGTTAACCGCCGCCGCGACCATGGCAACCTTATCTTCCTCGATCTGCGCGACCGTTCCGGCATTGCGCAGATCGTCCTGGACAAGGAGCTCACGCCCGAGGGCCATGCGCGCGGCGAGCAGGTGCGGCCGGAGTATGTAGTTGCCGCCGTGGGCAAGGTGCGCCTGCGCGCGCCCGACGCCATCAACCCGAAAATGGAGACCGGCGAGATCGAGATCGAGGCCACCGAGCTTCTCGTCCTCAACGACGCCCGCCTGGCGCCGTTCTCGCCTTCCGAAGAGGCTATTCAAAACGAGGAAGTCCGCCTCAAATATCGCTATATCGACCTGCGCCGCCCCGAGATGCAGCGCAATTTTCGGCTGCGCCACTTGATCACGCTCGCCATCCGCCAGAGCCTGTCGAGCCAGGGATTTCTCGAGATCGAAACGCCCATCCTCACCAAGTCCACGCCCGAGGGCGCCAGAGATTTTCTGGTTCCCAGCCGCGTCCATCCCGGCCAGTTTTACGCCCTGCCGCAGTCGCCGCAAATCTTCAAACAGATCCTCATGATCTCCGGCTGCGACCGCTATTTCCAGATCGCCCGCTGCTTTCGCGATGAGGACCTGCGCGCCGACCGCCAGCTCGAGTTTACGCAGGTCGATCTGGAGATGAGTTTCCCGCGCCGCGACCACGTTTTCGGCGTGGTCGAGCAGTTCATGAAGGCTGCGTTTGCCGCGGCCGGCGTCGCGCTGCCTATCCCTTTCCCGCGCATTACTTACGACGAATCGATGCGCCAGTACGGTACCGACAAGCCGGATTTGCGCCTGCCCGGCCTCTCCGATGTGCGCGCGGCATTTACTGACGACGCGCTCGCCACGCTGCAGATCGATCCCGCGCTGCCCGTCGTCGCTTTCCGCATTCCCGGCGTGGGCGAGCTCAGCCGCAAGGAACGCGAAGAAAACCATCCCCTCTTCGACTCCAAAAAGGGCGCCAAGTTTCTCGACGATTTCAAGCGTCTGGCCAAGAGCTTTCCCGAATCCGCAGCCAGGGTGCGCGAGCTGGCTGGCGCGGCCGAAGTTGACTTCGTGATCGTCGTGGCCGGCGATCCCAACCATCACATCAAGGCCAGCGACACCAAGTTTCCCGGCCGCCTGAGCGAGCGCGAGATCAACGTCTACGCCGCCGCCGGCAACTTCCGCTCCGAGCTGGCAAAAAAATACGCCGACCGGCACGGCGCATTCCGCGTGACCGAAGAGACCGTCGTAGCCGCGCACGCGCGCGGCGCACAAGACCCCGTCGATGGCGCGCAGGCGTTTCATCCCATCTGGCTCACTGACTTTCCCATGTTTGAATACGACTTGGGCCTGGGCAAATGGATGCCCGCGCACCATCCCTTCACCGCGCCCTATGAAGCCGACATGGCCAACCTGGTCAGCGATCCGGCCAGCGTGCGCGCCGACTGCTACGACCTGGCCATGAACGGTCTCGAGCTCGGCTCGGGCTCCATCCGCATTCACCGCAAAGACGTGCAGCAGCAAATTTTCGCGTCACTCGGCATCAGCGACCAGGAGGCCCGCAAACGTTTCGGCTTTTTCCTCGATGCGCTGGAATACGGCACGCCTCCGCACGGCGGCATTGCGCTGGGTCTCGATCGCATCGTGATGCTGCTGGCCGGCGCGGCGAATCTGCGCGAAGTCATCGCCTTCCCCAAAACGGCCAAAGCCATCGACCTGATGGCCGACGCGCCAACCACAGTGACCGAGCAGCAGTTGAAGGAACTGCACATCCGCGTGGCGTTGAAGAGCTGAAGATCGGAAAACGCAAATGACCGGCGCCCACCGCATCTTCGACAACCTTCTCTTCGCGCTGCTGCTCGCCATACCGTTCATCGAGTGGCGCTGGGTGTGGCCGCGGTTTCTGGCGCGCGTGGCCTCGGGCGAGCCCAACGTGCGCATGCGCTTCTATCGCGCCATCCTCGTCGGCCAATGGCTGATCGCGCTCGCGCTGATCGCATGGTGGGTTTCGCGCGAACGCCCATGGGCGCTCCTGCTGCTCGGCCCGTCCACCCCGCTGCGCCTCGGAATCGGCCTCGCGCTGGCCCTCGCGATCTCCGCCTTTCTCTACTGGCAGCGCGTGCAAATCCTCAAGCGCGAAGACGCCCTGGCCAAGGTTCGGCCACAGCTCGAGAGCGCCGCGCCCCTGCTGCCCCACAACGACTGCGAGATGCGCCGCTTCCGAGTCGTATCCGTCACCGCCGGCGTCTGCGAAGAGCTTCTGTTTCGCGGCTTCCTGATCTGGTATTTCGCCGTGTGGACGGGACCGATCGCAGCCATCGTCCTCAGCTCCATCGTCTTCGGCCTGGGGCACCTGTATCTCGGGCCCATCCACGTGCTCAAGACCGCGGCAGCCGGACTTTTTTTTGCCTGCCTCGTCGTCGCGTCCGGGTCGCTGTGGCCGGCCATCCTCATCCACGCCTCCATGGACTGGAACTCCGGCGAAATCGGCTTCCGGATTTTGAGTGCGAGCGCCGCGGATGCGCCGAGCGCCTAGCCTTTGCGCCTGTACAGTACCTGAAAATCGTACCCGGCATTGGGCGGGAACAGCGCGGCCACATGGCGCAGCCGCTCAGCCAGCGCCGGCGCGGCCAGCAGCGGATACTCGCGCTCGCGCAGATCGTGGTAATCGAAATCCACGGCCAGCGAAAGCATGTATACGGCCAGCGCATCGGAAAACGCCGACTCAAAAAAGTTGTTCCGGGCCCGCTCGTCGATCTGCCCGTTTTTTTGGCCCACCCGCGCTTCCGTCGCGCGCCGTCGCGTCTCCCACGCATCCTGGCTGGTTTCGCCGCGCACCTGCGCCTCGGCCTGCGCCCAGGCCAGTGTCGCAAAGCTCTCCGGCACGCCCGCCGACTCCACAAAGTTGTGGCCTACGTTGATAAAAAATTCGAACGCCAGTCCGAAGCGATCCTCCACCAGCCGCGTCGACAGGAACACCGCATCCATGGTGCCGAAGTTGGCATTCCTATGGCAAATTGCTCGGTCGCCCAGGTCCACCGTGTAGCCCGGCGCCACCATGGTCTCGCCCGTATCGGCAATGGCCAGTGGCACAAAGTAGTAGGCGCGGTGGCTCAGCGCCGGCGCCAGCGCAGCCGGCACCGCGCCCACCAGATGCTCCAGGTCGGGCTCGGAAAGCCGCGTGTCGCCCCACGACGCGTAGCGGATGCCATTGGCCGCCTGCGTCACACTGGCCTGTGTGGCCACCTTCTCCGCCGGCCACAGCTCGATTTGGGCAGGACTGGCCATCGTTCTGTATTCTAGTAGATAGAGGTCGGAAAATGATTCACTCCGCCGCGTCTCCGCGCCCTACCGCCAAATTCCTCGGTTTTCCGCTGGAAGGCTTCAGCCTCTTCCCCAGCCTGCTACTCACCCTGGCCACCGGCTTCTTCACCTTCTTCCTGACCACGTTTCTGGCCATCATCGCGCTGCTGATTTGGGACCTGTTTGACAGCCACGCGTTGCACTACGCCGCCGACACCTACCGCTACGTCGGCTTCCCCGCCGGCGTGCTGGCCCTGGTGGTGGCGTTTTTCGTTTTCGGTACCCTGTGGCTGCGCGCAAAGCTGCGGTGAGAACAGTTGTCGGCGATCAGTTGTCAGTCCGAGTGCGCCGCGGTCGAGAAGGTTTCGTGGGCTCCGGTCCTGTTTCCGGCGCCTCGGTGCTTCTCGCGTTTCCCTATTTACTGGCAACTGGCAACTGGCCACTGGTTTACCATTCCCCCATGCCCGTCCATGCCATCCCGCTCACCGCGCTGCCGGCCGGCGCCGGGCAATCCCGCGCCTGGTGTGTGCAGCTTGAGGCCGGCGGCATTCTCTATTTTCCGCAAACCCCGGTCCCCATCCCCGCCGCCGATCTTGATTTCCTGCTCAGCCGCCAGCAGTCCGGCAGCCGCCTGCACAAGAACATCGCCTACAAGCCCGCCGGCGACGCGCTCTCCGGCGTGGACCGGTCGGCGTCGTCTGCCGAGGAATTCGACCGCCTTCACGACGTGATGCGCCGCTACTCAGCCTCCGTCTCCGCCTTCCTCGCCGATTTTCTCGCCCCCTACCGCCGCCGCTGGCAACTCGACTACGCCAGCTACCGGCCCATCGAGGAGGAGGGCCGCGATCTGCCCACTCGCCGCCGCAACGACCTGCTCCACACTGACGCGTTTCCCACACGCCCCACGCGCGGCGCCCGCATCCTGCGTTTCTTCCACAACATTCATCCCACCCGCACCCGCGACTGGGTAGTGGGCGAGCCGTTCCCGCGCGTCGTGGGCCGCTTCGTGCAGCCGTCCACCACTGCGGCAGCTTTGAAAGGGCAGACTGCGACGGGCTCGACGATGCATACTTCGGCAGCTTTGAAAGGGCACGGCTTCAGCCGTGCCGGCCATGCCCCGGTTGCAGTGAAGGGTACGGGCTTTAGCCCGTACATCCCCCAGCCCCAAAAAACCCGGGCTTTAGCCCCTGAGGGATCATCCACGCCCCACCCCCTCGCGCTCCCTCACCCCGACTCACCCGCCGTGTGCGCCCTCAAGCAGCTCGCCCGCGCCACCGGCCTCGCTGCGCTTATCCCCAGACTAAAGCGCACGCCCTACGACGACTTCATGATGCGTCTCCACAACGCCATGAAAGAGGACGCCGAGTTCCAGCGCACCTGCGCCCGCGAGGAGGTAAAGTTCGCCCCCGGCTCCAGTTGGATGGTCTACACCGAAACCGTCCCCCACGCTGTCCTCGGCGGCCAATACGCGCTGGAGCAGACGTTTCTGGTAGACGCAGCAGTCATGGTCGCGCCCGAGTCCGCGCCAGTGGCCGTGCTGGAGAAGCTGGCGGGGGCAAGCGTGGTGTAGCCCAGTCTCCCCACCGGCTACCCTGCGGACGTCCCGGCCCGCGCTGATACTCTCTGGATACTCATTCCTCCTGTCATTCCTCCTGTTGAGACGCAAAAAAGCCCCCGCGCCCAGCGCGGAGGCTCCTGTCTTTGCTTTCTCGTTCCCTGCCGGGGTCCCCGGCGAGCGGTCTTTGCTCGCTGGGGTGGCTCGGTCCCCGTCTTTACAGCCCTGCCGGTTTCGGGTTCTCCCGATCGAACTTGGCCACCTGAATCTTCCTTGCCAATCCCAGCTTGGCCAGCAGCCAGATGCCCCAGAAGTTCGGATCGACCTCATACCACGTCAATCCGTGCCGCGCGCTTACCGGGTGGGCGTGGTGGTTGTTGTGCCAGCCCTCGCCGCCGGTCAGCAGAGCAACCCACCAGTTGTTGCGCGACTCGTCGCGGGTCTGGAAGCGGCGGCTGCCCCACAGGTGCGTGGCCGAATTCACCAGCCAGGTCGCGTGCAGCCCCAGCGTTACTCGCAGCAGAACCCCCCACAGCACCATGGCAACCCCGTTCACCGGCCCCCCGAAAATCCAACCCAGCGTGAACAGCAGCACTCCGCTTACGCTGATGGGCAGCCAGTGCCATTTGCTCATCCACACGTGGAAGCGGTCGCGGCTCAGGTCGGGAGAGTAGCGCGCCAGCGCCTTGGTCTGCGCGTGCAGCGCCTCGCCGAAAAGTATCCACCCGGTGTGCGCCCACCATCCGCCTTCCTTGGGAGTGTGCGGGTCGCCCTGCTGGTCGCTCAACTGGTGATGCACGCGGTGCGTCGACACCCAGAAAATCGGCCCGCCTTCGAGCGAGAGCGTGGCGCAGACGGTCATCAGGTATTCCAGCCACTTAGGCACGCGATAGCCGCGGTGAGTCAGCAGCCGGTGATAGCACATGCCGATGCCCACGTTGATGGCCAGCACGTAAAGAATGCTCATCACCACCAGCCGCTGCCACGTGAAGAAGAAGAAAGCGGCCAGCGCTCCCAGGTGAAAAAAGATGATAATGGCCAGCGTGGACCCGTTCAGGCCCTCGGGCACGGTGGCCGCGCGGCCCAGCTTCACCTGCTGGCGCGCGGGCACGGCAGAGGGCGCGCCCGCGCGTACGGGCCCCGCAACGGCTTGCTCGTGCGCTGCCGACGAATCGGGCAAAACATCCGCGCTGGTTTCAGGGGTGGGGACGGTCAGGGAAGATACCATTCGTTCGGGAAATCCTTCAAGAAGTGTCGACGGACCCACTCTCTGTTTCCATTGTACAGGGAAGGCAAGTGCGTCCCGCGGCAAAAGCGTGAAAAGGGGTTCAATAGCATGGGACAGCCCGGGATGCGCGGAAGCCCCGGGCCTGCTTCGCCGCGAACTATCCGCCGCCAGCCGGACCAAAGTAGCTGGCGCTGCTGGTAAAGATCTTCGTCGCCTGGCCGCGCAGCACACGGTACAGCACGAACTGCCGCTGCGACTGCCCACGCAGCTCGAACAGCAGTTCGCCCCTGTTGTCCGCCAGAGCGTCCACGGCGTCGATGAGCCTCATGCGCGGCGTCTCGTCCAGGTGATCGGCGTCGGTCACATTCTTGAGCAGGACCACCACGTTGCCGTAAAGATCGGGCTGGGCGATCAGCGTGACGAACTTCTCGCTCGCGCCCGCGCCCGCCGTGTGCGCGGAAAAGACCATCGTCGCGCCGCCGCCGTACTGCAGCTCAAAGACGCGGAACTGCTCGTCCAGCAGCGGGGCAGGCGGAGGTGGCGGCGTCTTGTGGTGCGTCGAAGTGCGTTGCGCCTTCGTCTTAGCTGCCGCGGGCGCAGGCTGGTCCAGGCCCAGCTCCTTGCGCGCCATGCTCTCAAGGTCCGTCTTCATCGTGGCTTCGTCCGCCGGATTCGACCACGTGAAGTCGTATGGATGCTCCTTGATCGCCTGCACGTCGGAGATGGCCACATCCTGTTTCAATTCGGGCGGCAGGCTAAGGACGGTGGGCACTATGGGGTTTGCCGAAGGGCCATATTCAGCCGGCGCGCCGTAGCGCAGGTGCGGACGGTCGGGATCGCTGATGTTGGGCAGATCCTCCACGTGGGCTTCGTCAGTGCCCGGATTCCGGTTCTGGAGCTTCGGCTGGCCGGAATTGGCCGGAGCACTCGAAGCCGAATCCTCATCGGAGGTCAGGCGCGGCCGGTCGGGATCGGGCGCCGGAGCGGACGGGTCGTTGTCGCCCGAGCCGGAACCTGCACTCGAGCCGCCGCTCGCATCCGGGCTCTTATGCAGCGTGGGCCCATTCGAGCCGGAGCCGTTGCTGGCGGTCGAATTGCCGCCGGCATCGGCGCTCCGGTGCAGCGTGGGCTGGCCCGAACCCGCAGACGAACCCGAAGACGAGCCCGAATTCCCATTGCCCGAGCCCTTGCCGGCGTCATCGGGGTGGTATTTGCGGTGCAGGATCGGCGTGTCGCTGTCCGCGTCGTCCATGTCCACTTTGTCCTGGTGCCGCTCCCGGGCAAGCTGCCATGGCTTGGGAGCCGCAGGCAGCGGTTTGAAGACGCCCAGTCCCACCCACGAGCCCTGCGCCTCGGCGGCATCGTGCAGGTCATAGAAACCAATGTTCTTGCCGTCCTTCTGAAGCTCGTACTCCGTCTCGCTGTCGAGCGCCAGCGGTTGCGGCCGCGCCAGGTAAATGCCGCCATCCTGGAGCTGCTGTCCATCCCAAACGCAGATGGGGATGAGCCGGCTGGCGTGGAGATGGGCCAGGTCGCCCGTCCACTCCAGCACCGCGACGGCGCGGAGTTTCGGAGCGTTTGGGTTCGGATTCGCGATCTGGCCTGGATACTGGGCCGCGGCAGGCAGAGCGGCAAGGAGAGCCGCGGCGAACCCCGCCAAACGCAAGCTCGCTCCAGCCACGGACGCCGTCGCCCCCGTTCCCAGCCAGCGTCTCGCCTTGAGACGCCACGACTTCAGTTTGGAAGCTACTGCCTTGAAAGGCCGAAACTCTAGTCGTGCCGGAACAAACGCGCCGCAGGCGCAACGTTCGTTAGCCCCGCGCTTCAGCGTGGGGTCTTCGACCACCCCGAAAGCCTCCAGTCCCGTAGGGACGGCGCGGCTTGTAACAGGGCACGACTTCAGCCGTGCCATAGAGGCCCGCAAAATGCACGAGGGCTTCAGCCCCTGCATTCCACGGGAACCTCCCGCATCGCCGGTTTGCCGCCAATATTCTGCTTTGAAAGGGCACGGCTTTAGCCGTGCCAATAAAGCCAATGAAGACGCCGAGGGCTTCAGCCCCTGAGGGACAGCCGATTTTTCGTTTCCCAATGACACCTTCCGCTCCCCTCGACAATAATCAAACCTGGCGGATCAATGTCTTCAGAAGAAAGAACCATCTGATTCGATGCGCCCTGCCCGCCCGGTGCGTTTCTCAAGCTTCTACCGCCGGGCCGCCATCCACACCGGCCCGCAGAGATTAGACTGCCCCCAAACCAGAAAGGAGAATTCGATGGAAATCAACCAGAAAGTCGCCGATTTCACCCTCCAGACCGACGAGGACAAGACCGTAAGCCTCTCTCACTACGCCGGTTCACCCGTCGTC
This sequence comes from Acidobacteriaceae bacterium, assembly GCA_030037545.1. Classification (GTDB taxonomy): domain Bacteria; phylum Acidobacteriota; class Terriglobia; order Terriglobales; family Acidobacteriaceae; genus Telmatobacter. Next base: position 779 of record JASHRF010000045.1, on the reverse strand, counting down.
CTGTTTTTCTATCCCCGCGCCGATACGCCCGGCTGCACCATTGAGGCCTGCGGCTTCCGCGACACCTTCAAAAAGCTCCAGGCGGCCGGCGCCGTGGTGCTCGGCATCTCCCGCGACACGCCCCGCGACCAGGCCAAATTCCGCGCCAAGTACGATCTGCCCTACACGCTCCTCGCTGATGTAGACGAGAAAGTATGCAAACAGTTTGGCGTGCTCAAGGAAAAGAACATGTACGGCAAGAAAGTGATGGGCATCGAGCGCACCACGTTCCTCATCGGCCCCGACCGCACGCTCATCCACGTCTTTCCCAAAGTCACGCCCGAAGGCCACGCGGAAGAGGTTCTCGCGCTGCTGAAAGAGTGGAACAAGGCGCACAAGTGATTCGGCGGAAAGCTTCGCTGAGCAGTTTGTGCTCTTTGGTGCTGCGATGGTTGAAACGAAGACTCTCCTTGTCCAGGTAGTGGAACAGGCGGAACGGAGCCACGCTTATACAGGTTCGCTGTCAACCCCCGCGTTTCCGCCCAACCATCCGTAACCAGCACCCACGCAGCAACTTACGCCTTCAAAATTTTTCCCGTTCCGTCTGCTGGTTATTTCGCCGTTCGGCGCATGATGGCTTCGAGGTAAGAAATATGGACCTGACTGCATCCCGATCCACCGAAACTCCTGCCGCGCCGGAAACCGATCCGGCCGGCCGCTGCAGCGCCGTCGACCAGTGCACATCCGCATGGTCCGCAGCTTACGCCAAGGCCATCGAAAACGGCGTCCCTCAAAACAAC
>JASHRF010000044.1 GCA_030037545.1 Acidobacteriaceae bacterium | reverse complement strand
GGCACGTTGAGCTGGATGTCATCGCCCACGCGCGTGAACACCGGGTGAGTGCCGGTGCGCACAATCAGAAACAGGTCGCCGGGAGGGCCGCCGTTGGCGCCCGCGTTGCCTTTGCCCTGCAGACGGATGCGTTGCCCGTCGCGCGTGCCTGGCTTGATGCGGAAATCCACCGTCTCGGTGCGCGTCACGGTGCCTTCGCCGTGGCAGGTGGGGCAGGCGTTGGTCACCCGGCCCGTCCCGTTGCAGCGCGGGCAAGGAATGTTGAACTTCATGCGCCCACCCATCTGTGTCACCTGGCCGGCGCCGTGACACTCAGGGCACTGCATGGGCCCGCCGGTGCTTGCCTGACCGTGGCAGGTGGGGCAAATTTCCTGGCGGTTCACCTGGATGCGCGCCTGGCCGCCGCGAATCGCCGTCCAGAATTCCACCGTGGCCTGGTATTCGAGATCGGCGCCGGGCTGCGGCCCGCGCGGCCGCGGCTCTTGCTGCGCTCCTGAAAAAATCCCCGAAAAAATATCCTTGAAGCTGCCCCACCCCGAACCGTGTTCTGCCCCGCCCGGTTCACCGCCAGCGTGGCCGGGAAATCCTCCGCCCTGGAATCCCGAGAAATCGAAGCCGTCGAAATCCACGCGGCCGCGGCCGCCGCCGGCGCTCTGCTGGCGCGCGTACGCTTCGGCTGTCGCCGGGTCAATCTGGTCGGAGTAGAAGCCAAGCTGGTCGTAAACCTTGCGCTTCTTCTCGTCGCTCAGAATGTCGTTGGCCTCGGAGATTTCCTTGAACTTCTCCTCGGCCTTTTTGTCGCCGGGGTTCACATCGGGGTGGTATCGGCGCGCAGCTTTGCGGAAAGCCTTGCGAATCTCCTCCGGCGAGGCGGTCTTCTTCACGCCCAGTGTGGCGTAATAGTCTTTGTGGGTTGTGGTTGCCATGTTTTTCTTCACTCAAAACCACTTGCTCCGTGCATTCCGATCTACCTGCAAGGCTGCGGCCGAACTGGGCCCGGTCGACCCGGCAAAGTCTCATGGTACGCGCAACGCCTTTTCTACGGCCTGCGGCTCCCGGTCGATCACCAGCAAATACGCCCGCGTAGGTGCCTCGGGAACCCGCCGTCCCTGCTCCCAGTGCCGCAACGTGTTTATGCTGAAGCCGAAACGAATGGCGAACTCCTGCTGCGTCAGCCCCAGTCGCCCGCGAATTGCCTTCACGTCGATTTCAGCGGGAATCTGCACCTCGTACACACTCGTTTCCGTCGCGCTTTCGGAGACGGTCAGCGTCTGACTGGGGCCATGCATCACGGTCCGGCAATTCTCCTCGGCATCGTTTTGAATCCCAGTGCCTGCGCGTTCCCGCCAACCCTTATCCATCTTAGACTTACAATTCTCATTGTAGTGCATTGCACTACCTGTGGCAAGGGAGGGATGGACTGCTTCGAGACGCGATTGCGCGAATCCCGCAATCCGTTCACCCGTCTAAACTGATAGATATGTCCGACACGCTTTATCTGAGTCTCTGGTACCCGAACCTGCGCCTCCAGACCCTCCCCGACAAGCTGACCGCGGTGCTGGGCACGTTTGCTGCGCATGGCGGCGAGCACGGCGTCTATGCCGCCACCGTGTGGCCGGTGAGCTGGAGCGAAGCGCCGGTTTTTCAGCGCGTCTGGGGACACGCCGGCGCGGGACCGGAGTGGGGCACCGATCCGCGCGAGGCGGTCGAAGAGGCCATGGAACTGCTTCACGACGATTATGCCTACGAGTTCCAGATTGGCTGGAGCTTGTGGGAACTCGAGGATGGAGAAGCAGGTCCCCCTGGCCCGACTCAGGGCGAGCCTTCGACTCATCCGCCTTCAGCGGACTCGCTCAGGACGACAGGCCAAAACAGGCCTCAGGATGAGGGCTCGGTGGGGAGTCTCGATGACAGTTTGGCTGGAGGGCGTGCGCCGGCTGGATTGGACCCGCGCTGGGCGCGCACTCCGCGGCTGGTCCGCGTCACCGGCCTCGGACCGCTTTTCGACGAGGGGACATACGAGCAGGACGGCCACATCCGGGTGGACTTCGGCTCCGACGCTCCTTTTCTCGAGGAAGGCGCCGACCTCGACGCCGTTGGCGCCAGGCACGTGGAAGAAAACGTCCGCCAGCTTGTGGACCTGACCCAGGCAATCGAGAAGGAGTCGGGCGCCACGGCGCGTATCTTGTGGAGCGAGCTGGGTGAGAGCCTCGCCCAGCGCCTCGCGGCTCGCCTAGGCGTGAGGAACTAGCCGTGCGCTTCACCATTGAACGAATCCGGACGCTGGTGCTTGCGGCAGGGCTTCTGCTGGTGGTGGTGCTGGCCGCGTTTCTGGCTATCGGCAAATGGAAGAGACCGTTTAACCGTCGCGATCTTCCCAAGCGCCTGGGCATCGACATTCAGCAGGAAGCTAAAGGCGTCACCTACACGCAATCGCACGGCGGCCACACCATCTTCAAGATTCACGCCTCCAAAGTCGTTCAGCTCAAGAACGATGAGGCCACGCTGCATGATGTGCGGATTGAGCTCTACGGCCAGAACAGTAACATTGTCGACCGCATCCAAGGCGATGAGTTCGAATACGACCAGAAGACCGGAATTGCCACGGCCGCCGGCCCGGTAGAAATCACGCTTATGCGCCCCACCGCATCGCCGCGGCCGGCCGGCAGCGGGAAGGCGAAAGCAAAAATGCGTGCCGAGCCCAGCCCCAACAGGGAAATCCAAGTCAAAACCAGCGGCCTGGTCTTCAATGAGCAGACCGGGATTGCCAGCACTGCTCAGCGCGTGGATTTCTCGAGCGCCGAGGGCAGTGGAACCGCCATGGGGGCGACCTACAACTCCGACCAAGGCCTTCTGATTCTCGATCGCGCCGTGGAGCTGACCACGCGGCAGGGCACCAACCCGGTGGAGCTTCACGCCCGGCACGCGGAATTCGATCGTAACACCGAGGTCGGCCATCTGCGCGGCGCAACCGCGGAAACGCACGGCAAACAGGCCTCCGCGGCCGCGGCGTTGATCGATTTTCGCGCCGATGGCACCATCGAGCGGCTCGATGCTTCCGGCGGCGTCACGGTTTCCACGGCCGCAGGCAGCCATCTGGCTGCGCCGCGCGGCACCATGCTTTTCAATGGGGAGAATCAGCCTCGCAGCGGCCGTTTCGAAGGCGGGGTCACCATGGCGTCGGTGAACGACAGCCGCCAGTTGAACGGCACTTCGCCGGTGATGACCCTCGAGTTCAACTCCGCGGGCGAACTGCGTCACGCGCACCTGGAGCGTGGCGTAGAGATGGAAGAAACTGGGACCGAGGGACCGAGGGAACAAGAGAACAAGCCAGTGCGATTCGCCGCTGCCGGAGAGAATCCGGAAATACCGGTGAGGATTACGCGCACCTGGCGCTCGCCGGTCGCCGACGTGGATTTTCGCCAGGCCGCCAGCGGAAGGGTTGAGCCGGTCCAGGTGCACGGTAAGGAAGGCGTGGTTCTGACCGGCGAAACCCGCCGCGGAAGCCAGCCGCCGGTGCCATCGCGGCTTGCGGCCGATGAGATAACAGGCCTATTCGGGCCTCAGTCAACGCTGACTTTGCTCACCGGCATCGGTCATTCCAGCATGGAGGAAACGGCTGCGAACGGCGCGCGCCAAACAGCGACCGGCGACCGCCTGCAAGCGCGCTTTGTTCCCGTCAATCCGGCGCAAGGCCCAGAAGCACCGCGCGTAGCCAATTCGGCCGCCGCCTGGCCCGCAGGCGCTTCGGCCCCGCAAGCGCAGATTCAGTCCGCCGAACTCGAGGGCCACGTCACATTGTTCCAGCAGCCGGCCGCGAAGCCAGGTGCAAAGCTTGAGCCGCCGCTGCGTGCTACGGCCGGCCGTGCCATCTACGAGTCCGCTGGCCAATGGCTGCACCTGACCATCCATCCGCGCGTGGAGGACGGCGGCATGGAATTGACGGCCGGCAAAGTCGATGTGTCCCAGGCGAGCGGCGACGCGTTCGCTCACGGAGATGTAAAAGCCACCTGGATCGAAGCGCTCGCATCCGGCGACACGACAGCCACCGGCAGCGCAAGTCCGGTGACTATGGGCGGCAAAGGTCCGGTCCATGCCATTGCCGCCGAGGCGGAACTGCATCAGCCCACCGGAAAAACCACTTTCAACGGCCATGCGCGGTTATGGCAGCAGGAGAACTCCATCAGCGCCCCCATCATTGTCATCTTCCGGCAGAGCGGGACGCTGACGGCGAATACCACGAACCCATCCGAACCGGTAATCGCCGTCATGCTCAACGCAGGCGCAGAGCCAGCAGGCTCCGTCAAAAAGCCGGCCGGCCACACCACCGTGCCGTCCGTAGTTTGGGTGCGCGGCGGCAATCTGTGGTATTCCGACGCTGAGCGCAAGGCCATCATGCGCGCCTATCCGCTGCCCGCCGTCACCGCCCAAGCGGACGGCGTCGAATCCACGTCCGCACAGGTCGAGTTGTATCTCGCGCCGTCCGGCGTAGCCAAACAGACCGCTGGCGCAGCATCCGCGCAGGTGGAGCGCATAAATGCCTTGGGCCACGTGGTGCTTACCTCTCAGGACCGGCGAGGTGCCGGCGAAAAGCTCGCCTACACCAGCAGCACCGGCACCTACATCCTTACCGGAACCCCGTCCTCGCCCCCGCGCCTGACCGATCCTCAGCGCGGTACCGTGACCGGCGCAGCTTTGATTTTCAACAGCCGCGATGATAGCGTCAGTATCGAAGGCGGCGGACACGAGACGACCACGGAAACCACTATGCCCCGGCGAGGCAGGGACTGAGGGACTGGGAACCAGAGACTAAGGGATCAAGTGCCGGTCTTCTCGATCTCGCTCAAGTCACCAACGGCACACAAACCACCTCGCCTGTCTGTCCCAGAACTTGGCGCAATGGGCACGATTGCACGCGGCGGAAGAGAGCTTGAGGACGAATGGAGACACTTTCAGTCGAGGAAATCGGCAAGAGCTATAAAGGCCGGCAGGTTGTCCGCGGCGTTAACCTCAAAATCTCCCGCGGCGAAGTCGTGGGCCTGCTCGGCCCTAACGGCGCCGGCAAAACCACCAGCTTCTACATCATCGTGGGCCTGGTGGCGCCGGAAACCGGCCGCGTCGTGGTCGACTCCACCGATATCACCCACCTGCCCATGTACCTGCGGGCGCGCAACTTCGGCATCAGCTACCTGCCCCAGGAGCCGTCGGTCTTCCGCAAGCTCACGGTGGAAGAAAACATCCTCGCCGTGCTGGAAGCGCAGCCGCTCGGCAACCGCGAGCGGCGCGCCCGCGCCGAGCGCCTCATCCAGCAACTCAGCCTGGGCCACATTCGCGCCACCCGCGGTTACGCGCTCTCCGGCGGCGAGCGCCGCCGCGTCGAGATCGCCCGCTCCCTTTGCATTCAGCCCAGCTTTATCCTGCTCGACGAGCCCTTCAGCGGCATCGATCCCATCGCCGTCCTGGAACTGCAGAAGATCATCTTCGACCTCAAAGCCGGCGGCATCGGTATCCTCATCACCGACCACAACGTCCGCGAAACCCTCAGCGTCACCGACCGCGCCTACATCATCGCCGAGGGCCGCATCTTCCGCACCGGCACGCCCCACGAGCTCGGAAACGACATGGAAGTCCGCCGCATTTACCTGGGCGAAGGCTTTTCGCTGAACTGAAAAGTGCGGAATTCAGGCGCCAGTGTCAGGGGTCAGTTTTCAGTCTGGCTCAACGTTCGTAATTTCCTCTCCGGCCCTCTCACACCTTTGGTTCCTCTCTACCTGCGCCCGTCGTTCCCTGTCAATACCCCGCATGTATCAGCCCAAAGTCTTCTTCAAGAGGGAAAATTCAGGAAGCCCTGTACCGATTGCGGAATGAACGTCCAAAAGTGAGACAATTTTGTGGTGGAGCTTTTTTCCCCATGGCTACACTCATGGTGACGAGGGGTTGAATCCTAGTTATGGCTCTGCTGCAGCCGAAGCTGAATTTGAGAGTCGCGCAACGCCAGGTCCTCACGCCGGGCCTGATGCAGATGGTCAGCGTACTGGCTCTCAACAAGCTGGAACTGAAGGAGATGATCGATGCCGAGATGGTGGAAAACCCCGTCCTGGAAGAGATTGACGAATCGGTTCCGATGCTGGATCAAGTGGCGGGCCGCGAAGAGCGTCTGGAGCGCAGTGCCGAGGAGACGGCCCGCACCGCTGAGGAAGCGGCCACTACTCCCAAGGACGTTTTCAGCGAAATCGATTTCGGCTCCTATTTCCAGGACTATCTCGATCCCGGTTATCGCACGCAGCCGGAGTACGAAGGCAGCGAAAAGCCCTCGTTTGAGAACTTTCTCTCCCAGCCTACGACTTTGTCCGATCACCTGGCGTGGCAGCTGGGGGCTCTGAGCCTCGCCCTGGATCTGCTCGAAGCGGCCGAATTTGTGGTTGGCAATCTCGACGGCGACGGCTACCTGGCCGCTACCGAGGAAGAGCTGACCATCGCCTGGCATCATCTTCCCTCCGGTTCTTCGCTCGACTTCGCCAGGCAGAACGGCCACGCTGTCAACGCTGCCCCAGCCGCGCCAGAGGTGCCCGCAGGCGGCAATGGCCACGTTCCCGCAATCGCAGCATCCGCGGAGCCGGCAAAGATGCTCGCCTCCCACGCCGAGTTCGACCTCATGCGCCGCGCCATTGAGCTAGTGCAACATCTTGACCCCGCCGGCGTGGGCGCGCACGATCTGCGCCAGTGCCTCCTGCTCCAAATCGCCGCCCAGAAAAATGAATTCGAGGAGCTCTACGGCCAGCGCCTTCCTGTGCCGGAGGCGGAAAGCCCACATCGCAGCTTCCGCGATCAGGCCGACCTCAAGATCGAGGAGCGGCGCCACGCCATGGAAGTGGCCGCGCTCATCGTCGATCGTCACCTGCACCTGCTGCAGAAGCGCGACATGAAGGATCTTGCCCGCGCGGTGCAGGTTTCGGCCGAAGAAGCGCACCTGGGCGTCGAATTCATCCGCACCCTGGATCCGCGTCCCGGGCGCATGTACAATCGCGAGGAAACGCGCCTAATCGAGCCCGACGTCTTCTTTGTCAAGCGCGGCGGCGAGTGGGCGGTGACCATGAACGAGGAAGACCTTCCCAGCCTGCGCCTCAGCCGCCAATACCGTCACATGCTCACGTCGCAGGACACTGACAAAGAGGTAAAGGACTACGTCAAGGAGCGCTTCCGTTCCGCGCTGCAGCTGATGCGCAACATCGCGCAGAGGAAAAGCACCATCCTGCGGACTTGCGAGGTGATTGTCCGTCGTCAGCAGGATTTCCTCGATCAGGGACTTGAATCGCTGCGTCCCATGATGATCAAGGAAGTGGCCGAAGAGATCGGTGTGCACCCTTCCACGGTGAGCCGCGCCGTGGCCAACAAGTACGCGCACACGCCGCAGGGCGTGCTGGAGCTGCGCTTCTTCTTCTCCGAGGGCTCCAACGGCCCCGAAGGCGCCGACACTCCGCTGTTAGTCCTCAAGCGCAAAGTCCGCAAGCTCATTGAAGACGAAGACGCGCGCAAGCCACTCACCGACGATCAGTTGGCCGCCATGCTGCAGGCGCAGGGCATCCAGCTAACGCGCCGCACGGTAGCCAAATACCGCGAAGACATGAACATTCCGTCCACCCATCAGCGCCGCAAGCGGGAGTAGCTGGTAGCTGCTCGCTCCTAGGTTTTCGCTCCAGGTTCGCAGCTTTCAGTTATCAGCTTTCAGCCTTCCGTTCTCACGCGCGGTCATTGTTAACGACGAGCGCAACCGTCGAAGCGGTGATCCGCGAGCGTTCTTCATGCGAGAAGGAGCGATCGGTGGAGCGGGTTCGCTAAATTCGCCGTCCACGCGGGAAGATGGCGGCCAGCTCTTCGGGCGGAACGGTTTCGAGCTGCGCATAGGTGCAATCTTCGGGCCGCTTGTCGGCGCGCCATCGGCGGAAGTGGGCCATGTGGCGGAATCGGCCGGACTGCAGGTGCTCATAGGCGACCTCGACCACGCGCTCCGGGCGCAGCGCTTTTCGAAAGGCTCGCTGCGCAGGTCGCTCGCGGCGAGCGCCAGCAGATCGAAGAAGACGATGGACGACGGAGATTACGCGGCCAGCATTTTTACGCGCGACGCAGCGGGATGGATGCGCAACTGGAGAGCGTCGAAGTCGAGATGGCCTTCGCGCGCGATTACCAGCTCGCCATCCAGTACGCAGCGGGCTGGCAACTGGGCGCGCAGCGGATCGAGCATCTCGGGGAAATAGCGGTTGAGCGATTTTTCGTCGCGGCTCTGGAGCATAATCTCGTTGCCGTCGCGAAAGACGAGGGTGCGGAAGCCGTCCCACTTGGGCTCGTAGATCCATGGGCCCGCGGGGATCTCTTCCACGCGCTTGGCCAGCATGGGCAGGATCGGCGGGTTGACGGGCAGCTTCATTGTTAGCAGAACCGCTCCCCAAGGTTTGGATGATGAATCTGGGCAGGCGGAAACGGTGCGGGTCTGAGACCCGCATGACGGCCGGTCAACGACCCCAACGACGAAGACCTGTCGTTGGTGGCCCCGTCAGGAGGCCGGCACTACGGATTGAAGGCGCATCAGCGAGCGGGGCTGTGCCATCATTCTCTTGTAGGCCGGCGCAGGGATTTGTGCGTCATTCCTTCCATCTCTTCCATCACTCAAGGAGGCTTCCTATGCAAAAGAAAACGCTGGGCACAAACGGCCCCGAGGTCCCGGCCATCGTCCTGGGCGGCAACGTGTACGGATGGACACTTTCCGAGGCGGACAGTTTTCATCAGCTGGACAGGGCCGTGGATGCGGGTCTCCATTTTGTGGATACGGCCGACGTCTATTCGCGCTGGGTTCCCGGGCACGAGGGCGGCGAATCGGAGTCCGTTCTGGGCAAATGGTTTGCGATGAGCGGGCGACGCAAGGACGTGCTGCTCGCCACCAAGGTGGGCTTCGAGATGGGCGACGGCAAATCCGGATTGAGCGCGCGCTACATTGCGCAGGCGGCGGAGGACTCGCTGCGGCGACTGCGGACCGACTATATCGATCTCTATCAGGCGCACACCGACGATGCCAATACGCCGCTCGAAGAAACGCTGGGCGCCTTCGACAAGCTGGTGAAAGCGGGCAAGGTGCGGTATATCGGCGCGTCGAATTATAGCGGAGCACGGCTGGCAGAGGCGCTTGAAGTCAGTCGCAGGAACGGCGTGGCGGAGTACATTTCGCTGCAGCCGCATTATAACCTGATGGAGCGGCAGGCGTTCGAAACCGACCTGCTGCCGGTGGTGAAAAAGTACGGGCTGGGGTTGATTCCGTATTTCTCGCTGGCTGCGGGTTTCCTGACCGGCAAATATCGCCGCGGCATGGACGCGTCGCAATCGGCGCGGGCCGCGATGGTGGAGAAGTACCGGAACGAGCGCGGGTATGCGGTGGTGGACGCGCTCGTCGAGGTTGCAAACTCGCATCGGTCGACACCGGCGCGCGTGGCGCTGGCGTGGTTGCTGGCGCAACCCGGCGTGACCGCGCCCATTGCCAGCACGACCAGCGATGGCCAGCTCGACGATCTGATTGCGGCGGCTGACTTCAAGCTGGACGCGGCCAGCCTGCAGCGGCTGACTGACGTGAGTCACTTTGGAATGAGGAACTGATTTCTTGGGCAGGCTCATTCAGGAAGCTTTGCCTGGAGGGCTCGGAGGCGATGAAATCGCGGGCGGTACCGGCGACTTCAAACGCCGCATCAGAGACTGGTTTTGCCGCCAGAGCAGCATGCAGGCGATGGCCAGCAGAAGGGCCACTACGGAAACGAAGGCGAGCAGGAAGCGGCGCCAGGGAGCTGTGGGCGCATAAAGAGGAGCGTGGATTTCCGGCGTGGCCAGCGATTCAGGGGCCATGACCGCCTCGTTCGGAGCAGCGGCGCGCAGGCGGAACGACGGGGTGTAGCTGCCGCGAGGAATCCCGAAGACGATGGGCTCGTTGCAGCCTTCGGCGGCAAAGTACGCGTCAACCCGCTTGCGCAACTCGGTTGCACTCACCCGGACGATGTTGTCCTGGCTGGTATCGTAAGCATCCGGGCGGCCAAAGACGGCCTGGCCGATCTCCTGCTCATGAATCTCGGTGCGACCCTCTTTCAAAGACTTTGCGCCCACATAGAGGAGGAACTCGCGGAGCCGTGCGGCGCGCCTGAGAGCGGGACTGGCTGCGGCGCGCTCCAGAGCGAGCCAACATGCTTCCCGATCGAGAGCAGTCGAAGCGTTTTTGAGGTTCGTACTCATCGCGACACCGCCCGGACTTTGCCAGGCAGAAACAGTTTACTGTACTCCTAACCGTAAGCCGGTTAGGCCGCTTGGACGGCCAGCGGCCGTAGATCGATGGGGGAACGAGTTGGCTTTTGAGGGATGTGCCGAATTCAGGCCGGCGGCCGGACACTACTGTCTGCTCAGTCTTTACGTTCGCTCTTCCACGCCTTTCCATCCGGGTCGGTGAACATGGTGCGGCCACTCGAATCGTGGCCCATGGGCCGTTTGCGGGGCTTGGGGCCGGAATTGCGGGCGATGAGTTCGTCGAGCCGGAAAATGCCGATCAGCAGGCCGCCGATCGCCAGCGCGGCATAGGCGATCAATTTCCAGCCGGAAAGCAGAATTCTTTCTTCCAGCAATTCGGCCCCCTGAGCGCGGCATGCTTCTCCGCGCAGATCCCTCCGGCGTACCCATCACGACTGTATAGGATTAAAGCCCTTGTGGAGTGGGAGCGCGTGGAAATTCCATAGAGTATTGGTTACCTAGAATGGTTCGCACCGCCCGCGGTCATGGCTTGGCGCCGGTATGCGGCCGTGGACATTACGGCGTTTCCTGAAAATAAGTTGGCTGTATTCGCAGGTCAACGCGCAGATTCGGTCCCCGGCGCCAGATTGCCAAATTTCTCTTGGTGTTTTCCCGCTTTCTCCGTCTAGGCACCTTTCTTAAGCCGCTTTGCGGGACAGAGCCGATTTTGTTCATCGACGGGTGCTTATCAGCCAAGTCTAAAGCGATTCATTCGTCCGCTGTTCCAGTTTGCTCGCCCTCGGCGGCCGAGCGCCGCGGCGCTTTCGCAATACCATGATTCCCCGTTTGTTGCACACGCTTCCAACCGGCGCGAATGCTGGTTCTCTAGCCCACGGGCGAGTGAACCAGATCACAGCTTGCCGCTTCGTTCCCGCCGTAGAATTGCGTTCGAGAATGATTACGCAAGACGAGACCGCAACGCCAAAGACCATTGCCAACCGGATTGCGGAGCTGGAAGCCAAGCGCGCCGAGCTGGAACTGGGCGGCGGCATAGACCGGATCGAGCGGCAACACGCCTCTGGCGCACTGACCGCTCGCGAGCGCGTGACCCGGCTGGTGGACAGGGGCAGCTTCGAGGAGGTTGGGTTGTTTGCCCGGCACCGGGCCACGTACTTCGGCATGGCCGGCCGCGAACTGCCGGCCGATGGCGTGATCAGCGGCTGCGCCACCATCGATGGCCGGCTGGTTCACCTGGCCAGCCAGGATTTCACCGTGGCCGGCGGCGCGGCCGGCGAAACCCACTGCAACAAGATCGCCGAGATGCTGGCCATGTCGCTCAAGACGGGCAGCCCCTTCATCTTTATCAACGACTCCGGCGGAGCGCGCGTTCAGGAGGGCATCGACAGCCTGGCCGGATACGCGCGAGTCTTCTACAACAACGTGATGCTCTCCGGCACCGTGCCACAGATTTCGCTCATCTGCGGCCCCTGCGCGGGGGGCGCGGCCTACAGCCCGGCGCTCACCGACTTCATTATCCAAACCGCGCAGGCACGCATGTTTATCACCGGGCCCCAGGTCATCAAGCAGGTGACAGGCGAAGAAGTGAGCGCCGAGGAACTGGGTGGACCGCAGTCGCAAATGCGCTACTCCGGCGTAGTGCATTTGATTGCGCAAAACGACGAGGAGGCAATTCAGCTTTGCCATCGTCTGCTGAGCTTTCTGCCTTCAAACAATCTCGAAGATCCGCCGCGCCTGGCTTTCAACAGCCGGGTGCGGCCCGATCCGGAGTTGAACCATGTGGTCCCGGTAGACGCAAAAGTGGCGTACGACGTGCGTGCGGTGATTCAGCGCGTAGTGGATTCCGGAGATTTTCTGGAGGTTCAGGCGGGGTTCGCCGCCAATATCGTAATCGGGTTCGGGCGCCTTGCAGGCCGGCCGGTAGGCATCGTGGCCAACCAGCCCTGCGTGCTGGCCGGCGCGCTCGACATTGACGCGTCGGACAAGTCGGCGCGCTTCGTGCGCTTCTGCAATGCATTCAACATTCCGCTGCTGACGTTTGTGGACGTGCCGGGATTTCTTCCCGGTGTGCAACAGGAGCGGGGCGGCATTATTCGCCACGGGGCCAAGCTGTTGTTCGCGTACTCGGCGGCCACGGTGCCCAAAATCACGGTGGTGCTGCGCAAGGCCTACGGCGGCGCGTACATTGCCATGTGCTCGCGCGGGCTGGGAGCGGACCGCGTATTGGCGTGGCCCACGGCGGAGATCGCGGTGATGGGCGCGGAAGGCGCGGCGGAGATTGTGTTCAGGCGGGAGATCGATTCCGCTGAGGACAAAGACAAGCGCCGCAAAGAGCTGGTCAACGAATATCGCGAGACGTTTTCGAATCCGTTTATGGCGGCGGGGCGGCGGCTGGTGGACGACATCATTGAGCCGGCGGAGACGAGGTCCTGCGTAGTTCGCGCCCTCGAGTCGCTGCACGGCAAGCGCGAGCTGCGCCCGCAGAAAAAGCACGGACTGATCCCGCTATGAAATGACGGCGCGCATGAAGCTGCAAAGAGCGGGCATGGCGATTGTCGGGGTGCTGGCAGGCGTGAGCTGCGCGACTGCCTGCGCGGCCCTGCTGCGCGCCTGGCTCCGCGCCGTGGAACGTGAGCGGGCCACGGAACCGCAAATGGCCGCGTTGGCCGCGAGCGTAAAGGCGCTCGAGGCGCGCGTGGCGGAACTGAGCCGCGCCACCCGCTCGACGCAGGAGATCGAATCCATTTCGGCTGCGGCCGAGGGCGCGGGAATCGCCAAATTGAGCGAGCCGAAGCCGGAGACGCTGGCCATCATCGCCGCGGCGGCCACGGCGTTTCTGGGCAAAGCAGCGCGCATTCGCTCCGCGCGCCTAGCGCCGGCCACGGTGGAAAACGTGAGTCCCTGGTCGCAGCAGGGGCGTGTCATCGTGCAGACCTCGCACAACCTGCGGACGCGCGAGTGACCAGGCGGTTGGATCGCGAAGAGAGGAAACGGTGCGTTGAAGCTTCAGATCACCATTGAGGGCAGAGCCTACGCGGTGGACGTGGAACTGCTTGAGGAGGTTGCGCCGCTGGTCGAAGAAGAGCCGTATACGCCACTTCATGCCATGCAGCCGCAAAGCTTTGCGCAGAACGCGATCGACGGGGATCCGAATGTGTGCCGCAGCCCAGTCACCGGGCTGGTGATCAAGGTGAATGTGGAGCCGGGGCAGGTTGTCGAGGCAGGTGCGCAACTCATGGTTCTCGAAGCCATGAAGATGGAAACCGCCATTACCACGCCGTACGCAGCCATAGTGAAAGCCGCGCATGTAAAACCCGGCGATGCGGTGAAGACCGGTCAGGTATTGATGGAGTTTGACAACGAAAGCATGAAAGGGCCGGAAAGGGCAACGGATGAATGACGTGGTTGAGGAGTTGCGGCAAGTTCCAGGAATCCAATTCGTCGATCACATTGGGATCGCGGTCCAGGCAGGAGAGCTCGACGGACAAGTGAATGCGTACAAGCTGATCGGGTTTTGCGAGGTGTGCCGCGAGGAAGTGCGCGGCGCCGACCAGGTGCGCGAAGTGCTGCTGCGCATCGGCGACGGACCCAGCTTGATTCAGTTGCTGGCGCCGCTCACGGCCGAATCGCCCATTCAGAGAATGATCGACAGGAATGGCGGGCGCGGCGGGTTGGCGCACGTGGCGTTTCGCGTGGAGAGCGCGCAGCGGGCGTTCGAGGCCATGCGGGCGAGCGGGTTTCGGACGATCGATTCAGTTCCGCGCAACGGCTCGCGCGGGACAACAGTTTTCTTCGTTCATCCCAAATCGCGCGCGGATTTTCCGTTCGGTTTTTTGATCGAGATGGTGGAAGCGCCGGAAGGCGGTGAAGGATGACGGCGGAGAGACTGCTCGATGAATTTCCGCCGGTCAGCACGGCGGCGTGGGAAGCGGCGATTGCGGCTGACCTGAAGGGCGCTTCGTATGAGGAGAAGATGATCTGGCATGCGGCGGAGGGTATCGCCGTCAAGCCGTATTACCGTGCGGAGGATTTGGCTGGGCTGGATTGGCTCCATGCGGCGCCGGGCGGATTTCCGTATGTGCGCAGCGCGCGTGCGGAAAGCGGCTGGCGAATCCGCGAGGAGATCGCGGTGGCTGATCTGGGAGAGGCGAATTCCACGGCACTAAGCGCGACGGCTGCGGGCGCGGAGGAAGTTGCGTTTGGCTTCAGCGGAAATGTGTCTGACCTTGCGCTGCTTCTCACCAATTTGGGCGAGATTCCGGTGCATTTTGCCGGCGCCGATGAGGGAGTTGTGAGCATCCTGCTCGGATTTGTGAAGACCGGCTCACGCAGTGCTCCGATCTCGGCGGGCTTAGATCCGCTGGCGAGCCCGGAGTCTGCGGCCGATGCGCTGGGAGCCGCGCCGGCCTGGTTTATGCCCTTCGCTATCGATGCGCAGCACGCGACCCTGACGGGCGCGAACGCCATCGAGCAGGCCGGATGGACGCTGGCCGCGGGTGTTGAATTCCTTAGCGCGATGCAGGAGCGGGGCGTCGACGTGGACCGCGCCGCAAGCGCGGTCGAGTTCGACTTTCCCATCGGCGCCAACTATTTTTTTGAGGTTGCCAAGCTGCGCGCGTTTCGGATGTTGTGGGCGCGGGTGGTGGAGAGCTTCGGCGGATCGCGCCAGAATGCGCGGGCGCGCATTGGCGCGCGCACGGCTTGCCCGGAAACGGCTCCGGAAGAATCTCACTGGAACATTTTGCGCAGTACAACGGAAGCCATGTCCGCCATTCTGGGCGGCGCGGATTCGATCTGCGTGACTCCGATCGAAGAGAGTGGCAAGGCGAGGAATGAAGCAGCCCGCCGCTTGGCGCGCAACACGCAGTTGCTTCTGAAGCATGAAGCATTTTTTGCGCGTGTGGCCGATCCGGGCGGAGGCTCCTATCATCTGGAGACGCTCACCGATTCCATCGCCTGCGAGGCATGGAAGATCATGCAGGCGATTGAGGCGCGCGGCGGTTTCAGCGTTGAGGCGAACAGAGAAAAGTAAAAGCAGGAAGGAGCTAAGAGCTAGAGGTCGGAATCTAGAAGTCGATATGCGTCCGGATTTTACAAAAATCGATTGGCAGCCGGCGGCAGTCCAGGCAACGGCGCCTGAAGCCGAAGCGTGGCTCTCGCCCGAGCACATTGCTGTAAAGAGTTTTTACACGCGCGAAGATCTCGATGGCCTGGAGCATCTGCAGTATGCCGCCGGCATTCCGCCTTACCTGCGCGGTCCGTACAGCACCATGTACGCGTTGCGGCCGTGGACCATCCGCCAGTACGCGGGCTTTTCGACGGCCGAGGAATCAAATGCATTCTATCGGCGCAATCTTGCGGCCGGGCAGCGCGGCCTGTCGGTTGCGTTCGATCTGGCGACGCATCGCGGCTATGACTCGGATCACGAGCGCGTTGCCGGCGACGTGGGCAAAGCCGGCGTGGCCATCGATTCCGTTCTCGACATGAAGATTCTCTTCGACCAGATTCCGCTGGACAGAATGTCGGTGTCGATGACGATGAACGGCGCGGTGCTGCCCATCATGGCGTTTTATATTGTTGCCGCGGAAGAGCAGGGCGTGACGCCGGAGAAATTGAGCGGGACCATCCAGAACGACATCCTCAAGGAGTTCATGGTCCGCAATACCTATATATATCCGCCTGCGCCGTCGATGCGCATCATCGGCGATATTTTCCGCTACTGTGCCGCCAAGTTGCCGCGCTTCAACTGCATCAGCGTAAGCGGCTATCACATGCAGGAGGCGGGCGCGACCGCCGACATCGAACTCGCGTACACGCTGGCCGATGGGCTTGAGTATCTGAGGACGGGCGTGAACGCCGGTCTGAATATCGATGAATTTGCTCCACGCATTTCGTTCTTCTGGGGCGTCGGCATGAATCACTTCGTGGAGATTGCCAAAATGCGCGCGGCGCGCGTGCTGTGGGCGAAATTGGTGAAGGGATTTGGCGCAAAGGACCCGCGGTCGCTGGCGCTGCGCGCGCACGCGCAGACCTCCGGCTGGAGCCTGACCGCGCAGGATCCCTATAACAACGTGGTGCGCACTTGCATTGAGGCGCTGGCCGCGGCGCAGGGGCACACGCAGTCGCTGCACACCAACGCGCTTGACGAGGCGCTGGCGCTGCCCACGGATTTCTCGGCGCGCATCGCGCGCGACACGCAAATCTATTTGCAAAAGGAAACCGGCATCACTCACGCCATCGACCCGTGGGCCGGCTCGTATTATGTGGAGCGATTGACGCATGAGCTGATGCACGCGGCGTGGAAATTGATCGAGGAAGTGGAAGAGCTGGGCGGCATGGCGAAGGCCATCGAGTCCGGCATTCCGAAGATGCGGATTGAAGAAGCCGCGGCGCGACGCCAGGCGCGTATCGACGCCGGACTGGACACGATTGTGGGCGTGAACGCGTACCCAGCACCCGAGGAGCCACAAATTCCGGCTCTCGATATCGACAACGCCGCGGTGCGCGAGGCGCAGGTGCGGCGGCTCGAGGAGTTGAAGCGCAAGCGCTACCCTGTGGCCGCGCGCGCGGCGCTCGCGGCATTGGGGCAATGCGCCGAGTCGGGCGAGGGCAATCTGCTGGAGTGCGCAATAGATACGGCGCGCAAACGGGCTACGCTGGGCGAGATTTCCGCCGCGCTCGAAAGTGTGTGGGGACGATACCGGGCGCGGACGCGCGCCATCGCCGGCGTGTACTCGTCGGAAAACAGCGCCGATCAGGAATTCATGAAAGCGCGGCGCATGGTTGAGGATTTCGAGCAGGTGGAGGGCCGGCGTCCGCGCATCCTGGTGGCCAAAATGGGCCAGGACGGGCATGATCGAGGCGCCAAAGTGATCGCCACCGCTTTTGCGGATATCGGTTTCGACGTGGATATCGGTCCGCTCTTTCAAACACCGCGCGAGGTGGCGCGCTTTGCTCTCGAAAGCGACGTGCACATAGTCGGCGTTTCATCGCTGGCCGCGGGCCACAGAACGCTGGTGCCACAGCTCATCGAGGAATTGCGCCGGATGGGCCGCGACGATGTGCTGGTGGTGGTGGGCGGCGTGATTCCGCCGCAAGATTACGAGCTTCTTTATACAGCCGGCGCGGTGGGTATCTTCGGGCCGGGCACAGTGATTTCACGGGCCGCGCAGAAGATTGTCGCCCTGCTCAGTGAGAGCCTGGCAGGCGCGCGCGGCTGACGGGAGGGGCGATGGAAAACGCATTACGCGAGAAGCCTGGATGTGAAATTCCGGAGGCGCCGAGTGCTCGTCGAAAACCTGTTTCTCTGGCTCGGGAGCAATATATTGACGGCATTCTGCGCGGCGATCGTCTGATCCTAGCGCGCGCCATCACACTGATGGAGAGCGCGCGCGAGGCCGACCGAGAAATTGCCGAACGGATCGTTGAAGACTGCCTGCCGCTGAGCGGCGCTTCCATTCGCGTGGGCATTACCGGCGTGCCGGGAGCGGGCAAGAGCAGCCTGATTGAAGCGCTCGGCCAGCACCTGATCCTCACGCGCAGAGAAAAAGTGGCCGTGCTCGCCGTCGATCCCAGCAGCCGGCTCTCCGGCGGCAGCATTCTGGGCGACAAGACGCGCATGAATGGGTTGGCCGCGAGCGAACTGGCCTTCATTCGACCGTCCCCGTCGCGCGGATCGTTCGGAGGGGTGGCGCAACGCACGCGCGAGGCCATGCTGTTGTGCGAAGCGGCGGGTTATCGCAACATCCTGGTCGAGACCGTGGGCGTGGGGCAGTCGGAGACCGCGGTGCGAGACATGGTGGATTTTTTTCTGCTCATCGCGCTGGCCGGCGCCGGAGACGAGCTGCAGGGCATCAAGCGCGGGGTGATGGAGCTGGCCGACGTGGTGGTCATCAACAAGGCCGATGGAGCCAATGCGCCCGCGGCAGAGAGCGCGCGCGGCGAAGCGGAAAATGCGCTGCACTTTTTCCCTGCTTCCGCATCGGGATGGAAGCCACGCGCGCTAGCCTGCTCGGCGCTGTCAGGCAAAGGCATTCGCGAGTTATGGGAGTGCGTGCTGGAACATCGCGCGGCAACCCGCGCCAACGGCTGGCTTGTGCGCTCGCGCCGCGAGCAGACGCGGCAGTGGATGCACGAGACCATCGAGCAGGGGTTGAGGCAACGGTTCGAGTCGCATCCTGGAGTGCGCAGCCGCATGACGGCGCTGGAGCAGGAAGTGGTGGAGGGGCGCATCACATCGTTTGCGGCGGCGCGGGCTCTGCTGGATTTGTATTCCGGAAGCGGGCCGAAGGGCTGACTGGCCAGTGCGGGTCTCCGTCCCGTCAAACCAAAAGCGGCTTGCCGGGAACCCCGGTCAGAATTCTGGCGCTATGCATTGAATCCGAGCGCTGATGCCACTCTCTTGTACACTGGACTCGCGCAGTTCTGTCGCAAAAGCCCGGGCGCAATTTTCCCCACAATTTGTACTGCGGCCGAGGAGGTTCGTTGAGCAAGCTCAATCCCTATGAAGATTTTCTCGACGGGCGACCGATTGAAGTGATTCTGGCGGCGGCGCCCGAGGCGATTCGCTCCATGCTCAGCGAGATTGGCGACGCCAATGCCTCTACGCGCCCGGCGCCGGGAAAATGGAGTGCCGCGGAGATCGTTTGCCACCTGGCCGACTGCGAGCTGGTTTTCGGTTTCCGTTTGCGGCAGGCGCTGGCCGAGGATGGGCCTACCATCCAGCCGTTCGATCAGGGCAAATGGGCTGCGCAGTACAGCGGCATTCCCGCGGGCCGGGCGCTGGAGGTTTTCTCCGCGATGCGGGGATGGAATCTGGGGCTGATTCAATCGGCGCTTCCGGAAGCCAGGGGCCGGACCATGACCCATCCGGAGCGCGGCGTTTTGACGTTTCAGGCCGTCGTGGAAACCATGGCGGGGCACGATTTGAACCATCTGACCCAATTGCGCAAAATTGCCGGGCCGGCACAATAGGCTTTACCAAGTCTGGGCCGCGACCTAACTTCGCGACGGGAATTCGATACGTCGCTACGGCGGCGGCTCATCGTCCAGTGCCCGTCATGGCGTAGAAAATGCTGCGCGCGGTTGAGTCTTCGTCTTCTTGAGAACGGATCATGAGGTCATAGAGGCGATGATCGCACCAGTCTCTGTCAAAACTCTGGTGCAGATATTTGGCGCGCTCTGCATCGACAGTGCGGATGCGCAGGGCAATATCGGCGCCGGGCTCGAGGCGGCTCTTGAGGCGATGCATGCGGTCGCGCAGCGCTGCGTAAACAAATACGTGAAATACATCGGGCTTGTGCTCCAGGATGCATTGCGCACCGCGGCCCACGATGACGCAGTTTCCTGAGGCGTATGCTTCCTCGATGATCTTGCGGGTGAGCGCAGCCATCACGTGGGCGTCGAAGATGTCTTCGTCGTTAAAGGGCCGTCCCGCTGCCATGGCCACGCCGCGCACGGCTTCTTCGTTCATGCGTCGCAGCCACGAATCGACGCGCTCGTCGTAGTGGCGCACGATTTTGGAATCCACACGCGCGGCGCGGGCGATGGCGACGATCAGCTCGTTGTCGAGCAGCTTCCAGTCTAGCCATTCGGCAATGGTGTTGGCGATGCGGCCGCCGCCGCTTCCGAACTCCCTGGCTACAGTCAATGCGCGGTATTTCATGTTCACCTCCGGCACAACCGTTTTTCACCACAAAAAGCCCAACAGAGGAATATACTCCGGCGGGGCAGGTGCGCACAGCCGTGCCATTTCGCAATTCCTCCGATCTTCATCTTCAGCATTGCGCGCAACTTTGACAGTGACGTGACGTACACTGAAACAAAGCATCCTGCGGCGATTTTTCTCTTGCGAATGCGGAAAGCCGCGACTGTGCCCGGAGTGTAAGCGGATGAAGAAGATCGGCGTCCTGTTTGGCATAGAAAACAGCTTTCCCGGCGTGCTGGTGGAGCGCATCAATTCCCAAAGCATTGAAGGCTTCCAGGCCGAGTTTGTCGTAACCGGCGCGGTGCGTCTCGATAAGGCTCCGCACTATGCGACGATCATCGATCGCATTTCGCACGACATTCCACACTCTAAGGGCTACGATTGAAGCACGCTGATCGAACGCCGCGCGCCGGCAGCATTCATTTATCTGTCTTGATGGGTCCCCAGGAATCGCGCATGAGCACAGCCGGCGCCGCGGCGCACAACCCGGAAACTGCCGAGGCCGATTGGCGGCCCTCGGTAAACCCATGGATGGTGGCCATCTCCGTGATGCTGGCCACGTTCATGGTGGTGCTCGATTCTTCCATTGCCAACGTGGCGCTGCCGCACATCGCCGGCAGCCTTTCGGCCTCCACCGACGAATCCACATGGGTGCTGACCAGCTACCTGGTGTCGAGCGCCATCATGCTTCCGGCCAGCGGATGGATCGCGCGGCGCATCGGGCGCAAACGGCTGCTGATCCTGTCCATCATCAGTTTTACCGGCGCGTCGATGCTGTGCGGTATGGCCGTTGCCATGCCGATGCTGATCTTCGCGCGCGTTTTGCAGGGCGCGGGCGGCGGGGGGATGCAGCCGCTGGCGCAGTCGATCCTGCTGGAGAGCTTTCCGCCCGAGCAGCACGGCAAGGCCATGGCCGCCTACGGCGTAGGCATCGTGGTGGCGCCAGTTATCGGGCCCACGCTGGGCGGATGGATCACCGACAGCTACACGTGGCGCTGGATCTTTTACATCAATCTGCCGGTGGGACTGCTGGCGTTGTTCATGGCCCATCTCTATATTGAAGACCCGCCGTACCTGCGCGAGGTTACGCGCGTGGCCATCGATACCATGGGCTTCGGGCTGATGGCTATCTGGCTGGGATCGATGCAACTGGTGCTCGACAAGGGCCAGGAGGCGGATTGGTTCGGCGCCGCGTGGATTCGCTGGGTGACGGCGCTTTCCGCGGCCGCCTTCCTGGGCTTCGTCTATCGCGAGCTGACCAACAAAGATCCCATCGTGCAACTGCGCGCCATGCTGATTCGCAACTTCAGCGTGGGCACGGCGATCACTACGTTCTATGGATTTGTGCTCTACGGGATCACGGCAATTCTGCCGCTATTTCTGCAAACACTGCTGGGATACACGGCATTCGACAGTGGATTGGCGGTGAGTCCGCGCGGCCTTGGCTCGCTAATCGCCATGTTGGTAGTGGGCACGCTGGTGAGTCGCGTCGATGGCCGCCTGCTGCTGGCTACGGGCCTGCTCATCTTCGGCTACTCCACGCTGGAGCTAAGCCGCATGAACCTCGGCATATCCATGTGGTCGGTCGCCATACCGAATTTCATCAACGGCTTTGGCGGAGGATTTGTGTTTGTGCCGCTGACCACCATGACCATGGGGCTGCTGCGCAAGCAGGAGATGGGCAACGCCGCCGGCATCTACAACCTGATGCGCAACATCGGCGGCAGCGTGGGCATCGCCGTGCTCACCGCCAACCTGTCGCGCGGCGCGCAGATTCACCAGACCTACCTGGGGGCGCATCTTACGCCGACTACTCCCGGCGCGATGGCGGCGGCACAAAGTTTGGCGGGGCAAATCACCGCGGTGGGCGGCTCCGATCCCGCGACCGCTGCGCGCCGGGCGCTGGGAGCGCTTTACATGAACCTGCAACAGCAGGCCGCCATGTTGACCTATGCCGATAACTTCCGCATCCTGGCCATGCTTTCCCTGGCCTGCATTCCACTGGTGCTGCTGCTGGCGCCGGCGCGCGCTGAGGGCCGCGTGGAGATCACTGAGTAGTCCCCCCGGCGCGAAGCAGCAAACACGTGATGTTGTCGTGTCCGCCGGCATTATTGGCGGCGCCGATGAGCCGCTCGCACAGCGCCTCCAGCTTCAGGTCGAGTCGCAGCATCGATTCCAGCAAATCGTCGGACAATTCGCGGGTGAGGCCGTCGGAACAGAGCAGGAAGAGATCGCCGGGTTCGATTTCGAGAGGGAAGACGTCGGCGGTAACCGTGGGCTGTGTGCCCAGGGCGCGGGTGATCACGTTGCGCAGAGGGGAGCGCTTCGCCTCGGCAAGATTGATGCGGCCGGAGCGTACCTGTTCCTCGACCAGAGAGTGATCGACGGTGATCTGCTCCAGCTTCCCGCCGCGCAGCCGGTAGCCACGGCTGTCGCCGATATTGAGCATCCAGGCGCGGTCCGCGTTCGCCAACAGCAACACCAGCGTGGTCCCCATGCCACTCAGCTTGGGGTTGCGCGCCGCGCGGGTAAAGATGGTCCCATTGGCGGCCATAATGGCCTGTTCCGCAGCCTCGGGCAAGGGCGCACCGGCGGAACGTTCCTTGAGCAGGCGCATCAATTCATCAACTGCCAGCGCGCTCGCCACTTCGCCGGCCGCGGCGCCGCCCATGCCGTCGCACACCACGAACACGCCATGATCAACGGAGAAGCCGAAGGCGTCTTCGTTCGATGAGCGCTTGCGGCCACGGTCGGTGCATGCCGCGGCCGAATAGTGGATGACGGCCGAACTCAATCAAATCTCCCGCTTGACAGTTTACACAGGGCGCGTTAGGGCGGAGCGGAAAACCGGCTAATGGGAAAGGCGTTCCGGATCGGGCACCGCAGGCGGCGCCGGAAGCTCAAAGACTTGGATGACGCCGTTGTTGAGCACGGCTACGCGCCGGCCGGAAGGCGAGAGCGCGACGTTACCGCCCGCGTCGAGAATCGGGCTTACCGGCGTCTCGAAGGCCACGCGTCCAGTGGCAGCATCGAAAACCTGAAGCCATTGTCCCTTGATCTCGTCGTCCCCCAGCGGCGCGAAGGCGGTAATCGAGTGCGTGACGTACAGCGATTCGCGGGCGAAGCGCTCGCCCGTGGCCGCGCGGATCAGGAGGGGCCAGACCTGGCGATCGGGAACCAGGTCGATCCAAAGTTTTTGGCCGCTGGCGGTCATCGCCACCAGGGCGTTATCGCCCATATCGGCGCAGGCAGCGGCCAGCAACTCGCGTTCGGAGATAAAGCTCAGATCGGGCATGCAGGCTGACTTGAGGCTTCCAATCGGCCGGCTTCCCCCCCCGAAGAAGTTCATCTCGACCGTCCAATCGACTCCATTGCCACGCAGGCTATCCGCGTAGCCCTGGTCATTGATGGGCACATGAACCAGGTCGCGCACCCGGGTGGTCAGGATCGCATTGTCCGAAGCGTGATGCAGGATACGCAGCACGATGTCGGGTTCGTTGGCGCCGGAGGTGTCGCCGGTGTCAATGCCGGTGAGCGCCGACGGGTCAGAAGCACCTTCCGCTTTAGCGCCGCTCTTCGCCGGCTCGCGGGAGTTGGTGACCAGAAACTGCTGGCTGGGGTCGAGCTCCACCGAGAGCAGAGGCCCGGGAAAGCGCAGAAGCGGCGAGAGCTTGAGCGAGGCGTCGCCCTCGACCAGACTGTCGCGGTCACGAAGCAGGAAATGGCCGTCGCGGAGCATCCACAGGTAGCGGGCACGATCGTGAAGGAGCCAGTTGGCCTCGGCTTGCACGGGGCCGTTGGGGATGGTGAGCACCACGGCCCGAATCTCGCGCTCGTCAGCAGCGTCTTGATCTCCGGGGATGCGGCGTAGCAGGGCGGGGACGTGGAAAGTGAACAGGAGCCGGTTTTCGCCGATGAAGTCGAGCGAGACCAGGCTGTTGCGTTCTCCCAGGTAGAGAGCGCCGGGCGCGGCAAAACCCAGCGTGCCGACGGGGATGGTCCACGCGGGCGCGATCGAAGGCTTGGAGGGGAAATAGCCGGAGAGCTCGCGAGGCTCAATGTGTGGCTCGATGTGCGGCTTGGGCGCGTCAGGCTCAGCGGTCTGCGCACTTGCGGTGATGGGCATGGCTCCGGCAACCGCCAGCCACAGGCCGGCGCACAAACCCAGGCCCGCAGCTTTCCGCATCGTTGCCATGCTCTGTATTTTCGCCCATTCGGAGGTTTTTGGCAGTGATCGCGGCACCGGAGTCTCCTGTGCGACAGTAAAGGTGGATGCCAGAACGCGATATGAGGAGAAGCCAGAGCGGGCGGGAGGGCGCGGATTTTCGTGCCTCCGCAGCGGCTGCGCGGCGCGTAAACCTCCTGGGTTACGGCGCTTGCGCCCTGGCCGGAACCCTGTGGGGCACAGGCTTCTATTGGGGCCGGCTGGCGCTCGACGAGATGAGCGTGGAGCACATGGTGCTCTACCGTTTCCTGTTTGCCTCACTGGGCATCCTTCCGGTGGCGCTGGTAAACCATCCGCGCATGAAGAACCGCGAATGGCGCCTGCTGCTGCTGGCCGCCGCGTTTGGGGTTCCCATCCAGTTTCTGCTGCAGTTTCATGGGCTGACGCTGACCACCGTGAGCCACGCCGCGCTGATGGTGGGCGCCATGCCGGTGCTGCTGGCCGCGGCCGCCGCCATGTTTGCCGGCGAGCGGCTGGATGTGGCCGGTTGGCTGGCTCTCTGCGCCTCTACCGTCGGGGCGGGCATGGTGGTGCTGGGCGGCAGCCACGCCACAACAGGCAACGAAACTCCCACGACGCGTGGCGATTTGCTGGTAATTCTTTCGCTCATTACCTCGCTGGTCTGGGTGCTCCTGAGCAAAAAGCTGCTCGAAACCCACCGCGCGCCAGTGGTGAGCGCTTACACCATTCTTTCCGGCACCATGATGCTGCTGGCCATCGATTTTGCTCCCGTGCTGCTGACGCCGTTCACGCATCGGCCGGTTTCGCTTCCGCCTGTTACGGGCATCAGCGTGCGGGCCTGGGTCGCGCTGGCCGTCAGCGGCGTGCTTTGCACTGCGACTACCACATTGCTATGGAACTGGGGCCTTCACCACGTGCCGGCCTCGCGCGCCGGCGTCTTTCTCAACATCGAGCCGGCGCTGGGGTCGATCCTGGGCGTAGAACTGCTCGGCGAGCGCCTGGGGCCGTATGCGTGGCTGGGCGGCGCGCTCATTATCGGCGCGGCCGTGGTGCTCACCTCGCGGGGCAACGAGCCAGAACCAGGGGTCATCCTAGAATAACGGCGATGGCCGCTTCCAAACGCGGCTGCGCCCGTCCAATAGTCCAGGAATGCAATCAAGGAACGTATTCAGGTACGTTATTCCGGAACGGAATCCCGCAACGCTTCTCCGGCATCGATTTTTCAGGCCCGCCGATCGTGGCGTGCCTCGCCCTGATTGAGCGCCGGAGGTCGCAGTACCATCGAATCAATGACCGCCTTCAATGCCGGCTCAAATTTGGAACCCGGTTCCGCGCGTCCGCAGAGCAAGCGCCGCGCCCTGGCTGAGATTGCCATCGCCTATGGGCTGATCCTGGCCGTGCTGTGGACGCCGCGCCCGTGGCAGCAGATGCTGTGGTGGGTTGCGATCGTGGTGATTGCGATCATTATTGGGGCATCGTTTGAAGGCTTTCGCGCCATGGGCCTGCGGGCGGGGAACTTTTTCCGCTCGCTTTGGGTGGTGGGCGCGGCGCTGGTGGTTTCAGCGGTTGCAGTGACCATCTCTGCACGGCTGCATACGCTGCACGATTCCCACGGCGCGCTGACGCTGCTGGAGGGCTTCTGGGCCTACGCCATCTGGTCGGGCGTGCAGCAGTTCCTGCTGCAATGCTTTTTCCTTTCGCGGCTGTTACGGCTGTTGCCCAGCCCGCGCCAGGCTGCGTTTACCGCGGCCTTCCTGTTCGCGCTGGCGCATCTGCCCAATCCGGTGCTGGCGGTGCTGACCGTGGTCTGGGGCTCGATCGCGTGCCTCATCTTCCTCCACTATCGCAATCTCTATCCGCTGGCCATTGCCCACGCGGTTCTAGGGATCACGATTGCGGTTGTGGTGCCGGGACATGTGGACCACAACATGCGCGTCGGGCTTGGGTATCTGAAGTACCATCGTGGCCAGCACCATCGCTTGCCGCTGGAGGCGCCGGTCAGGGCGTCCGCTGACGCTGTGGGCACGAGTTTGCGGCCTGGCGGGACACGTTTTTGAGCATTCTCTGGCAAAGAGCCCCCTCCTATCTTTTGGCGCGAATATTTCAATCTAAATGGACTACGGAGCGATCTGTGCTCCAAATATCCGGTTCCACGCTCCAATTATCTGATTCCGGGATACCTATTTTTTAGAGGTAATTATCCCTTCACGTCAAGTGATATGATTTCGGCATGGCACCTGATCTATTCGCAGACTCGCGGAAGCGCATCAGCCGGGCTCGCGCGCATGGTATAGCCATGAAGACTGAATGCGAGCGAATAATTGATCCAGAAGCCTATACCACCGTCCCAGAGATGAATAGCGACTGGACACACGGGACCGTCAAAGCCGTCACCAATGTTGTCCCCGAAAACGACGTTGCTCTTGAGTTGGGAGAGTTTTTTTATCAATTGCGTGCCGCTTTGGATGCTGCCGTTTACAAAGTCGCTGTCATGATGAATCACGGAATCGAACCGCCCCCCGATGAGAACCGAATTGAGTTTCCGATTTGCCCCAATTCCGCGGCCTTTGATAGAAATCCCGTGAACAAACCGCCATTCCCGAAGGAGGTCCGGGATTGGCTTGAGACGATACAACCCTACAACACTGCGAAAACGGCAGCACTGGATTACGCCCCGCTGAACAGAAGTCTTCAGATCATTCACGATTGCGCTAGAAAGGATAGGCATAGAAGGCTGCATATCGTTGCTGCAGTCGCCACAGCTTTCGACTGGGAATTCAAAATCGAAGGTCCCGGTAGAGTCACTTCCGTCAACCTTCTCCCCGCTAATTTTCTTGAAAACGAATGTGTGTTCCTGGAATTCGGTTTCGAGGGAACCACAAAGACCGAAACCACGAATATCCAGTTGGCAACCGCTATGTCCATTGAGGTATCTTTCGACGAGGTCCCTGTTCCCCTCGGAAGCAACCTTGGAACCGAGCTTGCAAAGCTCCTCTATTGCACGGAATTCGTACTTGGGAAGTTTGAGTCCATCCTCGATTGAGTTAGGAGACACGTCCGCCTTTCCGGCGGATGTGATACACTCCGCCTAAGCGGAGGTCAAAGCGGCATGAGCGGCAACTCAAAACGCGATGAACCGAGCGCGAGAGCTAATAAACTTAAGCCATCTAAAGAAGTTCAAGAGAAAATGCAGCCCGTCAGCCGCGATTCTTTCTTGAGCCTCTTGAAGCGAGCGGCTAATTTGCCCGCTTTGCAACCTCATCCAAAAGCGAAGTAAACATCGGCTCTCCCGAGAACCGCCGATTGTAGCGATAAGCATACTCATCGCAGTACATCTGCAAGTATTTCGCGCTGACCTGATGATACACTCCGCCAATTCCTCTCTTTAGCAGACTCCAAAATCCCTCAATCGTATTCGTGTGAACATCGCCCATCACGTAGACCTTTTCGGCGTGATTGATGCGGCGATGGTCGTAACCATGACCGCTCACCTTGTCATAGATCGGGTACTGATCCGTGTACACGATAGAAGCCGGGAGAACGCGCTCGGCAATAATCGGCATAATCGACTTCTCGCGGGCATCTGGCGTTACGCGGGCCACTACGCGGCCACCGCGCTCCACCATCCCGAACACAGGCGTCTTTGAGTCCAGATTGCGACCGCTTATGCCGCTGCGCTTGCCGCGGTGCTTGTTCTTTTCCTTTCCACCAACGTAGGTTTCGTCTAGCTCCACCGCCGATCCCTCCAAACTGATGTCCTCCGACATCAGGGTGCGAATCTGCTTGAACATGCGCCATGCGGTTTTGTAGGTAACGCCGGTCTCCCGCTGAATCTGCTTTGCAGAGATGCCACAACGTGTTGCAGACATCAGGTACATGGCATAGAACCAGAGGCGCAGCGGCGTGGTTGACTTGTGAAAGATCGTTCCAGCCATCGGCGAAATCATCGAACCGCAATAGTCGCAAGCGTAGGCTGGACGGCCCGTAACGCGGTGATGCTTGCGTTCCACCCCGCACTTTTCGCAGTGAGCGATACCACCGGGAAACCGCTGTCCCTTGAGCCATTCCAAGCAAGATTCTTCATTCGGAAATTGCGCATTGAAGTCATTAACGGTATAGCGCAAGTGCTTTGGAATCGATTGCTTAACGCGTTCGCAGTGGTAGTAGTTCATAACAAAAACAGTTTGCCATAAATTTTACTTGATGTCAAGGGATAATTACCTTTTTAGATACTGGGTTTTAAACGACTTACGGCGTTTCCACAATCCCGGTCGTGCCGGGGATGTGATTCATCTCACCTGGGGGGTGGGGGAATCAACCCTGCCGGCGCACCTTTCCAAGTGCGATTGCCATGGGGAACCAGAGACCAAGGGGCGAAGGAAAGAGCGAGGCGCACGGCTCATGTCGGGCGTTAAGCCGGCAACAGCGACGCCTGCAGCCAATCCAGATAGCGCTGGCTGGCGGCGTCCACCCCCAGCACCAGGAACTCCGGAGTCTGGTAGGTGTGCAGCTCGTGCAGGCGAGCCTCCAGCGGGCCAAGCTGGCCGGCGTTGGTCTTGAGCAGCAGCAAGGTTTCCACCGAGGATTCGATCGCGTCCTTCCAGCGATAAATGGACTGGACGCCGGGAATCAGCGTTGCGCAAGCCACCAGCCGCTCCTCAACCAGTACGCGGCCCATGCGCGTGGCTTCTTCGGGACTGGCGGCGGTAGTCAAGACCACGCGGGCAAATGAATGGGATTCGGCCATGCGGCCTCCAGCAAACGGCAATGCCCTCACTCTAATTCGAAATGGCCACGCGCCGCACTGCCCGTCAAAGGCGTCGGGCGTTTGCATTGGCCCGGCGGAAGGGCAAATACAGCAGACCAAACAGCACCAGCGCCAGCACCTCCCCGCCGGCGATGTACCACGGCCATGGTCCCAGCAGATTGAGCAGCGAATTCTGCTCCGGTTTTTGCCGCAGGTACATGTAATCGGTCTTGAAGAGCCAGTCGAAGCATCCGGCAACCACGGCCCACACGTTCAGCGCCAGCATGGCCCGGCCCACCGAGCCCCGCCGTGGCCGCGCCAGCCCTGACCAAGCCAGGTAAAGAACCGACGCCACCACCAGCCCATGCGCGAAGAAGAACTGCCCGGTGGAAAGCGACGGAAAGCGCTCCCACAAGTCGGGCGTAAGCAGCGCCATTGAGGTTCCAGCCAGCGCCAGATAATAGCAAACGTCGAAGAGCAGGGCGCCGAGCGTGAACATCTCCGCGATGGTGAGGAACAGGGTAACGTCGCACAATTCCAGCGGCAGATGAGCGGGAAAAGTGAGCTGGCCGATGCGGGCCTGGTAGGCGTACCACGCCAGTGTTTCCAGAAGGAGCACCCCGCCCAGTCCCCGGCGCAGCCACGGCGATTCCCGTAGCACAGTGCGCTGGAGCACCGCCAGCGCGCCAGCCAGCAGCAGGATGCCTGCGAGCATGGAAAGATGCGCGGGGCCAAGCAGGGGAAGATCCACGGGCGTCTTGGCGGCGAGGAAATGATCCATCGAAGCGGCCGGGCGGCAGCGGCGCGCGCAGCGACCCTTTCAGATTACTCCCACCGCGCGCGGAACTTTGTAAGCAGCCGGTCCCGCGCAGTACCATGTGCCCATGCGCTCATCGTACCGGTTTTTCGCATTGAGTTTCCTGTGGTTGTGTATTGCCTCCGGAGCGGTGATCGCCGCTCAGTCCGCTCAACAGGCCCCCAGCCTGACGCCGGCTCCTACCCCGGCCGCACCTGCCGCCAACCCCGCCGCAACGGCCAAGGCCCCGGCTCAGCGTCCGCCCGCGCCGAGCGATGTCAGCTCACCCGTTCCCACGCGTTACGAGATGCTGCGCGGCGCTTATGGCCCCTTCCGCGCCAACAACGACCTGCTCTACTACCACCTCGACATTCGCGTCGATCCCACCACGCAAACCATCCGCGGCAAGAACACCATCCGCTTCAGAATGCTCCAGGACGACACGCGCATCCAGATCGACCTGACCGACAAGCTCAACATCGACAAAATTCTCTTTGCGACAAGCGAGGAGATGGTTCCGCTCAAGTACACGCGCGACACCGGCGCGGTGTTCATCGATTTCCCTGAGACGCTGCACTCCGGCCAGGTCTACTCCATCGACTTTTATTACTCCGGCCATCCGCCGGAGGTGGGCCGCTTTGGCGCCTTTACCTTCAAGAAAGACTCCACAGGCCACACCTGGATCACCACCGCCTGCGAGGGAACCGGAGCCAGCATCTGGTGGCCCGACAAGGACCAGTGGCGCGACGAGCCCCAAAGCATGGATATCAGCGTGGCCGTTCCCAACGGGCTCATGGATGTTTCCAACGGGAGGTTCATGGGCAAGACCGACCTGGGCGACGGCTACACACGCTGGGACTGGCACGTGAGTTACCCCATCAACAACTACGATGTGGCGCTCAACATCGGCAACTACGTGCACTGGCACGAGCAGCTTGGCGATCTGCCCCTGGACTTTTACGTTCTGCCTGAGGACCTGGACAAGGCCAGAAAGCAGTTCGCGCAGGCGCCGGGCATGCTCGAAGCTTACCAGCATTACTTCGGCCCCTATCCGTTTGCGCGCGACGGCTACAAGCTCATTGAGGTGCCGTATTCGGGCATGGAACACCAGAGCGCCGTGGCCTACGGCAACCTGTTTGAGAACGGCTACCTGGGCCGCGACTGGACGCACACGGGCATCAGCATGCGCTTCGACTTCATCATCATCCACGAAAGCGCACACGAGTGGTTCGGCAACAGCATCACGGCCGCCGACCCCTCCGACATGTGGATTCACGAGGGCTGGGCAACATATATGGAGAGCCTGTACGTCGAATACCGTTGGGGAAAAGACGACGCTATCCGCTACCTGAACGGGCTGAAGCCGAAGATCTACAACCTGCGCCCCATCGTGGCCGAGCGCGGCGTCAACTCCGATCCCACCGAGGATCAGTACTTCAAAGGCGCGCTTATGCTCAACACGCTGCGCAGCGTCGTCAACAACGACCCGCGCTGGTTCGAGCTGATCTACGGCTTCTACAACCAATTCAAATACCGCAACATTATGACCGAGGACGTAGTCACGTACTTCAACCAGCAGGCGGGCATGAACCTGACGCCCATCTTCAATCAATATCTGCGACACCCGCACATCCCGCGCCTGGAACTGCTCTTCGGTGAAGCTCCGGGTATGGTGATGTACAAGTGGGACGCCGACGAGGACAATTTTGCCATGCCGGTGCGTGTAGGCACGCCCGATAACTGGCAGATCATCCATCCGACCACTAAGTGGCAATGGATGCAGACGCCACTAAGCAAAGATCAGTTTCAGGTGGCGACGGATTTGTACTACGTCGACGTGAACAAGCAGTAGCTTGTCTCGATACCCAACTTGGGCTTGTCATCCTTAGCGGAGGCCGCTGCAGCGACTGACGGCTTAGGGCCGCGCGATACGCGCTAAAATCATAGATAGAACGATGCCCGACTCCACGCCCACCGGCCCAATTCCACGCGTACGATTTGCGCCTTCGCCTACCGGCTTTCTCCACGTCGGCAGCGCGCGCACCTTCATCTTCAACTGGCTCTACGCGCGCCACAACCATGGAACCATGATTCTGCGCATCGACGACACCGACGTGGAGCGCAATACCGATGCCAGCGTGCAATCCATATTTGAAGGGCTGCGCTGGCTGGGGCTCGACTGGGACGAAGAATACAGGCAATCCGAACGCTTGGCCCTGCACCGCCGTCAGGCTGAGGCGATTTTCGCCAGGGGCCTGGCCTATCGCGACTTCACGCCGGCGCATTCGACAGGCAACGGGCAGCAATCCTCCGTGCAAGGCGCGTGGTTGTGCAACCCGGGCATGCGCGAGTTGTCTCGGGAAGAGTCCGACCGCCGCGCTGCCGCGGGCGAGCCATTCGCGTTGCGCTATCGCGTGCCGCGCGGCGAGGGCCGGGCATTGCGATTCAGGGATGGCGTTTATGGCGAGCAGTCCAAAGCCGCCGACGAGGTGGAGGACTTTGCACTGCTGCGGTCGGATGCAATGCCGACCTACCACCTGGCTTCGTGCGTGGATGACGCAGACCTGCGCATCAGCCACATCATCCGCGGACAGGATCACCTCACCAACACCTTCAAGCACCTGCTCATCTACGAAGGCCTCGGCGCCGAAGCGCCGCTGTTCGCGCATCTTCCGTTGTTGGTAGCGCCTGACGGCAGCAAACTCTCCAAGCGCAAGCATGGGCCCGTCGTCAGCGTGACTACTTATCGCGATGCCGGATTTTTGCCCGACGGATTCGTGAATTTTCTTTGCCTGCTTGGCTGGTCGCCTAAAAACGACATCGAGCTCCTAAATTACGGGAAGCTCGTTGATGCCTTTACGCTTGAGGGAGTCAACCGCTCCAATGCCGTGGTGAACTTTACCGAGCAAGACCCGTTCGACCCCAAGGCCGTGTGGTTGAATGCCGAGCATATCCGCTCTTTGCCCGTGGACCTTCTCAGCGGAATGATTCGACCCTTTCTTGTGAAGGCCGGCTTCGATCCCGCGCCGGAAAAAATCGCCGCCGTTACGCCGCTGATCCGCGAGCGCATAAAACTGCTGCGCGACGCGGTGTCGGCCGCCGACTTCTTTTTCGTCAATCAGCTCGCGCCCTACGATCCGGTAGAGCTGATCCCCAAAAATGGCGATGCAGATCTGGCGCGGCGCGTTCTCGAAACTGCCGAGCGGATTCTGACCACAACTGCTTTCGATCACGATTCGCTGAACAAAGCATTGCGCGAGGCTGCCACGTCGCTAGGCCTAAAGGCCGGGCCGATGTTTCAGCCGATAAGGGTTGCCGTCTGCGGACGCAAGAACGCGCCGCCGCTGTTTGAGACCATGGTGGTGCTGGGGAGCCATGTTTGCCTGGAACGCATCCGCAAAGCCATAGGGAGCCTCCATCAATAAAGCCGGGCGTCGTAAAAAGAGCCAGAATGAGCGCATACACACTGGAACTCAGCCCATACATCTATCGCTTGAAATGCGAATATTGCGACCAGGCAAAGAAGCGAGTCTTCGGTTTCATCAGTAAGGAGGATGACGCGCACGCAGTCTACTATGCTCTCCTCAATATTACGGAAGGAAAGCCTCGCGTTGGACTCACCGTCAGTGTCGGCCCGTGGTGCGAATAAGCGAATCCCTCGGAACGGCAATGGGTTCACGCCGATGTCTGGCCGGAGGACGACGGAATCCACATGGGTGTGCGCGACCCGCAAAAATCGAACTTCTATCCCTGGCCAAGGAGCGGAGTTCGGTTGAAGCCGGAAGAAGCCACGGGGCGCGGCTGCGAAGAGATCTGGGCCGTTGCTGACTCTATTGTCGAGACAGACCCGTCGATTTCATCTTATCCGTAGGCCAAAGAACTGGACGAGCAAGGACGCGAAGAGCAAGATGTGAGCTATCCGGCGCATAACTGCTGAATGAGCGCAGCCCTTTCGTGAAAGAATAAAATTGGCAGCTATGATGACTTCAAACACAGAAAGTCCGGAAATTCGCACCACTTCCAACTTCCTCCGCGACATCATCGAGGAAGATGTGCGCACCAAGAAGTTTGGCGACGCAACGGTGCAGACGCGCTTTCCACCCGAGCCCAACGGCTATCTGCATATCGGCCACGCCAAGGCCATCTGCCTGGACTTCGGGCTAGCCGACGAATTTGGCGGCAAGACCAACCTGCGTTTCGACGACACCAACCCTGAAAAGGAAGAACAGGAGTATGTCGATTCTATTCAGAACGACGTGCGCTGGCTGGGCTTCGATTGGGAACGCTTGTGCTACGCCTCCGATTACTTTGGACAGCTTTACGAGTGGGCATTGCAGCTCATCAGGGCCGGCAAGGCCTATGTGGATGACCTCACCGCCGACGAGATTCGCCAGTATCGCGGCACGCTGACCGAGCCCGGCAGGGACAGCCCCTATCGAGACCGGGCGATCGAGGAAAACCTGGACCTGTTTACCCGCATGAAGCGGGGCGAGTTCCCTGACGGCAGCCGCGTTCTCAGGGCCAAGATTGACATGGCTTCGCCCAACGTGAACATGCGCGATCCGGTGATGTACCGGATTCTCCACGCCTCGCACCACCGCACCGGCGACGACTGGTGCATCTACCCCATGTACGACTACGCGCACGGTCAGTCCGACTCCATCGAGCACGTCACGCACTCCATGTGCACCTTGGAATTTGCCGACCACCAGCCACTCTATCGCTGGTATATCGAGCAGCTGGCGATTTTCCCCTCGCAGCAGATTGAATTCGACCGCCTCAACCTGACCTATACGCTGATGAGCAAGCGCAAGCTGCTGCAACTGGTGCAGGAGAACCGCGTGAAGGGCTGGGACGACCCGCGCATGCCCACTCTCAGTGGCCTTCGTCGCCGCGGCTTCACGCCCGAGGCGATTCGCGCCTTCGTCACCTCTGTCGGCGCCTCGCGCACTAACGGTGTGGTCGATTTTGAAATGCTGGAGCATTTCCAGCGCAACGATCTGAACCGCCGCGCCGCGCGCGCCATGGCCGTGCTGCGCCCGCTCAAGGTGGTCATCGACAACTACCCTGAAGGCCGGAAGGAATTCGTCGACGTGGCTAACAATCCTGAAGATCCCTCCGCCGGTACGCGCCAGGTGCTGTTCAGCCGCGAGCTTTACATCGAACAGGATGATTTTCGCGAAGTTCCTCCGCCGAAGTACTATCGCCTATCGCCCGGAAAAGAGGTTCGCCTGCGCAACGCCTATTTTGTGACGGCGCAAAGCATAGTCAAAGCCCCTGACGGCAGTCTCATCGAAGTGCATTGCACGTACGATCCTGCCAGTCGCGGTGGCAACTCGCCCGACGGACGCAAGGTGAAGTCCACCATCCATTGGGTGTCGACCGCGCACGCCGTTTCCGCGGAAATTCGCCTCTACGACAAGCTCTTTTCTAAACCCGATCCCTACGACGTGGAAGAGAGCGGCGACGTGCTCGACAATTTGAATCCCAATTCGCTGGAGATTCTTACCGGCGCTAAGCTCGAGCCATCGCTGGCCGACGCAAAGGCGGGGGACCGTTTCCAGTTCGAGCGCGTGGGGTATTTCTGCGTCGATCCCGATTCCTCGCCGGGCAAGCTGATCTTCAACCGCACGCTGCCATTGAAGGATTCGTGGGCCAAATTGGAAAAGAAAACAGGCGCTTAAGCCAAAACAGCGCGCCCGGCTATCGTGGACAGAAGAGCAAGGAAACATGTGCTTCCACCTTTACGCAGGCACGCCGGCTTTTGTCCTTTCTTGAACGAGGATGAAATCGAACTCTATGGCATACGGGCAGGAAACAAAGCAAAGGAGCCCTTGATCCACAAAGAGATCTCACTCGACGAGATCCGTCACGAGCACTTCCGGTTCAAAGAGGGAGGATTCTATCGCGTCAAACTGCGCTGACTTTGCGACCTAAGCGCTCAGGGCGCAGGGCAGGGGTCTCGGGCGACGCCATTCCTCAGCGGATAGCGGTCTGCCCGGCCCTCAGCCAACCAGCCCCGGTATGCCACCATCGGTGTACATAAGCCACGCTCTTGGGGCGGGCGAAATTGCGGAGCGGCTCACCTTATTCGGAACCAATTTCATGGAGCCGCGGGAGGCATGGATGCGGCAATCGATGCGGTTTATCTCTCTCCTTCTTCCTCTCATGTTTTTGACGCTGCCCGGGGCTGCACGCGCAGCCGGATCTGGCGGCGATGTCTACTTCGGCTATAGCCGGTTGGGAGCCAATGCTTTTCACACCAACACGCCCGGCCTCAACGGCTGGGAAGGTGAGGGCCAGTTCAGTTTCATTCCCCTGCTCGGGGTTGACGTAGACGTGGCGCACTACGGACTGGGCGCCGCGGGCTCGCTCCCGCACACCACCACGGCCATGATCGGCCCTCGGCTCACAGTGGGCACAGCCGGCGTACACGTCTATGCGCATGCGCTGCTGGGCGCAGAGCACTCGACCAACAGCGGCAACATCATTTCCAGCACCGCCATCACGGTGGACGCCGGGGCCGGCGTGGATTTCCGGCTGGTGCCGTTCCTTGCCTGGCGCGTCAACGGCGACTACATCAACGCCCCTAACCAGTCCCCCGGCACGGCTGATCATTACCGCTTCGGAACGGGGTTGGTGTTTCGGTTCTGAGCGTTGGCGTAACAGCCGCTTTCCAGGGCGTAGCGCCGGCTGAAGCAGAAACTGCGATATCGATACAAAAAATGTAGCTCGGGCGGCGCGCGGTGCATTCCTTGCGGAGTAGACCTGACGCGTAACTTCGAGCCACCCTACCGGGCGTAGGTTACGTTGCCGATAATGCGGTCAGAGATTCTGTAAACCGCTCCGCGAGGTCGTCGTCCGTTCCAGTGGGAGTTCTTCGGGTGGGCGCTATGACGACGCGATTTCGTTGCCCCTGCTGCGGCTACAGAACTCTGGACGCGCCTGGCGCGCTGGCACTCTGCCCGGTCTGCTGGTGGGAGGACGACGGCCAGGAAGATCGCGACGCTTCCGAAGTGCACTTGACCGTCAATGGGCAGCTGAGCCTGGAGAAGGCTCGTGAACATTACGCCCTTTACGGCGCGGCCGATCCGCGATTTTTGCCGTACGTCCGCGAGCCGCAGATTTCGGAGCTGTAGGGGAACTGTCCGCCGATCACCGGGCATCCCGACTACGACACCGATCGAGAACCACGCAGGTTTGACCCTGCCTGCCAAACCCCCGTACCATGAAACGAGGTGATTTCTGCGCACTCCGCGCTGCCTTTCTGCTCTGAACAATGGCCGATTGCGGAGCTTCAAAAACAATTTGAAGGCGCACAGAGTGAGCCGCATCACAAGAACTGCGGGGGAATGCGCCGTGGCTGGGCGCCTTGAAAGGGCCGACTGAACCTGGCCAGGATCCCGAAGGGACGACCAGAGCGGATCCTGCTTCGCTTCCCTGCCGCGCCCGAACCCGGGATTCTCGGGCCGGAGTAAGATTGCGGTCCGCCGCGACGGACCGGGAAGGCAAAACATTGAGCTCAACCAATACCCTCGATCACAAATCGGAAACTCCGGAAACGACGGGCGAACCTGAGAGACATGGACCTGAAGGCCAAGATCCGGAAGGCCATGAGCCTGGCGACCATCACGACCACCAGCATGGGCCGGTTCACCACCCCGCGGACACCGGTTCTTCGAGCCCCCCATCCGCGGGGACCCCGGTTCTCAACCCGGAGTGCACGCGCGAGCTGGTGATCGACGTTCCCGCCGAGGAGGTTTCGGCGACTTATCGCCGCGTAGCCGGCCAGTACCGCAAATATGCGAAGATTCCCGGATTCCGCGCCGGCAAGGTGCCGGAGTCGATGGTGCGGCGCAGGTTTGCCTCCGAGATTCGCAAGGAAGTAATCGACACACTTCTGCCCGAGCGCTTCAACAAGGGTGTGCGCGAGCTGGGCATTCAGCCGGTTGGGCAGCCGCAAGTGACTGAGCTTTCGGTGGAAGACGGCGCGCCTTTCCATGTGAAGGCGGTTTTCGAATATATCCCCGATTTCTCCATTGAGGGCTATGGGGACGTGACGGTCGATAAACCCTCGGTCGAGGTGACGGACGCGGAGTTCGAGCGTGAGATCGAGCAGATTCGCGATTCGCGGGCCACCATGGAGCCGGTGGAAGAAGACCGGCCGCTCCGGGACGGCGATTTTGCCCAGATCAGCTACACCGGCCAGATCGAAGGCGATGCCGAAGCTGCGCCCATCAACGGCGAAGAGGCGA
Organism: Acidobacteriaceae bacterium; assembly: GCA_030037545.1. Taxonomy (GTDB): domain Bacteria; phylum Acidobacteriota; class Terriglobia; order Terriglobales; family Acidobacteriaceae; genus Telmatobacter. The sequence continues at coordinate 6,274 of JASHRF010000044.1, read as the reverse complement.
TGGTGGAAATCGGTGGCCACTCCACTGTGGAAGCTTTTACCACCGTGCTGCGCGGCGCCAAAGTGGGCCAGGAACTCAGGGCCGAGGTTGTTTATCCGGCTGATTATTCGGAGCCGAAACTAGCCGGAAAAACTGTGGCCTATGAATTAACGGTAAAGGGAATCAAGAAGCGCAACCTTCCCGAATTGGACGACGAGTTTGCGAAGGAATTCGGGGATTACAAAAGTTTGAGCGAGCTTAAAGCCCGCGTCCGCGAGCACCTGGCGAACCGCAAGCGGCACAGCGTCGAAGGCGAGACCAAGGACCGGCTGATGGCGGCAATGGCTGAGAAATTTTTATTTCCAGTTCCGGAATCGCTGGTGCAGGACCAGATTGATACCCGCCTGGAGCGCGGATTGCGCGCTCTCGCCGCCCAGGGCATGGACCCCGCCCAGATGCGCAAGCTCGATTTCGGCAGGCTGCGTGCCGCGCAACGGGACAGTGCTCTGGCCGAGGTTAAAAACCAGATTCTTCTCGACCGCATCGCCCGGGAAGAAAATATTACCCTCGGCGACGAGGAAGTGGATCACGAATTGCAACTCATTTCCTTACAAACACGGGAACCCCTCGATGCCCTGAAAGTGCGATTGAACCAGGACGGAGGAATGGCTAAGATCAGGGAACAACTCCGCCGGGAAAAGACCGCCGGCGCGCTGTACCAACGCCTGCCCGGCTAAAGGCAGCTACTAGCCTCCAGCTTCTAGCCTCTAGCCGAGCATGGCAGGATGACACGGCTGAGGAGATGTTGAAGCGAGCTGGAAGCTAGGAGCTAGAAGCTAGGAGCTGACAACAAATGGCTTTAGTTCCCATGGTGGTTGAGCAGACGAGCCGGGGCGAGCGCGCCTACGACATCTACTCCCGTCTGCTGCGCGACAACATCATCTTCCTCGGCACTCCGATTGACGACCAGGTAGCCAACCTGATTGTCGCCCAGATGCTTTTTCTCTCCGGCGAAGACCCGGAAAAGGACGTTCAGCTTTACATCAACTCCCCCGGAGGCTCCATCACCGCGGGGCTGGCCATTTACGACACCATGCAATTTATCCGCAACAACGTGGTGACATACTGCATTGGCCAGGCGGCCAGCATGGGCGCTTTTTTGCTCCTGGCCGGGACCAAGGGCAAGCGGTTTGCCCTGCCCAACTCACGAATCCTCATTCACCAGCCGTCCATGGGCGGACTGAGCGGCCAGGCGACGGATATCGACATCCACGCCCGGGAAATCCTGCGCATCCGCGAGATTACCAACAATCTGATTGCCAAACACACCGGCCAGCCGCTGGACCGGATCGAGCGGGACGTGGAGCGCGATTTCATTATGACCGCGCAACAGGCCAAGGATTACGGGATCGTGGATGAGATTATCGACCGGCCCCGTACCTGAGGGCTGGAAGGAATGACCCGCCGGTAACAGCCGGCAGTAACCCGTTGGAGGCGGCCTTTGCCCAGGCCCCGTAGACGGCCGCTAAAGATTGGAATATGCTCGTCAAATAGGGAGCCAACCGAATGAAACCCCGCACCGGGCCCGAAGAAGCGCTGCGCTGCTCGTTCTGTCATAAATCGCAGGACGCCGTGGCCAAGCTGATCTCCTCGCCCAGCGATTATCCCCGCGCCTATATATGCGACGAGTGCGTAGCCGTCTGCAACTCCATCCTCGAAGACGACCGCGGCGAGGCGGCGCCGGCTTCCGTAGCCGGCCACCTACCCAAGCCGCAGGAAGTAAAGAGTTTCCTCGACGATTACGTCATAGGGCAGGACCAGACCAAGAAAAAGCTGGCGGTGGCCGTCTACAACCATTACAAGCGTGTGCAAATGAACCGCATGCGCAATAACGAGGTTGAGCTCTCCAAATCGAACATCTTGCTCATCGGCCCCACCGGCTCGGGCAAAACGCTGCTGGCGCACACCCTGGCCAAGATGCTTGATGTTCCCTTCGCCATTGTGGACGCAACCACGCTCACCGAAGCCGGCTACGTGGGCGAAGATGTGGAGAACATCATTCTCAAGCTGCTGCAGGCCGCCGACGGCGACGTAACCCGTGCCCAGCAGGGCATTATCTATATTGACGAGATCGACAAGATCGGCCGCAAGGACGAAAACCCCTCCATCACCCGCGACGTTTCCGGCGAGGGTGTCCAGCAGGCGCTGCTCAAGATTCTCGAAGGCACAGTGGCCAACGTTCCGCCACAGGGCGGGCGCAAGCATCCCCACCAGGAGTTCACCGCCGTCGATACCACCAACATCCTCTTCATTTGCGGAGGCGCGTTTGTAGGTCTGGAGCGCGTGGTGGGCCGGCGCGTGGGCAAGAAGGCGCTAGGCTTCCGCGCCGCCGACGCCGAGCAGGAGACACAGGTGCTGCAGACACATCGCGACACCGAACTGCTGCGCCGCACCGAACCCCAGGATTTGATCAAGTACGGCCTGATCCCCGAGTTCGTCGGACGCCTGCCGGTGATGGGCGTCCTCGACGAACTGGACGAGCCGGCCCTGATCGAGATTCTCACCAAGCCGCGCAACGCCATCCTCAAGCAGTATCAACGGCTCTTCGAATACGAAAACGTCCGCCTGCACTTTACGCAGGAGGCGACCTGCGCCGTAGCCCGTGAAGCCCTGGCCCGCAAGGTAGGGGCGCGCGGATTGCGCATGATCCTCGAAGAGCTGATGCTCGACCTGATGTACCACCTGCCCTCAAACAAGCGTGTGCGCGATCTGGAGATCACGCGCGAGATGGTGGAGCGGAGAGATTTGTCGCTCTGCTTGCTGGAAAAGGCCGGCTAACGACGGCCGCTTAACTGAAGCTCCAATCAAAAGCCCCTTCTGCTCAACGGCGGAAGGGGTTTTGCCGTAGATGTGTCATAGAACTGGTCACCCTCCCCTGAAAGAAGAGGCTATGCATGAATACCATGCGCATATCGCGATGTCTGGTCGCTCTCGCATGTCTTGGCTCAAACGCTTTCGGCCAGTCTGCGACAATCACACGCTCATTCGACGTCAGAGCCCGCTGTGCGTGCCATCGCAGAACGGCCGGTCGCCGGTTTGTTTGCAACCACAGAAGAACACGGTGCACGATTCCCGGCATTCGTACTTTACTGGCGTCAGCCCGGTTCCGGCGTGGCTGCCATCGCACAATGGCTGGGTAGCGCTACGCCCGCACGCGCACCATAGATAGCTCTTCCCTGCCTCGACTTCTACCTCGTACGGACCTCTCTGCGCCACCAACGCTTCCGCCATCGCACTCGCCCTCCGCTTGCATGATAACGGAGCGCCGTGAGGGAGTACATTGGAGTTGTTGAAGTTTTGGTCATCAGATACCGGGGAAATCCGCATGAGTTCTGAGCGAATCAGCCGGCGCACGGCGCTCAAGGCCGGCGTGGCTGCAGCCGCGTTAGCGCCGCTCAAGGACGCTCTCCACGCGCAGGAGACGGGCGGCGCAACTAAAAAACGAATCCGGCAGTCCGTGTGCCGGTGGTGCTATCCGCAAATTCCGCTCGACCAGCTTTGCGCAGCGGGCGCGCAGATGGGGCTGTTCGGCGTCGATCTGCTCGATCCCGACGAATACGAAACTCCGCGCCGCTATGGGCTGATCTGCACCATGGGATATGCAGGCGGCGGCACCATTGCGGAGGGACTCAATCGGTTGGAGAATCATGCCGCCATCGAGGCCGGTTTCCGCACCAACATTCCCCTGGCCGCCAAGGCCGGCGTGCCCAACGTCATCACTTTCTCAGGCACGCGCCGCGGCATGAGCGACGAGGAAGGCGCGCGCAACTCCGTTATCGGCCTCAACCGCGTAAAGAAGATCGCCGAAGATCACGGCGTCACCATTTGCATGGAACTGCTGAACAGCAAGGTAAACCACCCCGACTACATGGCTGATCACACCGCTTGGGGAGTGCGCGTGATGGAGGAAGTGAACTCGCCGCATGTAAAACTGCTCTACGATATCTACCACATGCAGATCATGGAGGGCGACCTGATCGACACCATCACCAAAAACATAGCGTGGATGGGTCATTTCCATACCGGAGGCGTGCCCGGCCGCCATGAGCTCGACGATACCCAGGAAGTACAATGGGACGGCGTGATGCGGGCCATCGCCGGCACAGACTTCAAGGATTATGTGGCGCATGAGTTTCTGCCCACCGGGGATCCGCTCACCAGCCTGCGCCAGGCGGTGGTGCGGTGCGACGTGTGAGCGTCAGCTATGAAATCTCTTCTTCTCTCCGCGTACAACCATCTTGAAATTGCGGACCTGCCGCTACCCGAAATCGGGCCGGAGGAGGTGCTAGTACGCGTAGAAGCGTGCGGCATCTGCGGCAGCGATGTGCACGGCTACGACGGTTCTTCGGGCCGGCGCATTCCGCCCATCGTGATGGGCCACGAGGCAGCGGGAACCGTGGAAGCCGTAGGCGCAAATGTGCGCGGCTACAGCAAGGGCGACCGCGCCACCTTCGACTCGACCGTTTATTGCGGGACCTGCGCCTATTGTGCGCGCGGCGAGATCAACCTCTGCGATAACCGGCAGGTGATAGGCGTCTCCTGCGGCGACTACCGCCGCAACGGCGCCTTTGCAGAGTACGTTTCGATACCGGAACGGATTCTCTATCGGCTTCCCGAGAACATCAGCTTCGCGGAGGCAGCCCTGCTCGAGGCCGTCTCCGTAGCGCTCCACGCCGTGCGCATTGCTGAGATGAAGGGTGGCGAAACGGCACTGGTCATCGGCGCCGGCATGATCGGCCTGCTCACCCTGCAGGCGGCGCACGCGGTAGGCTGCAGGCGCGTCCTTATCGCCGATGTGGATGACACGCGGCTTCAACTGGCGCGACAGGTGGGCGCGGATGAAACACTCAAGAGCGCCGATCTCATCGCGCAGGTAATGAAACTGACGGCGGGCGAAGGCGTGGATGTCGTCTTCGAGGCGGTTGGGCGAAACGAAACCGTCGCTGCAGCCATCGATGCCCCGCGCAAAGGCGGTAAAGTGGTGCTCATCGGCAATATCGCGCCGGAGGTTACTCTGCCGCTGCAGAAGGTGGTGACGCGGCAGATCCGGCTGCAAGGCTCTTGCGCGTCGGCAGGCGAGTACCCGCAGGCAATCGACCTGGTCGGAAGCGGAGCAATTCAGGTGAAGCCGCTGATCACAGCCGTAGCCGCGCTCGAAGAGGGTCCGCGCTGGTTCGAGCGCCTGCACGCGCGCGAACCCCACCTGATGAAAGTGATTCTCGCCCCGAACGGACCATGAACCAAGACCAGGGAAAAATTTTCGATCTCACCGGGCAGGTCGCCATCGTGACCGGAACCAGCCGCGGGCTGGGACAGTATTTTGCGCGCGCGCTCGCCACGGCCGGCGCGGACCTGGTGCTGACCAGCCGCAAGCGCGAAACGCTGGCCGAGTTTGAGGCGGCAATCAAGGCGCTGGGCCGGCGCGCGGTTTCGCTGGAGCTCGATGTGAGGAACCAGGAAAGCATCGAGCGCATGGCCGCCGGCGCCGAAGCTGCGTTTGGGCAGATTCACATCCTGGTGAACAACGCTGGATACAACGTCCGCAAGCCCGCGCTCGATGTTACGTGGGATGACTGGAACAAGATTCTCGACACCAATCTGCGGGGCAGTTTTTTCGTGGCGCAGGCCGTGGCGCGCCGCATGATTCCGCGCCGGTACGGACGCATCGTGAACATCGGCTCGGTCACCAGCGTGGCCGGTTATGCGGGCTTGGCTCCGTATGGCGCCAGCCGCGGCGGAATTCGCCAGCTCACCATGAGCCTGGCCGACGACTGGGGTCCCTATGGCATCACCGTCAACTGCCTGGCGCCAGGCTGGTTCCGAACCGAACAAAACAAGGTGCTCTATGAGAACCAGGAGTGGGTGGAGTATCTGATCGATCGCATTCCCATGAAGCGTCCCGGCGAGCCGCACGACCTGGATGGAGCGGTGGTGTTTCTGGCCTCCGAGGCCAGCCGTTACGTGACCGGACAGACACTGCTGGTGGATGGCGGGATTTCGACCGGGGCGACGCGTGCAATGCCCAGAAGCAGGGGCCAGAGACTAGAACTCATCTCATAAACATTTTCGAGTCTGAAATCTGCGAAACTGGGAAGGCTCAAGGCGTTTCCGCGTGCAGCGATGGCAGGCCGTTGGGAACTGACAGAAGAACAGTGGGAGTTGGTGGAACCGGTGCTGCGCCCGGCGCGGCGCGGGGATAACCGTGGCCGCCCGTGGCACGACACGCGCGCGGTGT
>JASHRF010000043.1 GCA_030037545.1 Acidobacteriaceae bacterium | reverse complement strand
CGATCACCATGATGGGCATGGTGACCACCCAAATGCCGAGCCAGTAGCGGCGCGGCCAGCGGCGCACGATGCGGTTGAAGAGCATCAGGATCAGCGTGCCAAGGACGAGCGCTAACCCCAGCGACTTGGCCTGGTCGCCGAACCAGCTTCCCCAGCCCTGCACGCTGATGCCGTAGGCGCGGCTGTAGTGCTCCCCGATCATGTCGAGGGGAAGGCTGGCCAGCGTGGTGAAGATCAAGAAAGCAAAGAAGAACAGTACGCCCTGCCACCAGTGGTTGCCGGTGCGGCGCTGCGCCCAGGCTTCGATCGCGGCCCATCCGCCGGCCGCGAGCAGGAGCCACAGAAAGACGATTCCCCAGATGCTGCCTGCAATATCCAGGATGTTGGCGATGCGGCTGTAGGCAATCGCTTTAGCCAGCTTGTCGGGAGGCAGTGTGTAGGCTTGCTGGTTCGTGGCAGGCGCGGCCTGAGACTGTGCCGGAGCGCCGGCGGAGGGGTTCGATTGCGCCGGCAAGGAAGCTGGAGCGGCCCATGCCGCCAACAGGCCCGCGATGCAAGACGCGAGCACGATTCGGCGCAGCAATGACATGGGAAAAATCTCCTTTGGTTCCGAATTTCTGAGACAATCAAGTTTACCGATGAGTCTTTCCGGTTTCCCACATCGTATGCCTTATTTTTGTGTTTCTGTTTTCCGGCGCCGTGTCTTCGCGCGGCGCGTTCTTGTCTCCGCGACAGTCCTGGCAAGCATGGGAATCATGCCCGCGGTCTCTCAAGCGCAACAAATCGATTCCCATGCCGTCAGGTCTCAACAGCACGCCGAAGTCAAAGCTTCTGCGGCCTCCGCGCCGCCGCTGCTCGACGCCATGACAACGGAGCTCGAGCGCGCCTTCAGGATGCTGGGCCGGGCAAACTCGCAAGCGCCGCAGGCGAATGCCCCGAAGACGCAGCCGGTTCGCGACGACAAGCAGTTGCCGCCTTACTTCCTCAGCTATACCGTGCGCGATATGAATTACGTTACCCTGAGCGCGCAGTACGGCGCGCTGGCGGAAGCGGCCGCGCAGCACGTGCGCCTGGCCGACGTGCAGGTGCGCGTAGGCAGCCCGAAGCTGGATAACACGCACGGCGACCATCGCGGCTCGGCCGTGAACAGCCTGCAGTTGCCGCTGGGCGACGACCGCGAGGCGCTGATGCGCTCGTTGTGGATGGCCACCAACACCGGCTACGGCAACGCCCTGGACAATTTTCTGCGTGTGAAGACCGAAGCGCAGGTGCGCGCCAGGGAAGAGGACACGTCGGGCGATTTCACCCCGGAACCGGCGCAGGTACACATTGAAAAGCCGGCGGCGCCGCTGGTGGTCGATCGCGCCGCGTGGGAGCAGCGCGTGCGCGCCCTCTCGCTGGTGTTTCGCGATTATCCCGATGTCTATCAGAACGAGGTCATTTTTTCCGCCCAATCGGGCACCGATTATTTTGTTTCCTCGGAGGGCTCACGCCTGGTGACGCCGCAACTTTCCGCGGGCGTGGTGGTAATTGCCACCACCCGCGCCGACGACGGGATGGACCTGGTGCTGGAACGAACGTTTCAGGCGGAAACCGCGGACGGGCTGCCCACGCAGGCGGAGATGGGGAAATCGATTCGCGAGATGGGCCAGCGCCTGGAGGATTTGCGCAAGGCGCCAGTGACGCAGCCCTTTGACGGGCCCGCGCTGCTCTCCGGGCGTGCCGCAGCGGTCTTTTTCCATGAAGTGCTCGGCCATCGCCTCGAAGGTCAGCGCCAGCGCGGCGACGAGGAGGGAGAGACCTTCACCAGGGATCTTGGAAAAGAAATTCTGCCTGGCTTTATTTCCGTGGCGGATGATCCCACCATGAGCCACTTCGGCAAAACCTGGCTGGCGGGAACCTATGAGTACGACAGCGAGGGGCAGAAGGCCGAGCGCGTGCAGTTGATCCAGGATGGGGTGCTCAAGTCGTTCCTGATGTCGCGACTGCCTATCGCCAGTTTCGGCACTTCGAACGGCCATGGCCGCGCCGAGGCCGGTCATGTGCCCAACGGACGCCAGGGCAACCTGATTGTCACCTCGACAAAGATGGTTCCCGAATCCGAGCTGCGCAAGGAGTTAATCGAGGAAGCCAGGAAGCAGGGCAAGCCGTACGGGCTTTACTTTGAGGACATCTCTTCGGGTTTCGCGCTGACCACGCGTGACTCACCACAGGCCTTCCAGGTGATTCCGCTTGTGGTCTGGCGCGTGTACGTCGATGGCCGTCCCGACGAACTGGTGCGCGGTGTCAGCATCGTGGGCACCCCGCTGGCGGCCATGAAGAGCATCCTTGCCACGGGCGATAAACCCGAAGTCTTCAATGGCATGTGTGGGGCGGAATCGGGGTCGATTCCGGTGAGCGCGGTAGCTCCGGCCATGCTGCTCAGCAGCCTTGAAACGCAGCGCCAGCCGCAAGGCTCGTCGCGCCCGCCCATTCTTCCCATCCCGGGCGCGAAAGTGATGCCGCCCGTTACCAAGGAGGCCCAATGAAGTCGTCGAAATTTATCACGGCGCTGGCAGGAATTGGCCTGACCGTCGCTGCGCTATGCGCGCCGCATTCCCTTGGCGGGCAGGCCCGGGCCCAGACGCGCGCCGAAGCTGAAAAGGATCCCGTGCTCAAGGCCATGATTGAGGAGATGGACCGCAGCATGGCCGATTTGCAGTTAAAGGGATTCGCGAGGCCGTTCTTCATCCAATACCGCATCGAGGACGTGGATGATTACGAAACCAAGGCCGAATTTGGCGCCAGCGAAGGCGGCCTGCACGCACGCCAACGCATCGCGCGGGTGACGGTGCGCGTGGGCGATGCCAAAAGCGACAGCTCGACTCGCGGCGACGGGTCACTTGAATTAACTGCGCTGGACGACGATCCCATTGCCATTCGCTCGGCGCTGTGGGAGGCCACCGACTCTGCCTACAAAAACGCGTTGGCGGCCTACGCGCAGAAGCAGGCTGCGCTCAAAGAGGTGCAGACGCAGCCGCAGGCCGACGACTTCAGCCAGGAAAAGCCGGTGATCTCGCTCGCCGCACCGGTGAGCCTCTCGCTGGACGAGCAAGGCTGGGCCGATCGCGCGGCGAAGGCCAGCGGAGTTTACCGGACGAATCCCGAGGTGCAGGCCGGGGAACGGGACATTGAGTATTCGAATGCGGAATTCGAGGCGCGCGCCACCACCACCTGGATTGTCAGCAGCGAGGGGACCATCGTGCGCAAAGGCGCAACCGAGTACGAGGAGTCGTTCGCCGTGGGCACGCAGGCCGGCGACGGGATGGAGCTGGAGCGCTCTTACGCTTCCACGGGCCGGTCGCTGGACGATTTAGACTCGTCCGCGGCGTTTGAGAAACGCGAGGTCTTGGACATTGAATCGCTTGCCGATTTGCGCAAGGCGCCACTGGTGGAAGACGAGTATCACGGGCCGCTGCTGCTGAGCGCCGACTCCAGCACCGACACGCTGCGCTCGATTCTGGCCGGCGCGGTGGTGGCCACGCGCCCGCCGCTGGGCACAGAAGCCCGCACCAACGGTCCCTTTGCGTCCAGCTACGAGGCGCGCGTGCTGCCCGGGTTCCTGAGCGTAGTGGACGATCCGGGACTGAAGAATTACGACGGCAAGGGCCTGGTGGGCGCCTATGATATCGACGATGAAGGTGTGCCCGAGCAGCCGGTCGACCTGGTCAGGGCGGGACGGCTGGTGAGCTACCTGATCGGGCGCGAGCCGGTGAAGGATTTTCCCCAGTCCAACGGCCACGCGCGCGCCGGCATTACGGGCGCGGCGCGTCCCAGTATCAGCGTGCTCAAGATTACCGCGCAGAACGGTCTTTCGGACCTGGAATTGAACCAGAAATTGATTGAGGAGATGAAGGCCGCCGGGCTCGACCACGCGTACTATGCTGAAACGCTGGCCGGGGCGGGAAATCCGCGATTGCTCTACCGGGTCAACGCCGACGGCACGCGGCAACTGGTGCGCGGCGCGGAGCTGAACGACATTGACGAACGCGCCTTGCGTACCAGCATTGACGCGGCCGGCAAGGACCTGCTGGTGGCGAACTATTTTGGCGACGTGCCGCAGACGGTGATTGCGCCGGCACTGCTGCTGGACGACGCCACCGTGCGCCGCGCCAACCAGAGGAACGATAAGCTGCCCTTTTACCCGCCGCCGGAATAGGTTGTCGCCGGAAAGGCTCACGGCCGGGGAACCGGATTCGGAGGTCGGCGTGCTGAAAACGGCGAAAAACAGCGCCGGTTTGTGAACGTGGCGCAAAAACTCCGGCCCTGCGTGGTCCTTTTAACCGGACCTGATTTCAGCCGTGCCACGAAATCCGGCCAAATCCAGCCTCTGCGGGGTGCGCGCTGGTTTGACCTTGGATTGCGGAGATTGCTAAACTCGTGATCGTAGCTTCCTGCGCGGATTCCAGCAGTGAGTTGCGGCCGCCGTCGAGCAAGCCGCTTGCCTGCCGGGTCGTTCCCAGGGAAAGCGGGCCACTCAACCGGCGAAGGCCGGTCGGCTGTTTTTCCGGGCGAGGCGCGGTTCACCAGCGCGAAGGCATGGTTGAAGAGGACCTGCCAACCGTCGCCCTAAGCTGGCGGAGGGTGACGCGAGGGCTGGTCTTCGCCGCGGCGAGCGAGCAGGAGCATGGAATCCGGAGCTGGCAGTAATGGCAAACGTCCTCAATCCCGAAACCGAGAGCACAACCCTGAACACCGAATTGGAACTCCCAACCCTCGACCCTGCGACGGAGCTGGAGCAGCCGTTGCCCGAATCCACGTCCAACCGCACGGCCGATATTGAAAATGCCTCTGCCGAACCAACCATGTCGCTGGACGCCGATGTCACGCCTGTAGGTCAAGCTGCGGAACCCAAAGCCCAACCCCAAACAACCGCGGAATACGCTCCGGCTGCGGAGAGCGAGCCGGCGACAGAGAGCGATGTGGTCGCTGCGAGCGCCAAAGTTCCGGTGGCGAAGACCGCGCCGGCAAGGACGGAGCCGTCTGGACCGGAGCCTGGCGACGATTTTTCGGCAGCACTCGCAGCATTCGAGCGCGAGCAAGCCGCCGAGGCGGCTGCCGTAGAGGCTTACGGGGACAAGATCGTCTCCGGCACGGTGATCAAGCAGACCGATAAGCACCTGGTGGTGGACGTCGGCCTCAAGTCCGAAGGGCTGGTGCCGCTGGAGCAGGTGGTAGACCACACCGGAGCCGTGAAGTTCAATCCCGGCGACGTGCTCGACGTGGTGATCGAGCGCGAGGAGCCCGAAGGCGGCTACCTGGTGAGTTACGAGCGCGCCGCACGCCTGCGCGTATGGGACTCGATCGAGAAGGCCGCCAACGACAAGACTCCGGTGACCGGCACGGTTGTGGGTCGCGTGAAGGGCGGCCTGACGGTGGATATTGGGATCAAGGCATTCCTGCCCGGCTCGCAGCTTGAGGTTCGGCCGGTGCGCAACCTGGACGCCTACCTGGGCCAGCAGATCCAGGTGCGCGTGATCAAGCTCAACAAGAAGCGCGGCAACGTGGTGGTAAGCCGCAAGGAGCTGCTTGAAGAGGAGCAGACCGCCAAGCGCGACGCCACCATGGAGCACCTCTTCGAGGGCGCGGTGCGGACGGGTACGGTAAAAAATCTGACCGACTACGGCGCGTTTGTGGACCTGGGCGGAATCGACGGCCTGCTCCATATTACGGATATGAGCTGGGGCAGGCTTACACACCCCCGCGACCTGGTCAACGTGGGCGACGAAATCCAGGTGAAGGTGCTCAAGTTCGACAAGGAAAAGCAGCGGGTTTCGCTGGGATTCAAGCAGTTGACCCCCGACCCGTGGCTGGATGCGGCGGAGCGCTACCCGGCGGGCGCCAAGGTACACGGCCGCATCCTTTCAGTGACCGATTACGGCGCGTTCGTGGAACTGGAGCAGGGCATCGAAGGCTTGGTTCATCTTTCCGAGATGACCTGGTCGAAGCGCCTCAAGCACCCCTCCAAGCTGGTGAAGCCGGGCGATGAAGTGGACACGGTGGTTCTGAGCGTGAACCCAGCCGATCGCCGCATCTCGCTGGGCATGAAGCAGTTGATGGAGAACCCGTGGGAGAACCTGACCGACAAGTATCCCACCGGGGCGATCATCGAGGGGCGGGTGCGCAACCTGACCGACTTCGGGGCCTTCATCGAGATCGAGGACGGAATCGACGGCCTGGTGCACGTCTCGAACCTGAGCTGGACCAAGCGCGTGAAGCACCCCTCTGAGATCGTGAAGAAGGGCGAAAAGGTAAAGGCGGTAGTTCTGGGCGTAGAGCCTCAGAATCGCCGGCTCAGCCTGGGCATCAAGCAGCTCCAGCCCGACGTGTGGGAGACGTTCTTTGCCACGCACCGGGTGGGCGACGTGGTGCACGGCAAGGTGCTTCGCACGGCACAGTTTGGCGCGTTTGTCGAGATCGCGGAGGGCGTGGAGGGCCTATGCCACATCTCCGAAGCGGGCGAGGAGCCGGGCGGCGGCCACGCCAAGCTCGAGCAGGGCATGGAGCATGACTTCAAGATCATCAAGATCAACGTGGAAGAGAAGAAGGTGGGCCTGAGCCTGCGCGCGGTGGGCCATGAAGCCAGCCGGGCACAGGTGGAGAACTACAAGGCCGAAACCCACAAGCATCCGGTTTCCAGCTCCACCACCACGCTGGGCGATCTGATCAACTGGCGCAAGACCGAGCAGAAGTAAGCACGTCCAACGCGAGAATCAACACAATGGCCACCCTCAGGGTGGCCGTTGTGCCGCCGGCGGGCAGGGCAATCGCACTTCAAAAACCAGCCATCCTGTTGAAAGACTTCTCCTCTTCGCTTTGCCGTTGTCAAGGCCTTGCCAAGGCCGCATCTTCCGCATCGCGCTCATTCGGCGGGAAATATTTTTTCGCCGCTCGTTGCGGGTTAATTTCGCCCTTCCGTTATGCTGTGAAGAAACGTTCTCAGGCACTCGTGGACGCTTCAAAATCTGAGGCCGGCAGGCGGCAAAAAAGTGCCAGGAAAGCTAGAAGCTGTC
>JASHRF010000042.1 GCA_030037545.1 Acidobacteriaceae bacterium | reverse complement strand
TGAAGCTGTTCAAGTCCAGACGGGAACTGCAGATGACATAAAAAACGGAAAAGCGTGCACTCCGAACCCAGATCTTAGCCCTATATCGCCGAAGCGCGAAGGAAGATACATTCCCCGTACCTGCTTCTGAGCACACCTCTCTCGCCAATACGCAAACTTACCCTCCGTGAAATCGCTATGACCGACACGCTCCTAGGGCCTGGCTCACCACCGAAGGCATCGAAGGCTTGAGGGTAAATACCAGCACGCCCGCAATCGAAGTCAGGAATCCGCTGATGATAAGCAACGTGGAAAGGAAGGTAACCCATGCGTACCGGCTGCGCGGAGGCATTCCGCGTGTCGCCACTCGTAGCAGGATAGTTACCAGGCACAGGAGGGGTAGAACCAGGACCAAATGGGAAAGGCACGCTTTGGCCCACCATGAAATAGGCGCGGGCAGTCGCGCGGCCGGCTTCCCAGGCTCGGGAACCGCGCAAGCTGTGTGTTCAACCTCATCCACACTGATGACGATCTTTTCCATGCGGCGCCTGGGCAGTAATCTGGGTTACGCAATTCTCACCGAAAGGCCTCTCCATCTGCAAGCCTAAACATGTCACGCCCTTCGGAGAAGGGCATTTCCAGCAGCGCCATTGAAAACTGTTATACCGATCATCGGCGGTTGAGCATCCTCATGCGGCATACTTTATGCGGCATACTTTTGAAGTGCATAAATTCCTCAGGCCGGCAGCTCTCCTGGCGACACTCGCGAGCTTCAGCTTGTCATGCAGTGCGCGCGATGCCTCCGCATGGCAACAGGCAGTGCAGGCGGCGACGCCGATTGCTCCCGGGGCGAGGATTGTTGTCCTCGACGTGAGCACGGGCCGGATCCTGGCGGAGCATAAGCTCGGTGAAGCCGCGCGTACACTGGCTGCTCCTGGATCTACGCTCAAGCCTCTGGTTCTTTACAGCCTAATCGCGGCCGAACGCTGGAATCCACAGCAGCGCATTGCCTGCAACCGGCGCCTGCAGGTAGCCGGTCACAGCCTCGCCTGCCCGCATCCGCCCGCACCTCCGTTCGATGCGCGGGAGGCTCTGACCTGGTCCTGCAACAGCTACTTTGCCGCGGTAGCGCGCACCCTTGCGCCGGGGGTACTGGCCGGCATTCTTCGTCCTACGGGATTGCTGGACGCGACGGGGCTGGCAGCGAACGAAGCCGTTGCCGAGTTTCACGCGCCGCGTATCGTTGACGACGAGCAACTCACGGTGTTGGGCGTCGCGGGCATTCGCGTTTCTCCGCTCGAATTGGCGGAAGCGTATCGCTGGCTGGCGCTGCGGATGGCGGCCCACCCTGACTCGCCGGCTACGCAGGTAGTGCGTGACGGCCTCATGGACTCCGCTAGTTTTGGAATGGCCGGTGAAGCCAGCCTCGGTGGATTAACTGTGGCGGGAAAGACGGGGACGGCGGAGGGTGCGGCATCCGCGCGCACGCATGGCTGGTTTGCCGGCCTGGCTCCGGCGGCCCATCCGCAGGTGGTGATCGTGGTGTTTGAGCCTGCGGGCCGAGGCGCGGATGCCGCACACCTGGCTGGCGAAATCCTTGCCCACGCTCCCGGCGAGGATCGGCGATGAAGTTTCGACGGTTGCGACCGCGGCTTGCCGTTCTGTGCCTGCTTGCGATTGGGCTGTGTGCAGCCACAAGTGCAGCGCAACCGGACTTGCGAAGCACGCTGCGCGTGGGAGTGTGGACACTATGGCACGACCGCGAAGTGAAGCTGAGCCCCGCCGGGCCGGGACACTCCTTTCGCGTTCAGACGTGCGCCGAATGCGCCTCCATTACGGTTACACAGCCTGCATCGATTCGCGCCGCGGGTAATGCTCTGGTGTTGACGGAACCACGCAGATCAATTCGAACGGACCGCGTCACAATTTCGACGCCTGTCACACTCGATGCGCACGGCGAGACGTTGACGCTGCCTTGGCCAGTCACCGTGACGTGGCGCTCAGGCGTGCTGGTGATAGCGGTAACCATGCCGACCGAAAGCTATGTGGAGCGCGTGGTGGCCAGCGAGAGCGACGACGCCGACAGCGCCGCATCGCTTGAAGCGCTGGCTATTATGGTGCGCACGTTCGCGCTGCACCAGGCGCACGGCCACACCGCCTACAACCTTTGCGACTCTACGCACTGCCAGCTTGTGCGCTGGAACGCCAGCGCGGCACGGCTCACGATGGCGCGCGCTGCCGCGCTTGCCACTGCCGGAGAAACGCTATGGTTCCACGGACAGCCGGCACTGGCGTACTTCGGAAAAGACTGCGGCGGCTATACTGCTTCGCCGGCAGAGATATGGCCGGGGGCGCATCCGCTCCCTTATTTGCCGGCGCGCCCGGATGCCTACTGCGCGCGCGACGGAGGCCACGAGTGGGCCTCCGAAATCACCTTCTCCGACTTGACCGCCGCTCTGGCCACACACGGTCTCGCGCGTCCGGGTTGGCAGCACCTCACCATTGCCCAGCGCGGCCCCTCGGGGCGCGCCATCACACTGCGCGCGGATTCGACCGTGATTCCCGCAGAGCAGTTCCGGCTTGCGGTGGGCGAATCGCTGGGGTGGAACCGTCTTCCCAGCACGTGGTTTGAAGTGGTTCGTCAAGGCGACCGGTTCCTTTTTCACGGGCGAGGTTGGGGAAACGGAGTTGGTCTTTGCCAGCGCGGCGCGGCTGCGATGGCCGCCGAGGGCCGTTCCACTGAGGATATTCTCAATCAGTATTTTCCTGGTGCAGCGGCGGCCGACGAAGCTACTGGCCGCACCTGGCAGAGATTCAGCGGGCAGGGCTTTCAACTGGAGTCGCTCGAACCATCAGACGCTGCTTATCTGCCGGAGTTGTCCCGCGCGCGCGCCGAGGCGTCGGAACGCTCCGGTCTCAATGCATCCGCACCATTCACCGTCCGCGCATTTGGGTCGACGCCTGCGTTTCGCGCCGCCACGCTTGCGCCCGGATGGGTGGCGGCCTTTACGCAGGGCAACTGGATTGCCACTCAGCCTCTGCGCACCCTGGCCGCGCGCCATCTGCTGGACGCGACCATGCGTCATGAATTCCTGCATGCACTGGTAGAGCAGGAGGCTGGTCCACGGGTACCATTGTGGCTGCGCGAAGGGCTGGTCGAGGTCTGGGCTGATGGCACCGGCCGAGAGGATCGGCCACCCACGCTGAACTGCGATGCAGTCGATGCTGTCCTGGCTGATTCCAACAGCGAAGAGGAATCCGCGCGCGCGCACCGCGCAGCCGCCTGGTATGCCGCGCGGCTGCTCCAACGCTATGGCCGTCAACAGACGCTCGAATGGCTGCGCTCAGGCATCCCCGCCGGTGTCAGCAGCAGCCTGGGGCAGCGGTAATTCTGAGCTAGCCGGTGCAGGACGTTCCGTGCGCTCCAGCAGCACCGCCGCCCACGCCAGCAGCACGACCCAGCAGCCCACGGCAAGCACATACGCCGCAGCCAGCTTGAACATGACCGCCCAGACCTGGTGCGAGACGGTTCCATTGGGCAGGCCAGCAAAGAAGTGGCTCGGGAACAGGACGCCAGCCAAGGCAGCTACTACAACGCCCAGCCACCAGCGCCAGTTCCACAACAGGCGAATCAGCCTTCTCCAGGGCAGCCGCCAGCCCCATTGCGCGGAAGCCACGGCGCACACGATCAGCTTGCCGGGCACCACGACCCAGCGCAGAGCCCACTCGGCGTACGTCATCCACTGGACCAGATGCGCATAGGTAAACACCCGCGCGCGAGCGCGGGCCGAGAAGCGCGAGTTGAGGTAGCCGGCCCACTCCGGAATCCGCGCATCGCACAAGTCGAGCACGGCCCAGGCCGCCCAAAACAGCGCTGCCCACACCAGCAGCGTGAGCGCGCCCCAAAGCATCTTCCCGCGCCGCCCGTCATCAGCAGCCAACTCCCTCATGGTTGCGGCCTGCAGTTCAAGCATGGAGAGAACCAGAAGCAGTGGCACGATGAGCGTAAGCGCCACCTGCCAGCCGTGCTTATCGGGCAGCCGCGTCCACGCCAGCCCCAGCGCTAGCAGCAAGAGCACTCCGCCGAATTGCCCAACTACCCAGCCCCAGGCGCGCCCCAGACGCTTCAGCATTTCTCTTAACTCGCTCATGGCTGCACCTCCAGGGTTGCGGGATCGGTGGTAGTCTCCACGTTCGATTGATACATCGGCCCCGCCTGTGCTGGGCTGATCTGGAACTTACCCGGGTTGTCCACCTTGAGCAGGTAGACGTACTCACTTCGTCCGTTGAAATCCGAGTTGAAAAACGCGGCGCGGTCGTCGTGAAACTCCTTGCGCGTAAACCAGTCGGCCCACCAGTCGGGCTTGTTGTTGAGCGTGTAGAGGCCAGTGTTCTCAAGGAACTCCGTGCCCGCGGGAATGGGATCTTCGGCCATCAGGTAGCTCCATTGCGTTCCGTTCAGCGCCAGCCGCACGGCCACAATATCGCCCATGTGCACGGGGCCGTTGAGCGGTGACAAGTCATAGGTGATGGGGTCTGTTGGTTTGTCCTGCCGCTTCTTCAGCAGAAAATAATCGCGTGTGATGTTCAGCGCCAGCTTGCCCTGCTGGAAGAGACTGCGATCCGCCGAGTACCAGCTGCTCTCCGCGCTCCAATAGGTGATGCCGTTGCCGGTTTTGCGCACCGTCACCTGGCCGCCCGCGCCCAACTGGGCCGCCGGCACATTGATCTTCCACGGGACTCCGAAGCCGTCACCCGGGCCAAATTGGCGCCGGCCAACGCTGGTTCCATTCACCAGCACTTCAACATCGGAACTGTTGGCCAACTCGCCGCTCAGAGCTAGGTAGTCGGTAAGTCCGCCGATCACCATCGCCGTCTGTTCGGTCGAGAACCAGTAGTCGCCATCGCGATGCGCAGCCAGCCACTCGGCCGCTTTGGGCATCAGACCGTTGCCGCGATCCTGCCGCACCAGAAGCTTCAGCGCGAAGGCCGTAGCCTCAGACGAGGTATCGCCCCAGTAGTCCATCAGCCCGTCGTAATTGCTTTCCCAGTGCGCGTCCGCATCGGTCACTTTGGCATTCTTTTCGAGCAGCAGAGTCGCCTGGCGAGCGCGGCTGTCGCCTGCCGCATCGAGGGCTAGGCCAGCCAGCGCCAGTCCTTCGTTGCTCAACTTGTCGCGGCTCGCCCACACTTTGTCGAGCGCATCCGCGGGTGCACCGCCGGTTGAGGCCAGAGCATACACCACGTAGGCGCGCAGATCGGGAAGCATATTCAGATGTGCATTGAGCGCCGACAACAGCCAGGTGCGGCCCTTGTTGCCCTCATCGGCATCCACCTCGTAACCGGCGGATTTCGCCTGCCCTAACCCGCTTACCACGTACGCCGTCATGAAGACGCGGCTCGGATCGTCGGGCCACCATCCCCAGCCGCCATCGTCATGCTGATAGCTCTTGAGCCGCTCCAGTCCCGCTTTCACCATGTCGTCCAGCGTCTTGCGGTCAATGGGCGAATTCACATGCAGCTTGTCGATCGCCTGCGCCACCATCAGGTCCGGCAAAAAGCTGGACATGGTCTGCTCCGTGCAGCCCCAGGGATAGCTGGTGAGATAATCGAGCGCGTCGAACACCGTGCCCGCCACGCTGGGCGCCACGGTAATAGTCAGACTGCGCGTGCCTGCGTCAGAATTGGCCGGGAAGCTGTACGTCCATTGGTTCTGTCCTGTGCCGGAAAACACGACGCCCGCGCCCACGGCGCGCCACTTCACTCCATACGGCAGCACCGGCAGGGTCATCTGCAGCGCGTCGGACTCCACATTGGTGAGTGCCTTGGCCGTCAGCACTGCATTGCCGGTGGTGCGCGCCTTCACGCGCCAGTCCACATAGCTCTCGCCTCTGGCCGGTACGTTCACCGTCTGCGTCTGGCCACCGATCACGTCGACACCACTCACATCCAGCACAAAGGTCACGTTTTCGGCCGTCGCCAGGTAGTTGTGGGCAATCACGCGCAGCACGGTTTCATCGCCCTGCCGGAAGAAACGCGGCGCAGCCAGCCTCACAATCAGGTTTTTGCGCACCAGCACCCGCGTCACCGCGCCGCCGGCCTTGCCGTCGTCCGTCATGGCGCGGACGGTGGTGCGCCAGGTGGTCAGAGCGTCAGGAAAATCGAACTCCACCTTCGCGTGGCCGTCGGGCCCGGTGCGCACATCCGGATTCCAATACGCCGTATCGGGAAATGCCTTGCGCACCTTGGGTACCACCAGGTCGGAGCCCGGTTTTACCTGCGCCATGCGCTGACGATACAAGCCCTGCAGTTCCGCCAGCAGTGGGCTCTTTTTGCCCGCCTGCCCGGAGAAGAAAAAGTCAAACGAGGTCTGCGTCTGGAGATAGACGTACCGCTGTGGATAGAAGAACCCAACCATGCTCATGGTTGTATCCGGACGCACGGAGTAGAGCGCTTCGTCCACCTCGCCGAAACTGAAGTCTGCCTCTACCGGCTTGCCCGTGGAATCCGCGGCATAGACATCGAACATCGCCTTCTCATCTGGCTCGTACTGGCTCTTGTCCGGAGTCACAGTGATGGTCAGCGTCCGCTCCACGGGAGGAACATTCAGGCTCTTTTGCGCCGTAATCAACTGGTTATCGTGCACCAGCATTGCGCTCACCACCAGATTGGGCTGCGCCTGCTGCGTAATGGGAACGTCGAAGGCAAAACTCTCACCCGTTGCGTGCAGCAGTTGCCGGCTCTGCACGCTGTTGCCCTCCACCGTTACCACGGCCCACGACTCCTTGAGGCCCGTCACCAGCAGGAGGTGCGCCGTGTCGCCTACCTTGTAGCTTCTCTTGTCCGCCACAATCTGCGCCTGCGCATTGGGCTGGTACCAGGAGCCTGCGCCGTTCCAGATCCACACCCAGGTGGTGCCGTGCACGGTGCGATTCTCCGGCGTTTGCGCGCTCGCTGTAACCTCAAAATCTCCGCTGCCCGCGGCGCTCATGGGCAACTCCACCACCGCTGTGCCATCCGCGCCGGTGCTGGCATCCGCCGCGGCCACCTGTTTCTTGTTTTGCACGTGCGTTACGGAATCCCAGTTCACCTGCGCCGCGACAAGGTGCACTGCAGTCTGGACAGGTTTGCCATCGTAGTCTTGCGCGGTGATTTTGATCTTGACCGGCTGCCCAGCCTGGTAAACGTAGCTGGCCGGTTCCGCGCTCACGCGAAACGAGCTATAGGTTGCCAGCACCGTGGTATGTCCGCTCACCTCGCGATTGGCGGCGTCTGTCACTCGCGCCTCGATGCGGTAATCCTGGTCATTTTGTTTGTCGTCGACGCGCGTGGGCAGCGTCACAGATAAGCGGCCATTGGCGTCGAGCGCGCCGGTGTGCTCCTGCTGCTCGGTTTGGCCCCATGTATCGTCAGAATCGTCCGAGTTTTCTTCGGCATCGCTGCCCGAGTTATCCTCGTCGTCAGAGTCCGACCAGTAGTGCGTGGAGGTGTGTACCACGTAGATGACCTTTGCTCCCGCCACCGGTTCGCCAAAGAAGTAACGCGCCTCAATATTTGCCTGAATCGAATTACCCTGCAGCAGATGCTGCACCGGCGATTTCACCGTGACCTGGTACTCCGGCTTTTTGTAGTCCTCGACGTAAAAGCTGCCGCCACCTCCGGCCCCACGCAGGATGATGTTGTAATAGCCCAGCGCGGCATCCGCATCCAGCACCAGGTCCGCCGCCAGCGTTCCGTGCGCGCTTAGCGGAATCGCCTTTGAAAAGACAACCTTGTTGGCGCTGTCCGTCACTTCGAGGGTCGGCGTCGCCGCCTGCGGCAACTCAAGCGTATCGCCCTTTTCGACGCGCACCACGGCCTTGATGTGCACGGTATGTCCGGGCCGGTAGACAGGCCGGTCGGTGTAGAGGTAAGCCAGCTCCGGCTGCTGATCCGATGGGCCAAAGCCGTAGCCCCAGGGCGTCACCAACGCCGCATCTGCCCCGTGACGCGCAAGCACCCACACGTTGTCTGGCGTGCCGCCAAGCTGAACTAGGCTTTCGCTCAGGCCCAGCGTGGCCATGCCGTTGGCGTCGGTCTGTCCGGCCGACTGCTGCTTGCCGCTGGCCCACAACGATACGCTCGCAGCGGAAACCGGCGCGCCGGTCTTGCGGTCGGCCACGTAGAGAAACGCCTGCCCATTCTGCGTCCGCTCCACCACGGCCATGCCGGTCACAATGGCCACGGTGTAGGCCTTGTATGTCCCGTCCGTCGCTTCAATCAGATACACACCGGCAGCGAGGCCGTCGATGGGCAACTGCTGCGTCTCGCTCACAATGACCGGCGGCGTGATCAGCCGCCAGCGCGCCACAAGCTGGCTTGGATTCAGGATGGGAATCTGCGCAAATTGCGCGGCGCCCACCACGCGGCTGCGCCTGCCGAGTTTGCCCTGCTCTTCGCGGAAGGTGTCGCGCGCATCATCGGTAAACTGGCCGCGGAAGAAGTGCCGCACAAGCCACCACAGGTGCGCCTTGAAGTCGTGAATCCGCTCGATCCAGGTTTCCTGGTCCACCTGCTCCGCAGGCGCGTAGCTCTGCTCGCCAAAGCTGTGCAGATCCTTGAGCCCGGCAAAGAACTTTTGCGCATCGCGGACCTTATAGACGCGAAATTCCAGCTCCGGTACGTTGCGCGCCATGAGCTGAATCTTCACGCTCTCGCCCGGCGCGAAGGTGCGCGAGGTGGAAAGCGAGAACGACCTCGGCGGATCCTTGGCCGCAACAGGCAGCGCGGACAGCAGGAAAAGCGACGCGGCAAACAGCAGCTTATGCAGCCTCATTCGGACCCTCGCAAAATGTTCCACCGGTAAACGCCGAGGAAGTTGGGATTGCCGGGCAGCGGCCGCCACTGCGGTTCGGGATGGTCGAGCAAGTCAGCCAGCGCCACGCGGCGAAGCTCGCCGTTATGGCCTTGGTCGGGGCCGGTATCGTAAACCACCCGCACCTGCGGGCCGGCCTGCACCACAATCATCGAGTGCCACGGCGACGATTGCCCGAATTGCCGGTAGAACAGCAGATCCCCCGGCTCCGCAGTGCGCACATCGCGGCTCAGGAAGTAGGCGTTGCGCTCCACCAGCGCCTTTGCATCCGCAAACTGCGCAAAGGCTCCATCCGTCACATCCGCCGGCACAAATGGTCCCGGTCGTACGCGGAAGAGGTTTGGCCCCAGCGGCGTGTGCGGATATTGCCATGCCCGAATCTCGCCCGGAAGCACCGCCACCTGAATACCGGTATCTGCAAACCATCCTGCGTTGTGGCTCTTCAGCGCTTCACGATAGGCGTAGCGCAACAGGCTCGCGCAGTCCGTAATCTCGGCGGGAACTTCCGCCCGCGGCCGGATCGCCTGGTACTCGGCAATCAGCGTGAACCAGCGACGAAAAGCAGCGCGGTCGGCCGGGTCCGCGAGCCGTAGAAAGTCGGGGGTGCCGTCTCCAAAGCTGTCGGTCCAGGGCAAGGCCGGTGTGCCAGACCGATGTGCAATTGCGGCGAGGGCATGCGCGCGATGACGCCAATACCGGACCGAGCCTGCCGCCAGGACCATCAGCGCGGCAAGCGCGAGCGCGCCTGCCACCCACCATCGGCGAGCGGATAGCCGTGGAGCGCGAGGATACGGTGTGAAAGTCGCGTCCAATGAAATGTCCGGATCAGGATCGGAACTATCTTAAGACATTCCCTTGCAATTCGTGTGCATTTCTCGCCTGCGGCGACTGCCAGCCGATTGGGAAGGTGGGCCAGCGAGCCGCTCGACAACTTGCGCGCACCGTTTCATCAGTATCAGCAGTGACCAATGTATCTTTATTGATATTGCCTACTTGGCACTGGAGGGTTGGACGTTGCGGCTATGGTTCTCTCCTGCGAGTGAAGTCCCGATCTATCGGCAACTAGCGACGCAGGTCCAACTCGCCATATTGAGCGGCGACCTTAAGCCGGGCGAGCGGCTGCCAAGCACGCGCGAGCTGGCGCGGCGATTCAGCATCCACCCTAATACGGTAAGCGCAGGGTATCGACAGCTTGTGCGGGACGGTTGGGTGGAATACCGGCATGGCAGCGGCGTTTACATCCAGAGTGAAGTAGCACCGGCGCAGACACCCGAGCAGATTCTCGACCAGCACATTGTTGCGTTCTTCAAGGCGGTCCGCGACCTGCGGCTGCCGGCTGTAGCGATCCGACAACGAGTGGCTGAGTGGATTGCCGCTCCTCCGCCCGATCATTTTGTGCTGATCGATCCGGACTTGGATGCGCGTGAAATTTTGTTGACAGAAATCCGCAAGCTGACGAGCTGGCCTGCGGAAGCAATGACGATTCAGGAAGCAGCGAAGCCTGATGCACTGTTGGCCGCCATTCCGCTCTCCAGGCCGAGCAAGATTAAGATGGTGCGCGCCGTGCTACCGGCAGGGCTGGAGCTGATACCGCTCCAGATTCGGTCTGCAAACAAATGGCTCGACCCGGAGTTGCCGTCGCTCAAGGGAAAACTGATCGGTGTAGTGTCCAGCTGGGTGGATTTTCGGGAGATTGCGCGGACGATGTTGGCGGCTGCCGGAGTGGATCCGGATTTGCTGGTAGTGCGGAATCCCAGACGGCCGCGCTGGCAGCGAGGGCTGGAGCAGACGGGTGCGATTATTTGCGACGCGCACACGACGGCCACTCGCGAGTTACCGAAAGGGCCGCGAGTGTTCTTATTCTCGCTGTTGGCCGACGCCTTCCAATTAGAATTGAGCAAATTCTCCGATAGTTCGCAATTCTTGTGACACTCGCGAAACTGTCTGGAAGCCCCTTTTTCGGGATTTGAAGATGGCTAATCTTGGACCATCTCCGATCCCCCGGAGGAGGCAGGGCCGATGAACACCGTTTCGAGCGAACCCGTAGAACTGAACCAAACGGCTTCTAATATTGCCGCCGCACGCGGTACCCGGCGCGGCTTCTGGGCACTGATCGCCACGCAATTCCAGGGCGCCTTCAGCGACAACATTCTTCGCAACCTGCTGCTCTCGATGGTTGTCGGGATGAACCTGGCACAGACCGAGCGGGAGAGCTTCGTCTCCGTGGTCACTTTCCTCTTCTCGGTACCATTTCTGATCCTCAGCATGCCTGGCGGCTGGCTGGCGGATCGCTTCAGCAAGCGCCAAATCACGATCTGGACCAAGGTGATGGAATTCGGATCCATGCTGCTGGCGACCGCCGGCCTGGCGACGCACACGCTGGGACTCTCACTGGCAGCATTGACTCTGGTAGCAAGCCAGGCCGCGCTCTTCGGCCCGTCAAAATACGGCCTGCTACCCGAGCTGCTGCCAGAGAAGAACCTGTCGTGGGGCAACGGCGTCATCGAGCTGGGCACCTTTCTCGCAATCATTATTGGTACGGTTACCGGCGCCTGGATGGGCGAGCATTTCAGCGGGCACGAGGTATACGCCGGTTATGTGTTGCTCAGCCTGTCCGTGATCGGATTTCTGACGAGCCTTGGTGTCGATAAGGTGCCTGCGGCGGCGCCCGAAAAACCGTTTAGGCTGAATATTGCCGGTGACCTGTGGGCGCAGATCGGAAAGATGCGCAAGGACCGTGCGCTGTGGCTTGCCGTGCTCGGTAACACCTACTTCTGGTTTCTCGGTTCGCTGCTCTTTTCCACGATCGTGATCTACGGGCCCGACGTGTTGCACATCGGGCAGACCAAAACCGGCTATCTGAACGCGATGCTGGCCGTGGGAATCGGCCTCGGCAGCATGGCTGCCGGATGGGTGAGCGAGAACAAGATCGAGTACGGGCTGATTCCGCTGGGTTCGATCGGCATGACCTGCACCGGCTTTGCGTTGGGGATTACTTCGCATGGGATGGCTGGTTCGGCTGTACTTCTCGGAATGCTGGGCTTCTGGGCGGGATTCTTCGCCGTGCCGGTGAATGCACTCATCCAACACAAGCCGGCGGAGCAGGACAAAGGCGGAATCATCGCGGCCGCCAATCTGCTGTCCTTCGTCGGCATCGCCATCTCGTCCGGCGTGTACTTCGTCTTCACCGCCTACATTCACCTTGATCCGCGCGGCGTGATCGTGGCGGCATCGTGCGTCACGGCTTTCAGCACGGCCTATGTTCTGTATCTGTTGCCGGAGTGGTTCGGACGCCTAATTCTTTTCTTCGCCACGCGGACTGTCTACCGTGTTCGCGTGATCGGCCGGGACAACTTCCCTGAGAAGTCGGGCGCGCTGCTGGTCTGCAACCACATGTCGTTTGTGGATGTGGCGCTGCTCGTGGCCGCGACCGATCGGCCGATTCGCTTCATCATGTACCAGGGGATTTACGACCACCCGGTGGTGAAGCCGTTCGCCAGGATGGTGAAAGCAATTCCAATCTCCAGTGAGCAGCACCCGCGCGAGATGCTGCACTCACTAAAGACGGCGACCGATGCGCTGCGGAACGACGAGATCGTTTGCATCTTCGCCGAAGGGCAGATTACCCGCACCGGCCAGCTGCTACCGTTCCGCCGCGGGCTCGAGCGCATCATGAAAGGCGTTGAGGTTCCCATCATTCCCGTGAACCTCGACGGCGTGTGGGGTAGCATCTTCAGCTTTGAGCGCGGACGCTTCCTGTGGAAGATGCCGAGGCGGATTCCGTATCGGGTCACCGTAAGCTTCGGCAAGCCCATGGCGCCAACATCGACCGCAGTCGAGGTGCGGGCTGCCGTCCAGGATCTGCACGCCGCCGCCTTTGAGACACGCAAGTCCTCTATGAAGACGCTGGATCGCGCATTCGTGCGCACCGCGCGGCAGCGGCCATGGCGGTTCTTTATGGCAGACGGAAAAACGCCGCGGGTTTCGTTTGGATCGGCGCTGAACAAGACCGCATATATTGCTCGCAGATTGCGGCGGCACATTGGCGAGCAGCCGATGGTGGGAGTGCTGCTTCCACCGTCAGTAGGTGGAGCGCTCACGAACTATGCACTCATGTTGATGGGCCGTGTGCCCGTCAATCTGAATTACACGTCGTCGAATGAGGCGATTGCCAGTTGCGCAAAGCAGTGCGGGCTCGATGTGGTCATCACGTCGAAAGCTTTCATGGATCGTTTTCCGAACATGACGATTCCGCGGCGCGCTTTGCTGTTGGAAGATGCGCTGGGCTGCCCGCGATTCGCAGAGAAGCTGATTGCGCTCGCAATGGCGTGGCTAATGCCCGCGGCTCTGCTGAAGAGCGCGCTTAGCGCGGGCCCGGTAGAGCCGGCGAGCAAAGCGATTGGCGCGCCCGGAATGGGCAAAACATCGCCAATGGACGAGCTGGCGACAGTGATCTTCTCGAGCGGAAGCACCGGAGACCCCAAAGGCGTGATGCTGTCGCATTTCAACATCGTGTCGAACATCAGCCAGGTCACGCAGGTGTTCATGCTTGGTGGCCGCGACAAGATCCTCGGCATCCTGCCGTTCTTCCACTCCTTCGGATTCACGGCCGGATTCTGGCTGCCAGCGGTGCAGGGCGTTGGCGTGGTCTTTCATCCCAATCCGCTCGATGCGCAGGTGATTGGCGGACTGGTAGAGAAATATAAAGTCACTTTTCTCGTTGCGACGCCAACTTTCCTGCAGGCATACATGCGGCGTTGCACGCCCGAGAGCTTTGGCTCGCTGCAATACGTGCTGGTGGGTGCAGAAAAGCTCCCGGAGCGCGTTGCCGTCGCCTTTGAAGACCGATTCGGCATTCGCCCGTTGGAGGGCTATGGTTGCACCGAGTGCTCGCCGATTGTGACCGTGAATGGCAGGGACTATCGTGCTCCCGGTTTTCGGCAGGTGGCGTCAAAGCGCGGAAAAATCGGCCATCCACTCCCCGGAGTCTCTGTGAAGGTCGTCGATATCGAAACGGGCTTGCCGGTGGCGCCGGGAAACTCCGGAATGCTGTTAGTCAAGGGGCCAAATGTCATGCGCGGCTATCTGGGTAAACCAGAGAAGACAGCCGAAGTACTGCACGACGGGTGGTACACGACTGGCGACGTAGGAATGATCGAAGACGATGGCTTCGTCACCATCACCGACCGGCTCTCGCGCTTTAGCAAGATCGGAGGCGAGATGGTGCCCCACATCCGCATCGAGGAAAAGCTGCATGAACTTGCCGACGCGACGGAACAGTTCTTCGCTGTCACCGCGGTGCCGGACGAAAAGAAGGGCGAACGGATCATCGTCATTCACACGCTGCCGGAAGCAAAGCTGACGGAAGTACTGGAAAGGCTGTCGCAGTGCGATCTCCCTGCACTGTGGAAACCGAAAGCGAATCAGTTTCTCCACGTCGACTCGATTCCCACACTGGGCACGGGGAAGATGGACCTCCGTGCTATCAAAACACTCGCAACTTCATTGACTGCCGAGGTTGAGGCAGAGGCCCAAGCTTGAGGTGAAGTGCCATGGAACTGATTGGTCTGTTGGTGATTGGAATTGTAATAGGTATCCCGACGATCGCGATTATTGCTTTGGTTCGGAGCAGAGCTGCCGAACGACGCATTGAAGAGAGCTGGTACAAGATCTCGGACCTCCAGGGCGATATTGCAGGTTTGAGGCGCGAAGTTGCTGGACTTTCGGATCGAGTAAATAAGTTGGAAGCCGCCGCGGTTGCGCCGCGTGCTGAGGAGCGAGAGGTATCGCGCGCGCCCGAGCTCGTCGCTGCCCCCGCGGTTCGCGAAGAGGTCAAAGTCACTCCCATCGAATCGCCGCAACCTGCCGCGGCCTCATCGCGACCTGATCCAGTCGCTATTCCATTGGGTAGTGCAGCCAAACCTGCGACCGATCTTGAGGCCGCCGAGCATCGAGCTCCTGCTGGAACTGCAGCTTTTCAACCGGTCGTCCTACGGGAGACCGTGAGAAAAGAAGAGGCAACGCCTACTCCCTCAACCGCACGCCCCGTGACTCGGCCGGCGCCCGCCGCACCACCGCCAGCATCAGTTCCGTCGTTTGCCGAGTACG
>JASHRF010000041.1 GCA_030037545.1 Acidobacteriaceae bacterium | reverse complement strand
GCCCTGGCCCCACAGAGCTGTTGCAGAGTCGGGCGAGCCCTGTCCCCACAGGGCCGTAAAGCCATTGGGGTCGTCGTTGCCCCACAGTGGAGTCGTGCCCCACATGGCGGCTGTGTCGTCGCCGGAGATGAAAGCGTTATTGCCGTAAACACTCGACGCCGACCATGGCCCGGTTTGGGTCCAGAGCGTACCGGGTTCGGTCACCGCGGTTACGCTTCCGGTCTGCGCGTTATACGTAGCGATCGGAGACATGGCCGTACCGGAGGGCACCGATCCGTCTTTCACCAGTGCTGCATTGACCGTCTTATCGATGTCGAGATAGCCGGCGCCGATAGTGAAGACATCGTAGTTGGCAACGTAAACAACACCGTCGGCAGTGACGCTGCTGCTGGCCGGGAAGTAGCTGCGATCCCCGTTCGCCATCAGCAGGGCTTTTACCTCATCGGGCGTAAGTTTGGGCGCGGCCTGCAGCAAATCCGCGACCGCTCCGCTGGCCACGCCCGCTGACATGCTGGTGCCGCTCATGGGGAAGTAGTATTGCGACGGGCTCTGCGCCCCGCTGGTCTGGTAGAACGAGTACCACGTGTAGAAGGAGGGATTATCCACAGCCAGCGGGTCGTTGTTGAACTCCAGGCTGGTAACCAGGTTGCCGGGCGCAACGATGTCCGGCTTCACGGTATGGTCGATGAAGGACGGCCCCTTGGAACTGTAGCTGGCAATGATGTCGTCGTTGATTTGCGGCGTGAACTGGGTATTCATCGCGCCCACGGTGATGACGTATGGATCGTTGCCCGGTGAATTGATCGTGCCGTAGCCCTCGGGATTGAGATTCAGGTCGCGGCCATCGTTGCCCGCGGCCACCACCACGACGATGCCTGCCTTCCAGGCCTGTTCGACTGCTTGGCAGAGAGGATCGAGAGTGTAGCTCTCATAGATGGGCCGGCCGAGCGAGAGGTTGATGACGCGGATGTTATAGGTATTCTTGAGCAAGATGGCTTCGTCGATGGCCTCAATCACGGAAGAATCCGTGCCCGCGCCGTTGGCATCAAGAGCGCGCAGGTTGATGAGGTTGGCGTTGGGGGCTGCACCGTAAAAAGTCTGGAAATATTGCGAGCCGGTCGACTGCGCGCCGTTTCCGGCGATGAGGCCGGCGACCATCGTGCCGTGGCCGTACGCGTCGAGAGCGTTGCTCTGGCCGGAAACAAAATTCTGGCTGTAAACGATGCGGCCCGTGGCGCCCGGCGCGGATTCGGATGCGCTGGAACTGGAACTGGATTCTCCCAGAAGCCCACCCAGGAGCGAACCCAGCAGACCCCCCGAGCTCGATGAGCTTGTCGAGCTCGTTGACGATCCGCCGTTGAGATCGGTAACCGGCGTAATGCCGCTGTCGATCACCGCGACGCCAACATTGGTGCCCACATAGCCCTTTTGCCAGACGGCCGGAGCGTTGATGGGTTGAGTCGTGTATTCTACCCCGGTGATGGTGACGGCTGCCTGCTTCGCGCCGACTGCGCGATCCAGAGAGATGTACTTCACGTTGGGGTCCGCAGCAATCTGCTCGAGAGAAGTCTGCGGCACGCTGGTGACAATGGCGTTGATGGACGACAGGACCTGCAGGACGGTTTTCACAAGATCGCCCACCAGGCCGAGCACTCCGCCGAGCAATCCCGTCTCCTGCGACGTGGGGGGATTGTAGTACTGAATGATGACCGGGATGGTGGACGAAGGCGGCGCGGCCGCTGCGTCCGGCGAAATTTTGTTGGTGGTGGCCTGCGCGCTTGCGAGCACTGTCGTTGCCAATGCAGCCACTAAGCCGACAGCGACTATCCTGCGAAAGCCTGAGTGGACCATGGGACCCCCGAACCAGGAAAATCGGCAACTGTTCCCGGTTCTCGACGTGGGCTGCAACTTACCTTCGGGGAAGCATTACAGCACGCCTTGTAGATGGAAAGTTACGCGGTAAATGATCCTCGAACAATTGCCTGCAAGTTGTAATCCGGAACTGTGGGCTACCAACTTTGGTAACTATCTACCGGTGTTATGAGTGAACAGCTTCTTCCACCAGGTTACAAATTTGGAATTCGAAGGCCGTCCTGTCCCGGAAACTCAACAAAACATGGGGAGGAGCGGGAAGAGTCTCCAGGAGAGCCCTGGTGGCCGGGTGACGCGCCTGTTCGATTTCGGTCACGGCCAGATTCTCGACGATCATTCCTGCATCGAGGACCGCGATGCGGTCCCCGAGCTGCAGTACGGTAACCAGGTCGTGCGACACATAAAGGAGCGCAGCGCCATGCAGTCGGCTCAGCCTCTTCAGCATGCCGACGACCTGTGTCTGTGTGACCGGATCGAGAGCGCTGGTGGGTTCGTCCGCAATGATGAGTGCCGGCCGATGCAGAAGGGCGAGCGCAATGAGCACGCGCTGGGCCTGGCCCACGCTGATCTGCCCAGGCCGTTTGTGCAGGAATTCGTCGCTGGAGGGTAGTTGCACCTCTGCCAACAACGCGTCCACCCGGGCAGCAAGGGCGCCGCTGCCGTCGTTTTTGTGAGCTCTCCAGGCCTCGTTGAAGTGACTCTGCAGGCTGATGGCCGGGTTGAGCGCGCTCATCGGGCTTTGCGGAATCAGAGCGATTTTGCGTCCGCGCAACTCCCGGAGTCTGCGCTCGGAAAGCGCCAATAGGTTTTGGCCCTCCAGCAGGGCTTCGCCGGTAACCCGTCCGCCGCGCCAGGGCAACAGGCCCAGCAGAGACAGCACCAGCGTGCTCTTCCCGGCTCCACTTGTGCCTACGAGTCCGAGCACCTCGCCTGCCTGCAGATCGAATCGGATATCGCGTAGCACCGGCTTGCCGGCGTAGCCGGCTTCCAGGGCAACGCGAAGAAGCGGCGCGCCGATCATCGCCCCCCCTCCAACCGCAGCCTCTCCACGTTCCATGCCAGTCTTGGATCCAGCACTGCCGGTTGTACACCCTGGAGCCGCGGTGAAACCGCCAAAAGAACATTGGGATAGACGAGATAAATAAACGGCTGTTCATCGGCGACGATCTGCTGCACGCGATCCATCGCGATTTTTCGTTGTGCCTGTTTCAAGCTGCTGGCCTGCTGCTTCATCAGCCGGTCGATCTCCGCCTCCCAGGGAGTGGCGGGCACTTTTTCAGACGGGTTCCACTGGTGATTGGGCGAGGAGCTCAGCCACAGGTTCATCATCACGTTTGGATCGGGATCGACATTGGCCAACCCCAGGAGGCAAGCTTCGTAATCCTGGGTGTGCATCAGGCGCTCGATCAGCGCTGGAAAATCCAGCGTCACCACGTTTATTTGCATTCCCAGTGCGGTAAGGTCCTGCTGAATCAGCGTGGCCATCTTGAGCCGTGCGTCGTTGCCCGCGTTGGTGAGGATCGAAAACTTCACAGGGTGGTTTTCCCGGTCTTCCAACTGATTTCCGCTCAGGTGAAATCCAGCGTCGGCCAAACCCGCCCGCGCGGCGGCAAGATCGGTATGCGGCGCGTTTACGGACCGGTCGTACCAGGCGGCGTTGGCGGGCGAAATGAACGTGTAGGCCGGAGTGGCATGTCCTTGATATGCGATGCGGGCCAGGTCATCGCGATGAATGGCCTGAGAAACAGCGACGCGAAACGCCCGGCTCTGGAACCAGGATTTTTCCCACCCCGGCAGCGGAGATTCCGGAGCCTGGTTGAACCACATTTGTTCCGTGTTCAGCGATGGCCCAAGGTCGCGCACCGAAGAGGAATCTTTTTGCTTGAGAAGCTCGAAATAATCGGGCGGAAGATTGTTGATCAGATCGTACTCGCCACGCAGGAACAGCCTGATTTGCATTTCCTGATCCTGGAGGATATCGAGCCGTATGCCGGACGCATACGGGAGCGAGTTTCCGGCGGCATCCCTGCCATAGTAATAAGGATTGCGGCGCAGACGCACGTACTGGAGGCGGCGGTATTCAGCCACCACGAACGGCCCTGCGGTCACGCGGCCCTGGCTGGGACGATTTGCCGGCTCGATCGCAATCTCGTCAAAGACTTTGCCGATACCGATCACGCGTCCGGGCAGATGGACGATTACGGTCCTCAGGTCGGGCGTTTCGACAGTAACGCCGCCTGGGGAGAGAAATTCCTCGGCAACCACCGCGTGGCTGGCCGGCAGCAGGGCATGACGGATCGACCAGGCGGCGTCTCGTGACGTCAGGCCGCTGCCATCGGAGAACCGCAAACCCGGGCGCAGCTTGAAGGTCACAGTCTTCCCATCGGCTGACAGAGTCCAGCTCTCCGCCAACTGCGGTTCAACCGTTTGGGTAAGGCGATTAAAGCGGACGAGAACGCCGGAGGTAACATAACGCACCAGCTCAGACCATTGATCGTCCACCTGCGCTGGATCGAAGGTCTTGGGATCGGAACCGATGGCCCACACCAGCTCACCCGGCAAGCGGGAAGCTGCCTGGGCGCCGGAAGTCTTCCCCGCCAGCACCGCGAGAATCATGTAGAAAGCAACGACAAGCCGGGATGAGTGGCGCACGGTTCAAGCCTCCGCAGGGATGGCTTCCAGGAGAAGCAGAACGATGACGAGCAATATGACCGGGAGATACACCCAGGGGGTCTGGAACAGCAGCGCAGAGTTATCCAGCTCGAGCAACATGCCTCCCCAGGAAGGCAGCGGTTCGCCAACGCCCAATCCCAGCGCTCCAAGGTTCGCTTCGGCGACAATGAACGCGGGGATACAGATGAGAAATTGCGGCAACAACAATGGAACCAGGCTGGGAATCACGTAGCGGATGAGTTGACCATCGCGCAGGCCCTCCGCGCGCGCATGCAGCATCCATTCCGATCTTTTCAGGTCGACGGCCCCGCGATATACGGCGCGCGCGCAGGCCGGCCAGCCCAGCGCCGCGAGAACCAGAAAGGTGATCGCCGCCGAGTTGGCCGGAGAGGTGGTCAAAGGCAGCGCCGATCGAACCATCATCAGCAAAAACAACCAGGGCAGAGCGAGAAAAACATCGCATATGAGCAGCGCGATCCAGCCCAGGCCTCTGGGGCCAAAGGCTGCCAGCGTGCCCACGCCGGCGGCGGCTGCCGTGGTAACCGCCGCCGCGGCCAGCGCGCCACCCAGGCTGAGCAGAAGAGCGGCGGCAACTCGCACCAGTCGATCGCGTCCCAGTGCGTCAGTGCCGGCCCAATGGTGAATCGTCGCTCCCGCCAGTGGCAACAGCCGATCCTGCTTCGAGTAGCTCGCGCCCGGCGCCGCCACGATCGCCGCCGCGATCAGAACCACGCCCATGAGCAGCCATGCCGCCACGAGATTGAACTTCATATGCTGCTCCACTCGCCGGGTTGATCCGGATGATCGATGGCCATTCCAGAGGCGATGACCGCCAGGGCCATGATCATGGTCACCGCCAACAGTACGGGCAGGTCGCGGTTCAGCGCCGCATTCCACGCCAATTGGCCCAGTCCCTGAACGTTGAAGATGACTTCAACCGGCACTAGCCCGCTCAGTTCGGTCGCGATCGATAGCGAAGCCAGGGCCCCGATCTGTGGAGCAATCGAGGGCAGGAGGTGCGCCCTCAAGAGCCGCGCCCTTCCGATGCCCGCGGCGCGGGCCTGCAACAGGTGCGGGTCCAGCCACGCCTTGCGCAGAGTGCGATGCAAAAATTTGAAATCGCGTGGCGCCAGAAGCAGGGCCAGCACCAGTACCGGGCCGCCGCGATCCGCCAGCAGGCAGATGGTGGCCATGGCAGCCGCGGGTATGGCCATCAAAAGGGTGGCAGGCGCCTGCCAGAACAGCGACGGCTTCCGGCCGGCGCTGGAAACAAGCGCGGCACACACCGCCAGCGCCCACGACAAGAGAAGAGCGCGCAGCAGCAGACTTCCCGTCACCCGCAGACGCGGCCCAATCAGGTCCAGCACCGGAATCCCGTACTCCCGCGACTGCCCCGCGTCTCCCCGCATCCATCCGCCGATTTCCGAAAAAAGCAGATGCGGGAACGAACCACTGCGTGCTGCTTCCATTGACATTTCCGCCCGCGCCACATCGGCATAACGCGCGTCCATCTCGCGTGTATCGCTGAAATAGCCGGGCGCAAAGCGGACCAGGATGGTAGAGCCGACCACGACCAGCAGAACGATGGCCGACGTTCGCGTCAACCATTTCATCGCGGCGACGGCGCGCTTCATAGCGCGGAAAGCTCCTTGAATACGGGTTCTGCCCCGCTGCTCCGAAGGATGGCGGCCTTTGTCTCCGCGGTCGCGCCGCGCATTCCATTTTGCAGCGAGCTTGACAGCGTCGACTCCAGCGTCTGCAAAATCCGGAGGTGCTCCCTCGAAAATGCCGCCGCCTTGCGGGAATAAACCGTAAACACCGCGACAACGGCGCCGGCTGCGTCGGTGAGCGGAACCGAGAGTGCGGAGCTGTCAGCCGAAAACAAGCTGCTCGCAGCGCGGTAGTTCAGCTCTACAGTCGGGTTGCCATTCAAGATAAACCGCCGGCTTTGCGCCACCCAGCCCGATAGGCCCTCGCCAAGTTGTATGACTCGCTCGGAAAACGCGTCGGCACAGGGACCCTTAATGTACGGCGTCAGAGTTGCATCATCCGACTTGAGGTATATGGCAACGCAATCGAACGGGACCAATGGCTGCAAGCGCCTGGACAGAGCCAGAACCATTGCGCGCGGGGTAAGTGCGTCCTTCAGAAACCGGCCCAATTCCAGTGCCGCGTTCGGTATCGGGATGCCATCTCCGCCGTGCTCAGGCTCAAAGCCGGCCCTCGGCGCAGCGCCGTGCTCGATGAGAAGATCAGTTTCCAGCGGCGCCATTTCTTCGATCTGCTGGCTCGCCAGCCGATCGAGTTCGGAGTAGTGCGTTTCGAGAAGATGCACGATTTCCGGATCGAACTGGCTTCCGGCCTTGCTTTTCACTACCTCCATGGCTTCATGCAACGGCATGGCCCGGCGATACGGCCGGTCGGAGGCCAGCGCATCGAAACAGTCCACCACTGTGAGAAGGCGCGCTCCAATCGGGATCTCCTCGCCCTTCAGTCCGTCTGGATACCCGCTTCCGTCCCAGGCTTCATGATGGGATCTGACAATGGGAACCACCGGGTAGGGAAAGCGCACCCGCTCTAATATCTCGGCGCCCACCACGGGATGAATCTTCATCTTCTCGAATTCTTCAGGGGTAAGCTTGCCGGGCTTGTTAAGGATGTACTCCGGCACCGCCAGCTTGCCGATATCGTGCAGGTAGGACGCGGTAATAAGCGCCTTCGTGATCGACGGGGCGAGGTTCATGATCTTGCTTAACTCGGAGACGTAGACCCGAACCCGCATCAGGTGACGGTGGGTGTTGGTGTCCTTGGCTTCGATCGCCATCGCCAGCCCTTCAATGGTACGAACATGCAGCGCTTCCATTTCCACTATGTGCCGTTCGCGGTCGCGAATGATCGCCTTTTGCGCGCAGTAAGCGCGATAGACGATGTACACCAGCGGGATCAGCAGCAGTGACGTGATCCAGCCGAACCGGGTGCTGATGAAATTGGCGAAGGCTGCCAATACCGCGCCCACCAGGTAAAACGGGAAGTACCAGAGGAACTCCTGGCGCCACTTCTTGAATGGCTCCGCACGCGACTCCCAGCCGATGATCAGGACTACTGGGATCGTATTGGCGAGAAAATAAACGGTTGCCGCTGCCGCCAGGGCCGGCGCCACTTCTGCGTTCACCCGCAGCAGCGCCGCATAGGTATACCATGCCAGCACCGTGGCCGTGATCACGTTGGCTACATTAAAGAAAATCTGGACCGGAGTAAACGAACGAACCACCCGGATCCGGCACTGAGCGATGACAAGGCACGCCGCCAAGCCGACCGCCTGCAGCGGAGAAAGCTCCAGGATGCCCAGCAGGATAAACGGGAAGTTGACGGACATGGTCCCGTTGCTCTTGGGCATGGCCACCTTCATCCCCGAACTGAGCAGGATGGCGGCCAGGTACACCCAGAAGTGAAGCCATTGTTGCGCGGGATGTTCGCGAACCGAATACAGGCTTAGAAACGCCCCGGTCGCCACCGCGCCCACCAGCGCCTTGGCTCGAAGCGTCATAATGCACTCTCAACTCTTTCCAGCCACGGGTGCACTTCAACCTCCTTGCCAGCCGGCCTGGACTGGGGAACGGCCAACTGACAATACCTCAACTTTGAATGTTACGAGGGTATTGAAAGGGCCCAATGCATCTTTTGTGGAATGACAGGGGAGCAAATGAGCCATAATCTGAACCGAAAATCTGGTCCGCGACCCTCTTATCTAACGTGATCTTCTATTGGCTCGCGCCCCGGGGCTCGCCTTGAACATCTAAAATCCGCAGCAGCGCGCGCAGAACTACGCCTGCGGCATCCGGTCCCGCTGAATTTACCTCGCCATAAAACGGTTTTGGCGCGTTCATGAGCCAAGGCGGCTCTTCGTCCCACTCGGCTTTGGGAATCAGGTAGCCGATCTCGTCATTCCCCAGCCCGAAGATGAATTGATATCGCGATTTGAGGTGCGCGCGCAGCGCCGTCTCGATGGGCGCGTCCGGAAAATCGGCTCCCGCGTATCGTTCGACGCCGCCATTCACCAGTTCAGGATAGATTTCTCCGGGGATGGTGACGATCTCCGCCGCAACCTCGCCGGCGCGGGCAGTCTCGCCTGCGCGAGCGGTCGCTCGCGTCCGCAGTTGAACGTAGTCGACTTCGGGCCGTATATCGCCGCCGGTAGCGCACTCCACGCGGCCCACGCTGGGCAGATCGCGCATCTCTGTCGCGGGATCGAGCTTGCCGTTGGTGTAGAGAGGCTTTCGACCCGCGAAAACCCCCGCCGCCTCGGCAGCGCGAAAGAGCGGATTGTGCAACGACACAGAGATGGTCTGGCTGCGGATGGAAATTGAGTCAATGTCTGCCTGGCGCCCGTTCTGGAGCGCGCGCTCGGCAAGCCGTCCGATTTTCGTTCCCAGAAGTTCCGCCTTGCGCCAGGTCCCATCCCCGGCGATTTTGCCCGTGTCCGGATCGACCAGCTTGACCTGGGTGGCACAATGCATTTCATCCTGGGCGACAAACCCAATAAGTCCTGGGGATCTGCGCCCGGTGACGCTCCGCCTTCGTTGAGCAGTGAAAGGCCCTGACGCCTGGCAAAAGAACACGTCCGTGCCCCATCCTTGCGCCTTTTCCTGGCGCGAGGGTGGGAGGCCACAAACCCCTGCACGCCCGGGATCGTCGGCTGCGGCCGGGCAACTCCGATCATGGACTGAAAAAAGAGATGCCGGACCGCGATGACCTCTAAGGGTGAAGTCGCCGTCCGGCATATCATCGTCTGGAGTTCCGGCGTGCGCCGTGAGGGCCCAGACGAACTCTCGATACAACAGTAGGATGCCTACAACTCCCAAACCGGCGCTTTGCCCGGCATCGTCGCATTCATTCTCGAACCACTCCACTCCGGGACCAGGAAGCCGCCCTGCGGGTGGGCTTCGCGGCCTGTCGTTCCCAGATGCTGCCGGCGCAGCGACTCCTGAATCTCGTGCCGGGCGGCGATCCGCTCGGATGCCGGTTGGCGATCCCAGAACATTACGAACCCCTGCCCGCACACGCAGCAATGAACCTCGGCGAGCCCGCTGGTCTTCTTGCAAAGTACTTGCATCTCAGCCTCGCAACCGGTTTGTTTTCCGGCCACGCAGGAGACATTAGCCCTTCGCACAAGCGTTGGCCATTCCCCAACCCGGCAGCAAGTGTGGCCTTTCAGGGTATTGCCAACTCCCCAATCGGTTGCACTCGCGCGATGACCATCCGCTATCCGGCCACCGACTCCGTATCGACCTCGGCTCCATTGACCCGCTATTCGCGAAGCTAACCCCCTGCTTTTATTGAGGTACAGCCGGCTCCGGTTCACTTGGAAATCCCCTGTCCCAAAGCGTCCCCGTTTCCCGTCCCGCTCGACTTCGCGCCCGTCCGCCCTCTATCCTCAACATAACGGGCATACTTCCCAGCCTCAGGAACCCACCAAGCATGAGCACGAAGACCATCGCCGTACACCTGCCCGACGGGGCGGTTCGCGAAATACCCGCGGGCACAACGCCGCTTGAGATTGCCAACTCGATTTCGCCGCGCCTGGCCGCGGCCTCGATAGTGGCGCGCCTGCTTCCCATTGCCGCTATGCCGGACCAAGCCTCCGTCCGCGACGGCCAGTCGCCTAGCGGCCAGCCGGATTCGGAGACCCGGATGTACGCCGCCGGGCAGGCCGGCGCGCCGCGTTTGGTGGACCTGACCACGCCCCTCACCGCCGACACGCGCCTGGAGCTGGTCACGGAAAAAGATCCCGATGCCATCAAGGTCGTGCGCCACTCCGCGGCGCATGTGCTGGCCGCCGCAGTCCTCGAGCTGTTCCCGGAAACCAAGCTCGGCCATGGCCCGGCCACCGATACTGGCTTCTTCTACGATTTCTATCGTGAGAAGCGCTTCACGCCCGAAGATCTCGAAGCTATCGAGGCAAAAATGGCCGAGGTGGTTGCGCGCGACGAGCCATTCATCCACGAGTTTGCTCCAAGAGAAAAGAGTCTGGAAGACTTCGAGCGCGACGGCGACTTCATGAAAACCCACTTCGTCACCCGCTTCACTTCAGCCGGCGAGCAGGTGAGCTTCTATCGCAACGGCAAATTCGTTGACTTCTGCCGCGGCCCGCATGTGCCTTCGACCGGCCGCGTGAAAGCCTTCCGCGTCATGAGTATCTCCGGCGCTTACTGGCTGGGGGACGAGAAAAACCCGCAGCTCCAGCGCATCTACGGGACCGCCTTCTTCTCGAAGAAGGATCTGGACGAATATCTTGAGCGGATCGAGGACGCCAAGCGCCGCGATCACCGCCGCCTCGGCAAAGAGCTGGAGCTGTTCACGGTCAGTGAAGAGGTCGGCGCCGGCCTGCCGCTATGGCTGCCGAAAGGCGCCACCATCCGCCGCCTGCTCGAGGAATACATCCTCGACCTTGAGCGCAAAGATGGATACGAGCATGTCTACACGCCCGCTCTGGCCAAGGTCGACCTCTACGTCCGTTCCGGTCACTGGACTCACTATCACGAGGACATGTTTCCTCCCATGGATCTGGAAACCGAGCAGATGGTGCTGCGGCCCATGAACTGCCCGCATCACATTCTCATCTACGAGTCGAAGCTGCGCAGCTATCGCGATTTGCCGGTGAAGCTCGCCGAGTTGGGCACCATGTATCGTTACGAGCGCTCCGGCGTGCTGAGCGGCCTGAGCCGCGTGCGCTGCATGACCCTCAACGACGCGCATATCTTCTGCGCGCCCGGCCAGATCAAGGAAGAGTTCTCGAAAGTGATGAAGCTCGTGGAGCGGGCGTACCGGGCGTTGGGCATCACCCAATACAGCTATCGCCTGTCGCTGCGCGATCCGGCTAACAAGGAAAAGTATGTCGACAACGATGCCATGTGGGAGCTGGGCGAGCGCGTGTTGCGCGAAGCGCTCGACAGCCTGGGATTGAAGTACTGCGAAGGCCGCGGCGAGGCGGCATTCTACGGCCCCAAGCTCGACATCCAGCTCGGTGACGTAATGGGCCACGAGGAGACCTATTCGACCATTCAGGTCGATTTTCATCTGCCCAACCAGTTTGGCCTGGAGTACACGGGCGCCGACGGCAAACAGCATCGCCCGGTGATGATCCATCGCGCCATCGTCAGCACCATGGAGCGCATGGTCTCCTATCTCATCGAACTCTACGCGGGCGCGTTTCCGCTGTGGCTCGCGCCCGTGCAAGTGGGTCTGGTGCCCATCAGCGAGCGCCACGCTTCATATGCCGCAAAAATCGACAAAGAGCTGAAACAGGCGGGCCTGCGCGTCGAAGTGGACCTGCGCAACGAGAAGATGAACGCCAAAATCCGCGACTTCGCCAACCAGAAAACCCCCTACATCCTGGTCTTCGGCGACAAGGAAGAGGCGGCAGGCTCAGTCAGCATCCGCACCCGCGGCAAAGGCGACCAGGGCTCCGTGCCGCTTCAGGAGTTCATCGTCCGCGCCCTGGCGCTGGTCGGCAACCGGTCAACCGCGCTCTAACCCTAATACTGTTCACTTAAAGGTTTTTGTGGCATTCTGTTGTGTAGCGGAACAGGAGGCCACGGTTGGCGCGTACGATTGCCGAACTTCCCGCGGGCACGCGGATCACGGACTATATCAGCCTGGGAGTGATCAGCCAGGCTTTCCCTCGCGGCGTTGTCGGAGCGGTGCTGGAGCGTACGGGCGCGGCCAGCCTT
>JASHRF010000040.1 GCA_030037545.1 Acidobacteriaceae bacterium | reverse complement strand
AAGGCTGGCCGCGCCCGTACGCTCCAGCACCGCTCCGACAACGCCGCGAGGGAAAGCCTGGCTGATCACTCCCAGGCTGATATAGTCCGTGATCCGCGTGCCCGCGGGAAGTTCGGCAATCGTACGCGCCAACCGTGGCCTCCTGTTCCGCTACACAACAGAATGCCACAAAAACCTTTAAGTGAACAGTATTAGGGCTAGAGCTCGAGGCTCACGGCCATGGCGTCGAGTGAGAGGGAGCGCAGCAAATTCCGGCGCATACCCTGTTCGACCTGCACTAAAGCGCGAGCCGCTCCGTCGATCCAGTCAAGGTTAAGGCCTTCGGCCATCCGCGTGAGTTCGGCGCTGAGGTCCAGGTTGCGGATCAGCGCCGGCGTGCCGGCCACGATCAGCAACAGGTCCTCGACCAGGCTGCCCAGGGCGCGCAGCAGGTTCACCGTCTTTTCCTGGCCGTCGGCGCCCGCGCGGTAGGTCTCCGTGGCGTGAAAGAGCGCGGAATAATCAGGTTCCCGCAATGCGGTGCGCAGCAGCACCACGGCATCGTTGCGGCTGGCCAGGTAAATACTCAAATCCATCGCCAGCGCGCGGCCCACGGAGCCCTCCGCCAGTCGCGCCGCCAGTGCCCGGTCGCGCGCGCTCAACTCCGGACGGCGCATGGCGAGCAGCGCTTCGATATCCGCCGGGGGAATCGCTCCGAGACGATGAATGACGGCGCGCGAACGGATGGTGGGCAGAAGCTCCTGAGGGTTTTCCGTGAGCAGGATCAGCGTGGTGCGCTCGGGCGGCTCTTCAAGAAGTTTCAGCAGGCTGTTGGCCGCTTCTTTCATGAACTGCGAACAGGTGAAGATGGTGAAGGCGCGGCGTGCCTCGACGGGCGGGCGGTAATAGGCTACGTGGATGGCCTGCCGCACCTGTCCCAGCTTGATCATCAACTGTGGAGGGTCGGGCGGGACGATCAACACGTCGGGATGGGTCTGGATAAGTATCCAAGTCTCGCGCTTGTCGGCTTCGCGTAGATCGTCGCGCACGGCCAAGGCCTCTTCCACGCGCTCCTCCAGGTTGGCGCCTTCCGCAATGCGCGTGCAGTTGGAGCAGATGCCGCAAAAATCGGGAAGGCCGTCAGATTGGGTGGGGTTGAGGCAATTGACAGCCTGGGCCAGCATCAGCGAGAGCTTGTATTTGCCCGCGCCGCGCGGGCCAGCCAGGACAAGCGAGTGAGGAAATCGCCCGGCACGCACGCTCTCGCGCAGATGCGTCACGGTGGCCGTGTTGCCCAGGAATTCACTGAAGCCCACAGATTGAGGATAGAGCATGGGCACGGGAGCGAGTCGGGGCGGGACGACAACTCTCCTCGCGCCTTCCGGTGCCCCGTCCTTTCTCCTGAGCGGAGCGAAGGAATCTGCTTCTTGAATTTCTGCGGAAAGGGCGGGAGACCACGACGCTTGTCCAGCCTCGCGCCGGAACGCCGCGCTTGAATTCCGCCCAAGATAGAATGGATATAGGAGATTTGTCCCTTATGCACCGCGTTTACATGGATGCCAATGCCACCACGCCTCTGCTTCCCGAAGTGCTTGAGGTCATGCGCCCGTTCTGGATTGAGCGCTTCGGGAATGCCTCGTCGATTTATTTTGAGGGGCAGCAGGCGCGCACGGCTGTGGACCACGCACGCGAGACTCTGGCGCAATTCTTCGACTGCCGCGAAGCCGAGGTGGTGTTCAACTCCGGCGGCACGGAGGGCGATAACACTGCCATCTTCGGGCTGCTGCGCGCAGGCGATCATTTCATCACCACGGCCATCGAGCACTCGGCGGTGCTGCGCGCAGCCGAGCGCGTGGCGGAGCGCGGTGTGGAGGTGACGTATATCGCGCCGCACCCGGATGGGCTCATCGATCCTGAGGCGATTCGCGCGGCGCTTACGCCGCGCACGCGGCTGATAAGCGTGATGCTGGCCAACAACGAAACCGGCATCCTGCAGCCAGTGGAAGAGATCGGCATGATTGCGGCTGAAGCCGGCGCCTTCTTCCACATCGACGCGGTGCAGGGCGCAGGCAAGGTGCCATTCGACGTGAGCCGATTTGGATGCCATCTGCTTTCGATCAGTGCCCACAAGATGCACGGGCCCAAGGGTGTGGGCGCGATGTATGTGCGCCGCGGAACGCCGCTGGAGCCGCTGATGCTGGGCGGCAGCCACGAACGCCGTCAGCGCGCGGGCACGCAGAACGTGCCGGGCATTGTGGCGCTGGGCAAGGCTGCGGAGCTGGCCATGAAGAGCCTGAGCGACGGAACGCTGGAGCGCGTGGCCGCATTGCGCGACCGTCTCGAGGCAGGCGTTTTGAGAATCTCCGGAACGGCCGTGAATGGCGCCGGCGCGCCGCGCACCGCCAACACCTCCAACATCCGCTTCGAGCAGGTGGAGGGCGAGGCGCTGGTGATCGCCCTCGACTTGAAAGGCGTGGCCGTGAGCGGCGGGTCGGCGTGCCATTCCGGCTCGACCGAGCCCAGCCACGTGCTGATGGCCATGGGGCTGGACAAGAACGCGGCGAGGGCAAGTTTGCGCTTCAGTTTGCTGAAGGCGGCCACGGAAGCCGATGTGGATCATGTGTTGCAAGCCGTTCCGGCAGCTGTGGAGCATTTGAGAGCGTTGGCGCCGGTGTGAAACGAGTTGTCAGCTATCAATTTTCAGCGCATCGATCGCTGAAAGCTCGTAACTACGAACTGAGAATTACGAACTATGAACTGCACCAACACCATCGCCGTCGCCATGTCCGGAGGGGTTGACTCTTCTACGGCGGCGGCGATCCTCGCCCGGGGCGGCGATGGCGCGACCGTTGTTGGCCTCACGTTGCAGCTCTGGGATCAGACGCGGCTCGCGGGCAAGCACGGGATTCCGGATGCGCCCAAGGCTGGCCGCTGCTGCTCGCTGGATGACGTGTATGACGCGCGCAAGGTGGCCGAACAGCTCGGCATTCCGTATTACGTTGTTAACCAGGAGGAGCGGTTCGAGCGCGACGTGGTGCGGCCGTTTGTGGATGAGTATCTGGCCGGGCGCACGCCCATCCCCTGCTCGCTCTGCAACAACCACATCAAGTTCGATCAGTTGCTGAAGACGGCGCGGGCGATCGGAGCGGAGCGCATCGCCACCGGGCACTATGCGGTGAACGAATACGACGAGGCGCGCGGCCGCTGGATTCTGAAGCGGCCGGCCGACCTGGCCAAGGACCAGACATATTTCCTGTTCGGCCTCACGCAGGAGCAACTTGCGCACACGCTCTTTCCGCTGGGCAGCATGACCAAGCCGGAGGTGCGCGATATGGCGCGGCGGCACGGGTTGCGGCTCGCCGAAAAGCCCGACTCGCAGGAGATCTGCTTCATCCCCGGCGGCGATTACAAGCAGTTTTTGACCGCATATCTCGAGGAGCAAAGCGAGCGGATGCCGGAGACGGCGGGCGAGCTGATTGCGTCAAATGGCGAGGTGATCGGGCGGCACGAGGGGATTTCGAATTTCACCGTGGGCCAGCGCAAAGGGCTGGGTGTGCAGTCGGGGCCATCGCCGCTCTACGTGCTCAGCATCGACCCGGCCAGCCATCGCGTGACGGTGGGCGCGGACGCGGAGCTCGCCACGCGCGCGCTGCGCGCGCGGCGGCTCAACTGGATCAGCATTGCCACTCTCACGGCTCCCATGCGAGTGCGGGCGAAGATTCGGCATCGCCATGAGCCTGCGTGGGCCACTCTGGAGCCGGCCGGAACCGATGCGGTAACGGCTACGTTCGACGAGCCGCAGCGTGCCGTTACGCCGGGCCAGTCGGCGGTCTTTTACCATGGCGATGAAGTTGTGGGCGGAGGGTGGATTTTTTGACGGCGGTACCCGTGCAATCTACGGCCGAATGG
Source organism: Acidobacteriaceae bacterium (assembly GCA_030037545.1). Lineage (GTDB taxonomy): Bacteria > Acidobacteriota > Terriglobia > Terriglobales > Acidobacteriaceae > Telmatobacter. The sequence goes on along the minus strand of JASHRF010000040.1, from coordinate 56,850 downwards.
GAGTGGTGGATCCGGTGGGCCGCGGTGAGGAAATCGGCTCGCCGTCGGCGTAGCGCGATGGGCTGTGCGATGGCTGTGAATAGCGGTGAGTAGATTCCGGATCGCGCAAAGTTTCAACCACCGCCTTGACCGAAGCGATCAGCCCCGAGACCTGGCGCATGGGTTTGGCCACAGTTTCGGACATGAAAGTGGCGGCGCGCTCCACGCCATCGAAAACGACGGTGAGCATGTGATCCACGCGCCCAGCCTGGCGTTGGGTGCGTACGATGATGTCATCCGCGGCCTTCTGGATATCGGCGGTTTGCTCGCGCAGGCTGGCGGTGATGACGGACAGATCTTCGGCCGCTCTCTCGATCTTGGGGGCAACGTTCTCCACCACTTCCCGCGCTTTCTGGATCACCGGCATCAACAAGGAGCGATATTCCTCCAGCTCTTCGCGCATGTTTTTGGCTGCCTTGCGCGCCATCGTCAAAACCACGATCATACCGATGGTCTGCACCAGCAGAGCCAGCGCGGCAACCGCCGCCAAGGCGAGAGTCGTATTCTGCAAATCGATCGACAATGAAGCACCTCGGCCAAGGAGCAAATCGGGAGCTGGCCGCTCCCAGCCAGTGAAGAAAAGCCCATCCATACCAGCGAGCCCCGGCGGTGAGCGCGGCGCCGGAGCGCGGCTTACACCCTCAAGAACAGCCGCAATCCCGGGTTTGCCCGCGGCGCAGCGGCCGCCGCGCCATGTCGAGCCTGTTTAGTACTCGTGAGTTTCGTCGCCTGCCGTGGTGGACTTGTAAGCCTGGCGGCCCGCTTCCACGGCCGCGCCCACGCGGCTGGTCTGCTCGGAAACCAGGTTCTTCCCGCGCTCTACGAACTCTTCCCACTGTGCGCGTCCACGATCGACCACGTCGCGGCTCTTGTCCACGTAATCGCTCACCTGTTCCTTGCTCTTGTCAATGAACGCGCTCACTTGCTCCTTGCCTTTGTCAACAAACGCGCTGACCTGCTCCCTGCCCTTGTCCACCAGCGCGCTCACGCTCTCCGCCGCCTGGCGGCTACGGTTGCGCAGGTAGTCGGCGCCATCGCGAGCGCCACTGACGAGGTCTTCGCGGGTTTCACGGCCGCTCTTGGGAGCATAAAGAATGCCTACCAGCGCGCCCACGCCTAACCCAGCCAAAAACCATGCCAATCCGTTTCCCTTGCTGTCCTCTGCCATGACCCAAACTCTCCTTTCGCGGAGCTTCAAAGCTGTCTGCCTGTATCAAAAGCACTCTCAGTCTACCGCAAATCCCTTAAAATTGCTGGCCTTGCAGGAGGCCGCCGCAAATCGCACGGGGGAGTGGTTGAATGCGCCGGCCTCATCCCCGGTTGGACGCGGGCCTGATCCCGCGAGTTGCAAACGGTTGGCGAGGCGCGAAAAGAAGCTCTGCGCTCCCGATCGAGCTTTCGCGAGCACTCTTTCTGGCGCGGCTTTGAAGCAGCCATGCAGTTAGCTAGGACGGAACTACTCCCCACGCTGGCGGCGCCGTTTCCGTTGCCCAGGCCGGAGATTCGGCGGGCGCGGCGCGGGCAGTCGAAGATAGCTGTCATGTTGTCGCTGGCGCAGAAAAGTATGGAAGATCATAGGGCGACGACCTCCTGCCGGATGCAGTCCACCCTATCACTCTGCCGCTGCGGAATTCTAGCGCGAAATGGCGCCGTTACTGTACGGGAGGCTCAGACCCTGCGGCCGCCCGCGTGGCTGTAAACTCCATGGCTGGCCGGTCACCCATCTGCCGCGAGAATTTGATCGAATTATCTCCGTCGGCCTTCCCGGTGTAGCTGATCTTCCTCTCGTTGCCGTTGAAGTTGAGAACCTGGGTGAACGAGATGTTGTCGCCGTCTACCTTGCCATCCGTAATGTCGCTGTCGCCGCGCTCCGTGCTGATTTTGCCGGTGAGCGTCGACCCGTCCACATGAAAGTCGAAGGTGATGGTTTGCGTGCCCCTGCGCCCCTGCACGTCGGCGGTCCATTTGCCGTTGAAGTCGGCGGCCAGCGCCGCCACCGAGCCCAGTGCGATCACCAGAACTGCGAGTGCTACCTTGCGCATCATGGATGCCTCTCCTGAATCGGGGGTGATTGGAATGCGTCTCCGGTTCTGTTGGTAAGGGACGCTCCGCCTGGGATAGAAGTTTACGCCTTCCACCAGAATTCAGGAAACCAGCGGAGCGGGAAGCGGCGTGATTCGGATGTGCTTTCCCAGATGTCAGACGTCGAAGGCCTGCGGTATCCAGGACGTCAGTGCTGCGTTCGCCTGTCAATTCCATGTTCCTCGCGAATCGTGTTTTCGCAAATAGCGGTATCCGCAAAAGGGGCATGGCCGACGGTCCACTGTTCCTCTTGGTCGTAACCCGGCTTCATTGTTCCCGTCACACTATGCAGGCAGTGCACCAATTCGTGCGCCAATCCAATAGACGCAGGTCGCGCGCCAGCCGCAGGATTATAAAAAATGTTGGGATTCCAAAAGCGTTCGGCCTTGGCTCCGCCGCCGCCCCGGGCTGCCGTTTCATTGAAGGACACGGCCCGGCTGCCGCCTTCTTCTCCGGGCTTGTCGATTTCCCTTACGCCGACGCCGCGGACTAATTTGATCTTGAAGCCCGCAGAGCCATCGATATTCGCATCCAGGAGTGCTCTCCCGACGGGCTTGCTCGCGATTACCCCCAATGCCTCCCACGCGGTAAGTGGAAAATATGGATTTATGTCGCCGTCGTTCTCAATCACAATGAACTCATAAGGCGTCGCGGTCGTCGTTTTCGCCGCTTGTGTCTACCTCTACCGCCTTGTTTGGATCCCGGTCATTCCCGGCACACGATTCTTGTAACAATGGAGCCTGCGGCCCGGCCTTCGAATTTTGAGCGCTCACAGGATCCATGTGCATGCCGCTTTGCCGAAAACATTTCCGATGCTCAAGTCTACCCGCCCCGTTTCAGCTCTTGGCGATGGATTTGCTCGATATCGCGGTTGTACCGCCCCATAAGCGCATTCCAGCGCACCACGGCCAGATCCTGCAACATGCGGACACCGTCCTTCAAGTAGCTGAGCTGGGTGCGCTCATCGTGCGCCCAGCTCACCGGTACTTCCTCGATCCGGTATCCACGCTTCAGGGCAATAAATAAAATCTCCGGATCGAAACCCCAGCGCTCAATAGTCTGGAGTTGGAAGACGGTCTGCGCGGCCCCGCGCGTAAAGGCCTTAAAGCCGCATTGCGTATCGGCAAAGGGCAGGTGCATGACCATGCGCGTAACGGCATTGAAACAGCGCCCGAAAAAGCGCCGGTAAAACGGCTGGCGGATCGTCTGGCGCTGCCGCTCCAGCCACCGCGAGCCAATGGCAACATCGGCACCCGCGGCAATGGCATCGAAGAGCCCCTGCGCTTCTTCTATGGGCGCGGAAAGATCGGCGTCGGTAAACATCACGACCTCGCCCAGGGCCTCAAGAATGCCGTGGCGCACGCTGTAGCCCTTGCCATGGTTGCCGGGATTCTGAAGCAGCCGCACCTCCGACGCGCGAGCGGCAAAGACACGCACCAAGTCCGCAGTGTTGTCGCGGGAGCCATCGTCGACCACCACCACCTCGGCTGGCCAGCCCTTGCTGCGAATGCACTCCACCACCGCCTCCAGAGTGGCGGGAATACGGCTACTCTCGTTGTAGGCGGGAATGACGATGCTATAGCTGGGATACGGCATGGCAGATGGCTGCCACCCGCCGCGCCTCATCCTGGTTCCCATCGGTTGGAGCGCGATTTCGTGGAAGCTTCAGCCCATCATAACCCACCACCAGGGACGGTTTGCGCATCCAACCAGGCGCGGCTGAACGGGGCCAACTTGCTGATCTCTAAAGGGCTAAATTCCACAGGGGGCTTGCATTTTCTCCCCTGACCGGTCAGAATCCGATTATGCTGCGTGCGGAGGCGAACCGAACATGACAAAGGCAGATCTGGTGGAAAAGGTAACCGCATTGGGAGACCTGACCCGCCGCGACGGCGAAGTCATCGTAGAAACCATCTTCGGCTCAGTGATCGGCGCTCTGCAAAAGGGCGATAAGATCGAGATTCGCGGATTCGGCTCCTTCCGTATTCGCCAGCGCAACCCGCGCATCGGCCGCAACCCCAAAACCGGCGATCGCGTGGAAGTTCCCGCCAAGAAGGTTCCTTACTTCAAGCCGTCGAAGGAACTGCGCGATTTGGTCAATCCCGGCGAGGCTGCGAACTCCGCTGCAAGCGCGTAACGAGCAAGTCAGCGGGTCGGCTCTGGGTTGGACCGGCGCGCAGCCAATTCCAATGCATCCATCTTTCCCTGCTAATTCAGGAAGCGGCCGACTCGCTGACGAGCCGACTCGCTAATCCCGATCACCGCCATCATCCTCCCCGTATGGCCGCGCGAGGCGCGGTGGGAGAAGAACCACTGCGGCTGGCAGCTTGTGCATCCGCCCACAATCTCAATCGACTTGGCGCGCAGGCCGGCATCGAGCAGTTGCCGCCGGTTGGCCTTGACCACATCAAGATGGATTTCCGGCCCCATGTGCGAGTGGCCGGGCGCGCGTTGAGTCATAAACAGCATTGGATATTTTTTGCGCGCCGGGTCCCTCGAGTAGACCTCGTGGAAGAGCTCGCGCGCATAGACGAACTGCGATTCGAATTCCGAAATGACCTCTTCACCGACTGCATAGCAGCAAGGACCGATGCCCGGCCCGATGGCTGCGATAAGATTCTCGGGCCGCGAGTCGAATTCCAGCCTCATGCGGCCGATCCCGCCTTCCACAATGCGCTTGACCGTGCCGCGCCAGCCGGCGTGGAATGCAGCCACCACGCGCCGCTTGCGGTCTGCCACCAGCACCGGAATGCAGTCGGCCGCCATGACCGCCAGCAGCAGACCCGGCTCATCGGTCATAAGTCCATCGGCACATTGCGGGCGCTCACGCCCCGCGTCGGCGGAGGTGGCGCGGAGCAGAAGATTGGAATGGAATTGCCGCAACGTGACCAGAAGAGTCTCCGCGCTGCCGGTCACTGCCTCGGCCAGAAGGCGGCGGTTATCGAGGACCGTTTCGCGCTCGTCTTCCGCTGTGAACCCGAGATTCAACTCGCCTTTGGCGTTCTCTGCGCAGTAGGCGCGGCTCAGACCGTCCCGCCGGGTGCTGAACCCGCTCCACAGCCACGGTAGGTCCCAGCCGGGAACGCGCAGCCAGCGGACGCCGTTGGGAGCCAGGCCAGGCTTGGCGGCGGGCCGCATCAACTCTTCGGCCAAGGCCAGATCGCGGCGGGATTCGCGCCTGGGGGGCGATGGCTTGCCGCGCGGGCTGCGTTTGAGGCCGGCAACATCGAAGGCAAGGTCGATAGCGTCGATGGCCCTAGTCGCGGAATGGGAAGACAGGTTCGCGGGTCTGCGCATAGCTGCTTCAATTCTAAGTAGTTCGCCATCAGCATCGGTGGTCCGAAGATGAATGCGGTTGGTACTCGGGCCTTGCCGCCTCCCACTGTCGGCCAGAAAAAAGCGAAAGAACGGCCCAATGAGTGTTATTTGTTGTTGGAGCAGCGGCAGTGCGATTCCATTTAGAAGCGTGTGGGCCTGCCTTCCGGCAGGCCCGCTTGAGAGGCAAGTTAGGAGGGAATCCAGGGGGGCTTTTGGGAAGAGGTCCGTTCAGGACCCTCAAAAAGGAGTAGTTACCTTTCTTGGATGGGACATAATCGGGGAAGCCTCTGCTTGTTATTAGTAGAGATGCAATTTGATCGAAAAGGTTTGCTTAACTTTGCGAGACTGTGGAAAACTCTGATTTTCTGGATTTTACCCCTCTGGTACCTTTCGTATCTGAAATAGTTGCAAGGAACCGGACAGAACGGGCAAACTTCCAAGTGTGAAACGATTGTATTACATCATGCTGGGTGCCATCTTGCTTGGTGGCTCTGCCTATATCTATATACACCGACAGGACTTAGGCTTGGTAGGTAATCCCGGGAACCTCGGCACGCCGAAGCCCGCCCACGTCAACTGGGTGACCGTGGACCGAAGCCAGGAAGGATTCAAGCTGCAGATGCCGGCCGACACGCAGGAAATCCGGGTTCCGGCTTATACCGAAACGGGGAGCACCGACCAGGTAGCCATGATCTTCGCCTACCCGGACTCCGACACCTCCTATTCCATCGCCTGGGCAGACAACCCGCCGGCGGAGCGGGCGGCGCAGGAGAACCCTGACGCCACTCTTGACAACGCCCGCGACGGTGCTCTTGCGCGTACGGAAACTGTCCTTGTGAGCGAATCGAATAGCACGCGCCAGGGGTACCCGGTGAGGGATTTCATCGGTAAGAACGAGGGCGGAGGCATCTTCAACGTGCGGCTGATTCTGGCCGGCCAGCGGCTCTACATGCTGATGGCATCGTTCCCTGCCGCCAGCGCCCGCAGCGATTCGGACGTGAACCGCTTCTTTGATTCGTTCCGGGTGGTGAGCCAGCCGCGCAACGATTAGCAGGCGCGCCACTGCTTCCACCATGGGAGCTGGCCGCCCAATAGCCCGTTTCCTCCACCGCGGAGCGTTTCGCGAAGGGAAACCGAAAGTAGCCCGCGTGGGCCCTAAATCGAGGAGAGTGGAGCGATTCAGCCTGAAAAAGGACTGAAAATGAAAGCTAGACAACCGTCTGGTGCTAAAATTGCGGATTTGGGGAGAACATATGAATCAACGAATGCTGAAATTTGTCTTTTCGGTTCCGCTGCTTGGTCTGGTCTTCTTGCCAATGGGCTGCAAGAAGCCCCCACCCATCACACTGTCGTGCAACGCAAGCGCGCCCGCCATCTACCCTGGTGAACCTCTTTCCCTAACCGCAACCGCCGGATCGGTGAGCACCAAGAAGCACAACAACGTGATCTACAGCTGGTCCGGTACAGGCGTGACCGGCACAGGAAATACGGCCACTGTAGCGACCGGTTCACTGGAGCCCGGCAACTACTCGGCGAAGGCCGAAGTGAAGGAAGGCAAGAAAGGCAAAGAAGGCCAGAAGCCGGGTGAGAGCGCCCAATGCGACGCGAACTACACGGTGAAGCCTTTTGAGCCGCCGACTATCTCCTGTTCGTCTAGCCCCACCGAGGTCCAGCCTGGTGGAACGGCTACCGTCACGGCGGAGGCGGTGAGCCCGCAAAACCTCCCGCTCACGTACAGCTACACTGCTTCTGCCGGAACCATTACAGGGAGCGGCACGACTGCATCATTCTCTTCGGCCGGAGCCCCGACCGGTGCAGTTGGCATCGCCTGCAATGTTTCCGACGACAAGGGCCACACGGCGACCGCCAACACCACGGTCACGGTCTTGGCTCCGCCGCCGCCCCCGCCGGCGCCAAAAACCCAGGCTCTCTGCTCGATGAGCTTTACCACCGACACCAGGCGGCCAACCCGGGTTGACAACGAAGCCAAGGCGTGTCTCGACCAGGTAGCTCTTGACCTGAAGCAGCACCCTGACGCCACGGCAGTGGTCGTTGCTGACGCCAATGCCAAGGAACAAGCCATCGAGGCCAAGGAGCAAAAGCGCGCAGCGCACAACAAGCACGTTAAAGTGGAAAATTTTGCCGCTCAGCGCGCCGTCAATGCCAAGGACTATCTGGTTACGGATCAGGGCATCGATGCTTCGCGGATCACGGCAATGACCGGGACTGGAGATGATCAATCGGCGCAGACCTACCTGGTGCCGTCGGGCGCGAACTTCGCGAACGATGTCCAAGGCGCCACGCCGGTGAACGAGACAGAGGTCAAGCCGCAGGCTCGGAAGCCTCTGCCCGAACGGCATCAGAAAATGTAGCCATAAACTGCAGTGTCTCGTCAGAAAGAAGTTTTTCTCTGGCGAGACACTGCCGTGAGGCGGGCCTGTTCCTCGGGGCGGGCCGGCCACGTGGTATCTTCAAGCGCACTTGTTTCGATGGATAGTAGTCCTCTGGGCGATCGCGCTTGGAAAGGTGCGCCGGTTGTGTTGATTTCAGGCTCCTACGTACCTCCCCCCGGGGGGGGGGGGTGCGTGGTATTTTGCCATGAAACTCCTTGTTTTCTGACGGTTAGATGCGTTTTCGGGTGCGATTAACATGCGGATTTGTGCGAGAAAACTTAACTTTCCTGCGCTTCTTTGCCGCCTGTCGGCCCCGGATTCTCGAGCGGCCACGAGCGCCTGGGAACGTTGCTTCTCAGCATAGCGGAAGGGCGAAATTAACCCGCAACGAAGGGCGAAAATATATTTCCCGCCGAATGAGCGCGATGCGGGCGCTGCGGCCTTTGCAAGGCCTTGACAACGGCTGTCCGATTGCGAACGGCCGGCTGCGAAACCGGACAAGCCACCTCGTCGCAATTCCCTGCCTGCCGGACCGAATCTATTGATACGTTGAAACTTAGATGGAACGTCGTGATGGCCATACGCGTGCCTGATGAACTGCAGGATCAGACTGCGCGTACCATCCGGGCGAACCAAAACACACGTCCGGCTTCGCGCCCGAGAGGCACGATGAAGAACCTTTTCTACGACCTGCGCTTTGCCGCGCGCCAACTGCGCAAGAGCCCGGGCATGGCGCTGCTGGCTGTGCTTACTCTGGCCCTGGGCGTGGGCGCCAACACCGCCATCTTCACCGTGATCGAGAACGTGCTGCTGCGCCCGCTGCCTTACGCACATTCCGATCGCCTCATTGCCCTCGGCCCCACCAGCGGCGGCTTTGGCTCGACCTCGTGGCTCAACTATCGCGACATCCGCGACCAGTCCCGCCTGCTCGAGCAGGTTGCCGGCTACTCCGACGATGTGAGCGTTGTGCAGAGCCAGGACAGTTCGCAAAGCGTGCTTGCGCCGCGCGTAACGTCCAATCTCTTCACCATGCTGCGGGCGCAGCCGCTGCTTGGGCGCACCTTCAATGCCACCGACAGCGAACCCGGCGGCCCCTCAATCGCCATCCTCTCGGAGGGCCTGTGGCGCGAGAGCTTTCACTCCGATCCGTCTATCGTGGGCCACACGGTCCACATCGGCGGCCAGTCGCGGACGGTGGTAGGAGTAATGCCGGCCTCATTCCATTTTCCCGATGAAATGGGTCCCGACGTCGGCAAAGGCCTATGGCTCCCGCTGCAGCCCACGCCCGAGATGCTCAAGGATCGCGGCTACGACTTTTTCAGCGTGGTCGCTCTCACGCGCCCGGGCGTGTCGCTGCCCCAGGTCCAGCAGGAGCTGAACTCGATTGCTGCGCATATTCCGCGCGACAAGGATGAGGGGCCGATTGCATTCCACGCCGCCTCCTATCAGGAGTTGCTCACCGGGCCGGTGCGGCCGGTGCTGCTGGCGCTTTTCGCGGCGCTGGGCCTGGTGCTGCTGATCGCCTGCGCCAACGTTTCGAATCTGCTGATCGCGCGCTGCCTGGCGCGGCAGCAGGAGTTTGCGGTGCGCTCGGCGCTGGGCGCAGGACGCGTGCGCCTGATTCGCCAGATGCTGGCCGAGGGGCTGATGCTGAGCCTGCTGGGTTGCGGCGTGGGTGTGGGCTTCGCCAAACTCGCCATCTTGGCTTTGGCCAAGCTGCCTCAAGGCACGCTGCCGCGCGCCGGCGCCATCTCCGTTCACTGGACCATCGTGCTGGTACTGGCTGCCATCGCCGTCGTGACCACCGTGCTCTCGTCGCTGCTGCCAGCGCTGCTGGTGGCGCGCGCCAACCCGCAGGCCGCGCTGCAAACCGCCTCGCGGGGATTGGGCTCGCGCACCGTCAGCGGAAAACTGAGCGGGGTTCTCGTGGCCGGCGAAGTGGCGCTTTCGACGCTGCTCCTGGTCGGCACCGGCTTGCTCTTTCACACCCTCTGGAACCTGGAACAGGCGCATCTGGGCTTCGATACCGAGCACGTGACCACCTTCACCGCCATGCCCGCCGACGCAGCCGGATTTTCCTCGATGGCGGTCTCTACCGATACTGCCAACGCGCCGGTTTCCATGGCCACACTGGTCTATCAGCCCATGCTCGACCGCATGGATCATGTGCCCGGCGTAGAAGACGCGGCGCTGATCACTTCGCCGCCGCTTTCTGGATCTGGCGTTGGCAGCAGTTTCGAGATTGTTGGCCAGGTCAAAGACCCCAAGATCAACTTTCAAACAGACGTGACCGCGGCCAGCGCAAATTATGCCCGCGTCCTGGACACGCCTGTACTGCGCGGACGCATGATTGCGGCGAACGATGCGGCCTCTACGCTCTTCGTGGCCGTGGTCAATGAAGCTTTCGTGAAGAAATTCTTTGCCGGCCAGGAGCCGCTGGGCAAGCAGATCAACCTGGGCGGCAAGGACACGGGCATGATCGAGCCCTACACAATTGTGGGCGTCATCGGCGACCAGGCGGATAAGACTGTGGCCGGACCCGTGCTGCCTAACATCCTGTTGCCCATGCAGCAGATTCCTACCACTTCGCTTTTCTATCAGGCGCTGCTCAAAACCGTGGTCAGCTTCGTCGTCAAAACGCGCGGGAATATCCCCGTGGAAACGGAGATGCGCGCCATCTTTCATCGCGATGCGCCCGGCTTCGCGCTCGACAACTTCCAAACCATGCAACAGGCCGTCGAGAAGAACACCTTCGGGCAGCGGCTGGGCCTCTACCTGGTGAGCTCGTTCGCGGGCCTGGCCATCGTCATGGTCATTGCCGGGCTTTACGGCGTGCTTTCGCAACTGGTGAGTTACCGGCGACGCGAGATCGGCGTGCGCATGGCGCTGGGCGCCACGCGCAGCAGCATCGCGCAACTGGTGCTGCGCCAGGGCGGGCTGCTGGTGGGCGTGGGACTCGCCGGCGGCCTGGCGCTGGCTTTCGCCGGGGGACGGCTGGTGAAGAGCTTCCTCTACCAGGTGCAGCCGGTGGACGGCTGGACCTATTGCGCCGTGGCGCTGGCGTTGACGATGATCGGCCTGGCCGCGGCTCTACTGCCCGCGCGCCGCGCCGCCACCATCGAGCCCATGCAGGCGCTGCGCGAGGAATAAGGCCTGCCCTGCGCCGGGGACTTCCCCTGCTCCATTTCCTTGCGCGTTTTTTCTGGCGCGAGGGTGGGAGGCCACAATCCTCGGCCCGCGCACGGGTTCATCTCCATGCGATAGCCTTGAAACAAGGAGCTTTTGCAATGTCCCGCATCTCCAGACTCGACCGCGGCGAGGTGAGCGCCGATCTGGCCGCGCTCTACGACCGCATCTTCGCCCAGCGCGGCAATGTACCCAACATGTTCCGCACCATGGCCCACCGGCCGGAGATTTTCTCGACCATGATGGCGCATTTCGCCGCGGTGCTGAACACCGGAACGGTGCCGACAAAACTCAAAGAGCTGATCATCGTCCGCACCAGCCAGATCAACCAGACGCCTTACTGCCTGGCCAGCCACACAAAAATCGCGCGCAACCTGGGCTGGAATGACGAGCAGTTGTCGCACCTGTCCGAGTGGCCAGGGCGCGGCGACTTTACTCCTGCGGAAAAAGCCGCCCTACGCCTGGCCGAAACCGTGACCCGCGATGCGCACGCCCTCGGCGACGAGCAATTCGCCGAGCTGCGCGCCCATTTCTCCGAGGGCGAGATCGTGGAGCTGCTCTGCTCGATCGGCCTCTTCAACTACTTCAACCGCTTCAACGATGCGCTGCGCATGGAGCCAACCAAGGCTGGCGAGGGCGGGTGCGCCGCGCCGTCCGGCGCTGAAGCCGCAACCGCGCGGTAGAAATCGAGGCTTTAGGACTCTGCAACGAGGAGAGGACTTGTCCCTCAGCGGCCGAAGCCGCGGCCAACTCCCCATTCCTTGCGGCACGACTCACCCAGAGGGTTCCCGCGTGCCCTTTCAAAACCCTGGATTTTTCAAATGGCTGAGATAAGTTACCCGAGGAGCACGATCAGCGCATGAAATTAAAAATCCCGGCCGGCGAGTTCCGCGCCTATCTCTTCGACTGCGACGGCACCATCGCCGACTCCATGCCGCTCCATTACATTGCGTGGAGCAAAGCGCTGGGGGAGTGGAACTGCCCATTCGATGAAGAGCTTTTCTACGCGTGGGGCGGCAAGCCGCCGGTGGAGATCGTATCCACGCTGAACCGGATGCGTGGGCTCAAGATGCCGGTGGAGACCGTGGCCGCGCGCAAAGAGAATCTCTACTACGAGTTGCTGCCGCAGCTCCAGCCAGTGCCCGAAGTTCTGGAGCACATCGAGACCATGCACGGCCGCATTCCGTTCGCCGTGGTTTCGGGCAGCACGCGCGAGTCGGTCGTGAAATCGCTCAGCACGCTGGGGCTGCTCGAAAAATTCGACGTCCTGGTCGGCTCCGGCGATTACCGGCGCAGCAAGCCCGCGCCGGACGCGTTTCTCGCCGCCGCCGCGCGGCTGGGCGTTGCGCCCCGGGATTGCCTGGTTTTCGAAGATACCGATCTCGGCATCCAGGCGGCCACAGCTGCCGGCATGGCCTCAGTCCGCGTGCCCTCGCCTCTCGAGCGGCGTTCGGGAACCGCGGCCGCGCGAATCGCGTAGAGTTGAGGGAAGGGCCCCCGTTCGCACTTTACGATCCAAATATCGCAATCATGGGAGTCTCGCTTGAAGTCCACGGAAAGCGTTTCCCCTCCGCCTGCGACGGCCGCGCCTGGCCAATCCCGCGGCCGCCCGGCCGACACTGCGGTTCTATTCGCCATCGCCTCGGGGCTGGCCGTCATTCATCTGCTCACCGACAATCGTTACGGCTTTCATCGCGACGAGCTGCAATTCCTCAGCGACGCGCACCATCTTGATTGGGGATTCGTGGCCTTCCCGCCGCTCACGCCATTCGTGGAGCGCATTGGCTTGGCGCTTTTCGGACTTTCACTGGCCGGCCTGCGCCTGTTCTCGGTTCTCGCCCAGGGCGTGGCCGTTTTCGTCAGCGGCCTCATGGCCCGCGAGCTGGGCGGCCATCGCCTGGCGCAAGTCACCGTGGCCCTGGCTGTCGCCTTTTCTCCGCTATCGCTCTTTGAAGGCACCGAATTCCAGTACACGTCGTTCGATTTTTTGTGGTGGGCGCTCATTGCGTACTTTGCCATCCGCCTGCTCAACTCCGAAAACCCGCGCTGGTGGCTCGCCATCGGCGCCGCCGTGGGCCTGGGGCTTGAAACCAAATACGGCATTGTTTTCCTGATCGCCGGTCTGCTTGCAGGTGTGGTGTTCACGCCGGCGCGCCGTTATCTGAAAAGCGGATGGTTCTGGGGCGGTGTGGCGCTGGCGCTGCTCATCTTCCTGCCTAACTTGGCGTGGCTGGTGCGGCACAATTTTATTTCTTACGATTTTTTGCGCTACATTCATGCGCGCGACGTGGGTGAAGGCCGCGCCCAGGGATTTCTCAAGGGACAGTTCCTCGTCTGCGTCAACCTGGTGGCCGCGCCGCTGTGGCTGGCCGGCCTGGTCGGCTTTCTGTTCAACCGCCGCTTTCGCCTGCTGGCGTTCCTCTACGCAGTGCCGTTGGTGCTCTTCTGGATCAGCAAAGGCCGCAACTACTACACAGCCGGCGTGTATCCCATGCTGCTGGCCATGGGCGCGGTGATCGCCGAGCGATTCCTCGGCTTTGTGCCGCGAGGCACGCGCCGCACCATTGAAGCTGCTTACTTTGCCATGTTCGCCGTGATTTCCGCCTACATTTGCGCCGTCGTTCTGCCCCTTGCGTCGAGCGGCCCCTTGAAGCAGTTTGCGCTGGCGCGGAACGGCGACCTGCGCGAGGAGTTCGGCTGGCACGAGCTGGTGCGCACCGTGGCGCAGATTCGCGATTCGCTTTCGCCTGAGCAGCGGGCGCACCTGGGAATCACCACCGGCAACTACGGCGAATACGGAGCGGTCGAGATCCTCGGCTCGGCTTATGGGCTGCCCGCGCCCATCGGCACCACGAACTCCGAGTGGCTGCGTGGGTCCCCGAGCCCTCCGCCCACTACGCTCATCGTTCTCGGTCTCACGCCCGAGCAGGCCAATTCGATTTTCACTAGCTGCCGCCTGGCCGGCCACAACGGTAACCTGGAAGGCATTCGCAACGAAGAGAGCGTCTACCACCCCGACATTTTCGTCTGCGGCCCGCCGCGCTTGCCGTGGCCGGTGCTGTGGAAGGAACACAGGAACTTCGGGTGAAGCGCGGGATTTCTCGTTCCCTTTGGTCCCTGGTTCAATACAGCAGAACGGCCACGCGATACGCCGAGAATGATCCCTCAACGTCCTGCGCCGGGCAACTGCCCACGGCCGCCGCTCGAAATTTTCCCGAACCGATCTGGTCCACTAGCTGCTGTGGCAGTTGGTTCAGATCGCCTGCCTGCCAGCGCATGATGAAGCGCGGCCGCGCTCCGTTGCGCGGCGCGCCTGCATCGGTGCGGCAGGCGGCCCGCGCCACGCTGGCATCGCTCAACACCGCGACGCCGCTGGGCCGGATCAGGGCCGCGATGCGGGCCTCAACCTGGGCGGGACTCAATTGCGCCACTGCGCGCGAATAATCGGCAACCGCGTAGAGCACGCCGCGCGCAGCCACCACGGCAATGCCCACGTGATCCACGTCGGGGCTGAGCAGGTTCTGGCGATGGCCGGGCGAATGCATCCACTCCTCGTGAATGGCATCCGCCGAAGGCCCGATGGCCACGTTCTCTTCAATGACGCTGAAATGTGCGCCGGCCTGCGCAGCGCGCCCGCTCACATCCGGCTCGCCGCCATAGCGATGCGCAATGGGACCTTCTTCCGCCATGCGCCGGCAATGCGCCAGCGCCGCAGCGGCGAGCGCCGGATCCCACTGCAGCCGCCCCACGCCGGCCTGCACACGCGCCTGGTTGGCGAGCGCGAAGATCTGCTCCACTTCGGCCTGCATGTTTCCCCCGCCCTCGCCTTGCGCGGGCCATGAGGCTTGCGCCCGCGCCGCCACGCACCAGACCGCGGCAACGGCCAAAAGCAGGAAAAATCCGCGCGCAAAATCCTTCATGCCCTCTTAGACCCAGGTTTTCCGGCTGCGTCGCTGTATTTTTTGTTGTCGATGCTATTTTTCGGGCACCTCGAGGTATTTGACAGTCGCAGAAGAAGAACTCAAGGGAGAAAATCGTGACGTTAGTTCAGAACTTCTTGGCCAGGGTTGGGTCTTCTGCCCTGTCATCCGTGCTTTTGAGGGCGGGCTTGAGTCGGTTGTTCCTGAAATCGTCGCGCGGTCCAATCCAGATGAACAGAACGATGGCTGGCAATGCCACCACGCTGGTAAGCAGAAAGAATCGTGCCCAGCCCATCCTTTCTGACAACGCTCCGCCCGAGGAGGCCACCACGGTGCGGCCCAGCAATGCGAGCGAGGAAAGCAGCGCGAACTGAGTCGCCGTGAAAGCGGGTGAGCATAGGCTGGAAAGATAGGTGATCAACGCCGTCCCCGCCATTGCCCCGGTCAGATTCTCGGCCGTCACGCAGAGAGCAAGGTAGCCGATCCGATGCCCGCCTACCGCCTGCAAAACAAAAAACAGGTTCCCGATCGACTGCAAAACGCCGCAAAGAATCAGCGCGCGGCGGATTCCGAACCGGGTCGTCACCACCCCGCCGATGAGTGCTCCGGCCACAATCGAGAAAAATCCGAAGATTTTCGAAGCCGTGGCAATCTCCGGGAGTGAAAATCCCAGCGAGATGTAAAGAGGCGTCGACATCACTCCCGCCATTGCCTCGCCCAGCTTGTACCCGAAAATGGCGATCAGGATGACAGGCCAAAGCGGCCGATGCATGAAATCGCGAAAGGGACCGATCACGGCGGTCGAAAACGCGTGGCGAATCGCATGCCATCCTGACCCCGCAACATATGAAGTTTCTGCCGAGATTTTCGGCTCGGGACACAGCAAAAACACCAGCAGTCCCACACCGACGAGCGCAGCCATTGTGGCGTAGGTCGCAAACCATCCTGCGTAGGCTGCGATGAACAGTCCGCCTGCCCCGGCAACGAGCATGCCGATCCGGTAGCCGGACTGAATCATGGCGGCTCCGGGAGCCTGCTGATCGCTGCTCAGGCTCTCCACCCGCCAGGCATCGATCACGATATCCTGGCTCGCGGATAAAAACGCGACAAGTACTGCGAAGGCGGCCATCAGAGGCAGGTTGTGTTTTGGATTGCACAATCCCAGACCGAGAATTGCGCCGATTAGAAGAATCTGGATTGTGATTCCCCAACCGCGCCGCCGTCCCAAAGTCACTGGCGGAGGTACGCGATCCATCAGAGGCGCCCACAAAAACTTGAGCGCGTAGGGTGTGCCAACCAGGGCGAAGGTGCCGATCGCAGCGCGCCTCACACCGGCTGTCGCAAGCCATGCTGAGAGCGTCGAGTAAGTCAGAAGGAGCGGCAAACCACTCGAGAATCCGAGTGCGAGCACCTGCAGTACACGCGGTTCGGTGTAGGCTGCGACCGCGTCCCGCCAGTTGGTTCGAGTGTGTCCTTCGTTGCTTCGGGATAATTCCTTCATCTCAATTTTCCGGCGCCCCATTTCAGCCTAACTCCGCCAGCTTCGCTTATCCTGGATTCGTGAAGATGGGTATTATTAGCGATACGCACGGCCTGCTGCGGCCTGAAGTTGTGCCGGCGCTCAAAGGCGTGCAGCAAATCCTGCACCTGGGCGACGTGGGCAAGGCCTCAATTCTGCGCGAGCTGGAGAAGATCGCGCCGGTGACGGCCATTCGCGGCAACGTGGACCGCGAAGGCGAGTGCGCCAAGCTTCCGGAAACTGAAGTGGTGCTCATCGAAGATAAGCAAGGCGTGGGCCACTATCTCTACATGCTGCACGATCTGAAAACGCTGCAACTCGATCCGGCTGCGGCGAAGTTCGCCGCCGTTCTGCACGGCCACACCCACGTACCGAATTTCCACACCAAGAAGGGCGTACTCTACTTCAACCCCGGCTCGTGCGGGCCACGGCGGTTTGAGCTGCCGGTGACGATCGGATTCTTGACGATCGGCACCGATGGAGGCTTGAAGCCGGCGATTGTGGCCTTGATGCAATAGGCCTTCGGCCATAGTTTTCTGGATTGCGGATCCCGCGCTTTGAAACGGTAATCGCGCACGACAGCGATGCGAATTTTCGCTGGAAGAATCTCAGCGTTCCTGAGCACAGACCGTTGCCCGTAATTCTGCAGACGACAGGAAGGGTGAGAACCAGGCGGGTGAGGGTCTGCTTCATGGGCGCAGAAACAGAATATGGTTCACAGTGGTCACTTCTCAGTTGCCAGGAGTCGGGGAGTCAGGTCAAGGCGACTCGCCGGCGTGGTTTCCCGCCTTTTCGCAGAAGAAAGCGGAAAGGACGGGGCACGGGGCTGTGAAAACGGCCTGCGCAAACTGCGAACTATGAACTGCGAACTACGAACTGCTTTACTGATACACCTCCGGGATAAAGTTCTGCTCCCGGAAAGGCGGGCGCACGTATTTCGATTTTCCCAGGGGCGGCAGCTTGAGCGGCTCGGGCGTCAGGTCGCGGTACTTGATCAAGGAGAGCAGATGGCGGATCACGTTCAGCCGCGCGCACTTTTTGTTTTCCGCATTGACCACAAACCACGGCGACTGGCGCGTGTCGGTTACGGCGAACATCTCGTCCTTGGCGCGCGAATAATCCGCCCAGTGCTTGCGCGATTCGAGATCCATGGGGCTCAGCTTCCAGCGCTTGGTGGGCTTGTCGAGGCGGTCCTGGAAGCGGCGCTCCTGCTCCTCGTCGCTCACTGAAAACCAATACTTGATGAGGATGATCCCGGAGCGGATCAACATGCGCTCGAACTCCGGGCAGCTCTGCAGAAAATCCTGGTACTCGCCGTCAGTGCAAAAGCCCATCACGTGCTCCACGCCGGCGCGGTTATACCAACTGCGGTCGAAGAGCACCATCTCGCCGGCCGCGGGCAGGTGGGCCGCGTAGCGCTGAAAGTACCATTGCGTCTTTTCGCGCTCAGTGGGCGTGCCCAGCGCCACCACGCGGCACACGCGCGGATTGAGCGATTCGGTAATGCGCTTGATGGCTCCGCCTTTGCCGGCCGCGTCACGGCCCTCGAACAGCACCACGACGCGAAGCCCCTCGTGGCGGATCCACTCCTGCAGCTTGACCAGCTCCACCTGCAGCTTGCGCAACTCGCGCTCGTAACCGCAGTCCTTGTCGAGATGGAGCGGGGCGCCGGCAGACGCTTCGGCGTTGGGGGCGCGGTTTTTGCCTTTCTTATCTGACATTGCGCTTCTCCTGGAAAGATAATCGGCCGAATTCGCGGCCACTCCACCGCCGCTGCCATATTCACACCGCAGTCTCTTTTCCGGCCGGCTCGACGCGAATCTTCGCGATTCTTCGCCCATCCATTTCTACCACCGTCAGCCGCCGTCCTTCGAAAACAATCGATTCGCCCGGCCCCGGGATGTGCCCGAGCCGGTAAAGCACAAAGCCCGCCAGGGTTTCCACGCCGCCGTCGCGGGGCAGGTCCCACTGCATCTGCGTCTCCAGGTCGCGCAGGTTGACGCCGCCGTCCATCAGGAACGCGCCCGCCGCATTGGCCAGCATGGGCTGGGTGGGAACGTCGAATTCATCTTCGAGCTCGCCGGCCAGCTGCTCGATGGCGTCTTCGGCAGTGACCAGCCCCGCCACCGATCCGAACTCGTCCACCGCAATGGCCAAATGACGGCGGCGCTGCTGGAACTCGCGCAGCAGGTCGAGCGCCGACTTGGTCTCGGGCACAATCAGCACATCGCGCATGATCTGCGCCAGGGTCAGCTCTACGCGCGGCGGCAGCGGAGTGCTGCCGGGAATCGCGGCGGCTTTCAGTTCCAGGGGAGATTTGCGTAGAAACTCAAGCCGCGCCAGGTCGCGCGCATACACCACGCCCACAATGTGCTCCGGCCCGCGCGCCTCGTCGAAGACCGGCACGCGCGTGTGATGGCGGGCGACGATGCGCCCCAACGCCTCTTCCGCCGTCATGTTCGAGGGCAGCGAAAAGATTTTCTGGCGTGGGGTCATGATCTCGCGCACCGGCACGTCGTCCAGTTCCAGCGCGCGGTGAATCAGCGTCTCCTGGAACGGCGGCAGCAGACCCATGCGCCGTGCTGAAGTGGCAATGAGCTTGAGCTCCTCGGCCGAGTGCACGGCCGCGCGCTCGGTGATCGGCACATCGAAGCCGCGCAGCACCACCGCCGCTGAAACCCGCAGCAGGCGCACCGCCGGCCGCACCAGCGCCATGAACACCAGCATGGGCGGGGCCACGGCCACGGCCAGCGCCTCAGCCCGCCGCAGGGCCAGCGATTTGGGCACCAGTTCGCCCACCACCACGTGAAAATAGGTGATGAGGGCAAAGCCCAGCACCAGCGCGGCTATGCGCGCGTAAACGTGTGCGTGCGGGAGGGTGCTGAACCAGGGCAAGAGAATGGAAACGGCCAGCGGCTCGCCGATCCAGCCCAAGGCCAGCGAACAGAGGGTCACACCCAACTGCACGGCCGGAAGCAGATCTTCGATACCGCTCTGCAGGCGCAGCACGGCGCGCGCGCCGGGAACCTGCGCTTCGAGAAGCTGCTCGATGCGCGTCTCGCGGATAGACACCAGCGCGAACTCGGCGGCCACAAAAAAGGCGTTGGCCAGAATCAGCATGGCCACCGCGACGGATTTGAACAGCGTCAGGCCCGGCATCCCGGTGAAGAGAATAGCATTGAGAGGGAACGGGGATCAGGGACCAGGGGCTGAGGGACTGAGAGAGTTTTGCGGAACCGCGAGGAGGCGTGGCGCGTAGAAAACTTAGAACAGCAGAATTGAGGTGGGGAATGAAATCTCTTTTTTGTGTGACGGCCCTGGCGGTGTGCACGGCGGCCGCGATTCCGGCTTTGGCCGCCGAAGCCACTTTCGAGCGCAATCTCACCTTCAGTGGCAGGCCCGATCTGACCGTTTCCACCGGCGCGGGCGCGATTCACCTGTCCGCGGGACCGGCCGGGCAGATTCACATCATCGGTCACGTGCGTTCGAACTGGGGCGACGACGATCGCGTGCGCGAGATCGCCGCGCATCCGCCCATCGAGCAGACCGGCAACATCGTGCGCATTGGCGCGCACCAGAACAACATGCAGCACATCAGCATCGACTACGAAATCGAGGCGCCTGCAGACGCCTATCTGAGCGCCGATTCCGGCTCCGGCAGCCTGATCGTCGACGGCGTAGGCGCCAACGCCAAACTGAATTCCGGCTCCGGCAGCATTCACGCCACCGGGCTGCAGGGCAGCTTCCAGGTGGAAACCGGCTCCGGCAGTATCTACGCGGAGCAGATTGGCGATGGAGATGTGAAGGCCGAAACCGGCTCCGGAAGCATCGAATTGCGCAACATTGACGGCGCTCTGCGCGCCCAGACCGGCTCCGGCAGCATCAAGGTCGCGGGCAAGCCGGAGGGCCCGTGGAAGCTCGAGACCGGCTCCGGCAGCGTGGAAATCTGGACTGGCAACGCGGCCTTCACGCTCGATGCCGAGTGCGGCTCGGGTAGCGTTCAAAGCGACCGCGACATCGTCACCCAGGGTACTTTAGGCCGTCATCATGTCCAAGGCAAAGTCGGCGGCGGCGGTCCGCTGGTGCGTATCGAGACGGGCTCCGGCGGCATTCGAATCCATTAAAGACAGTTCACAGTTGTCAGTTATCAGTGGCCGGCGGCCGCTTTCGCTGTTCACTGCATGAAGTGCACTGTCGATTGCCGTTCCCGATAAACTGGTAGCATGATCCAGGTCTTTCACCCCATCCCCGTGGAGCGGCTCAAGCTGCTGGTCTTCGATCTCGACGGCACACTGATCGACTCGGCCCAGGACTTGTGCAACAGCGTCAACGCCACACTCGAGGAGTTTGGCCATGAGCCGCTTCCAGACCCCGCCATTGCCGGCTTTGTGGGCAACGGCGCCCCCATGCTGATGCGGCGCTCGCTGGCGCTAGCCGGCAATCTTACGCCCGATACCGTCGATGAGGAGCAGCTTAAAAAAGCCTACGCATTTTTCCTGCAATACTATCGCGAGCACAAGCTCGATTTCACTTATGCGTACGTGGGCGTGCTGGAGGCGCTCAAAGCCCTCAAGGAGTTGCACGACGAACCGGGCCGCGCAGCGCGGGCCATGGCCGTGCTCACCAACAAGCCGGTGCGGCCGGCGCGCGGCATCTGCGAAGGGCTGGGCATGGCCGGCTATTTCCTGCACATCTATGGCGGCGACAGCTTCGCGGTCAAAAAGCCCGACCCCACGGGGCTGCGCTCGCTGATGGAAGAGACGGGCGCGTTGGCGGAGGAGACGGTCATGATCGGCGACAGCGCCGTGGATATGCAGACGGCGCGCAACGCCGGCGCGTGGGCGCTGGGCTGCGCCTTCGGCTTTGGGCCGCAGAACCTGATGGACGTGCCACCGGACGTAGTGGTGGACTCGGCCGCCGAATGGACGCAGGCGCTCAGTCCCGCGGCCCAATCCACGCGCGGCGATGGGCCAAGGTGATCGCCAGTCATCCTTAGCCCCGGGGCTCAACGCAAGCTTGAGTTGCCGTCCGGGGCGACCTAGCGCGGCGGAGGGACTCAAAGTCCGCCCCTGAGCAAAGCCGAAGGGGCCTGCGTTTCGCCTCGCCGGGGCCGGACGGGAACTTTAATATGGTGATGTGCGTAGCAAACCAGGGAGATGCCCATGATCCAGCGCATCCTTGCCGCATGTCTGCTTGCCGGGTTGCTGGCTGCCGCGCCCACCCCCGCCCGCGCCAATAACGACGCAGTGCAGTTCTTCTCGAACATTCAGGTCACCGCCGGCGCGCCGGTCCACGACGCGGTTTGCTTCTTCTGCGGCGTGCGCGACGACGGCACGGTCACCGGCGACATCGTCGTCTTCTTCGGCTCCGTCCACATCTCCGGCGCCGCCCAGCACGATGTGGTCAATTTCTTCGGCAACGTCCGCGCCGACGACAACACCTCCATCGGCAACGACCTGGTGAGCTTCTTCGGCAACGTGCACCTGGGCGAGAACGTGAGCGTGGGCCGCGACGCTGTCTCCATCTTTGGCGTCGTCCACGCACCCGCTTCGGTCAACGTGAGGGGAGACCGCGTCTCCATCCCCGCCATCATCTTCTGGGGCCCCGTGGCGTTCTTCATTCTCATCGTCCTGTTGATTGTGAATGCCATTCGCGGACATCACCGCCGCTGGCCCCCGCCCGGCTACCCTCCGCCACCGCCGATGCAATAGAGTGCAACCCCGCGGCAGTAAGCTGAATCCATGGCCAGCAGCTCAGGATGGATTCCGCGCCCTTTACGCATCGTGATTCCCGGTGGCAGCGGCCAGGTGGGCCGCATGTTGGCGACGTATTTTCAAGAACGCGGCCACCACGTCACGGTGCTCACGCGCGGGCCGTACACCGCGCCCTGGCCAACGGTGCACTGGGATGGCGCGCATCCCGGTCCCTGGGTCGAAACCCTCGAAGGCGCAGATGTCTGCATCCATCTCTCCGGGCGCAGCGTGAATTGCCGCGCGACGGCACGCAACCGCCGCGAGCTTTATGATTCGCGCATCGGCCCCACGCGGGCGCTCCATCAGGCATTCGCGATGCTGGAGAATCCGCCCTGGCTGTGGATGAACGCTTCGACCGCGACCATTTACCGCCACGCCACCGACCGCGACATGGACGAAGCCACGGGCGAGATTGGCGGCAACGAGTGGGTCGAGTCTTGGCTCGGATTCGGGATCGGCCGCCGGCGCGCGCCAGAGAAATGGAACTGGACGGTAGGGCTGGTCAGGGACTGGGAGCGCGCCTTCTTCTCGGCCCCCACGCCGCGCACGCGCAAGATCGCATTGCGCACCTCGCTGGTGATGAGCCCCGCGCCGGGCAGCGTGTTTGCAGTACTCTCCCGTCTCGTCCGCGTGGGCCTGGGCGGCACCGAGGGCAATGGCCGCCAGTACGTTTCATGGATTCACGAGACCGATTTCGCGCGTGCGGTCGAATTCCTCATCGATCGTGAGGAGATCGACGGACCCGTGAACCTGGCCGCGCCCAATCCGCTGCCCAACCGCGAATTCATGGAAGCACTGCGCGATGCCTGGGGCATGCCCAACGGGCTGCCTGCACCCGCTCCCTTGCTGGCCACCGGCATGTTTTTGCTGCGCAGCGAAACGGAACTGGTGCTCAAGAGCCGGCGCGTGGTTCCCGGCCGTTTGCTCGGCGCCGGATTTCAATTTGAATTTCCCACCTGGCCCGAAGCCGCCGAAGATCTTGTCAGCAAATGGCGGGAGGCAGCCTGGGGATCGTGATTCGCGGCTCGTGGTTCGTGGATCATGCCTTCCGCACCGGTTGCCCATGACCGCTCGGCGTCTGCCGTTCACGGGTCGCGAGTCACGGCCTATTCGGCGTAATGTCCGTTACCGGCAGGTCCCAGTGCGCGAGAAGAATTTCGAATCGCCGCTGTTCCTCCTTCTGGTACGTCTCCTGATCAGGCCAGAGCTGCTGAATAAACCCTGCCTCATCGGGATTGGCGGTTGTGGCAACGGTCGAATCCTTGTAGACGATGGTGACGCGGTAGTCCCAGCGGCCGTCCTCGGTGGTATGGTAGGCCGGCGACTCGATTTTGAGCGCAAGAATCCGCCCCGTTGCCTGGATCTTTTTGAGCAGCGGCCAGTGATTCTTGAGAAAAAGGCTGAGAAATTCCTGTTGATGGCCCCACTGGCACTTGTAGTAGTACTCAATCGTGTAGGGTTGGCCGGCGGAGCCCTGGGGCGGAGCCCCTTGCGCCATGAGCGGCGCGGCGGCAAAGGCGACAACGGCAAGGACGGCAAGCAGGATTCTGCGCATAGGAGCCTCCGGTTTTCAGGATGCAAGCATTGTACGGTGTTTTCGGTTCGCTGAACTCGAGCTTTCCGTGCCTGGAGATCGGATGAACGCACTGCAATAACCGATTAGGGTGATTGACATCGAGGCCCGGCAACGGTTCACTGAAGACTGCATAATCAAGCGCTGCCACCACTGACAACGAATGACCGACAACTGAAAACTGAAAACTGACCCCGATCTCCGTTCCTCCCGGAGGTTTAACATCACATG
Source organism: Acidobacteriaceae bacterium (assembly GCA_030037545.1). GTDB lineage: Bacteria > Acidobacteriota > Terriglobia > Terriglobales > Acidobacteriaceae > Telmatobacter. The sequence continues at coordinate 32,836 of JASHRF010000040.1, read as the reverse complement.
AGACTCGGCGATCTATTGGTTCGCACCCGCCTCGTCACCGAGCAAGACATAACCCGCGCTCTGGAGCGTCTCAACCAGCACGGAGGCCGCCTGGGCGAGAATCTCGTCGCTCTGGGCGCCATCACCCAACCCGCGCTCGAAACTTTTCTGCATCGCATTCCCGGCGAGCCCGCCGACCTGGCCGCCACCGGCATCGACCAGAACGACCTGCTCAGCCTGCTCGTCAAGCTCATCTACCTGAACCGTCTCAACACGGTCCGCGAATACGTCGAGGCCATCAAGCTGCCGTTGCAGCTGGTCGTCGAGCTGGTCACCGTGGCCGTCGATCGCCGTCTGCTCCACGCCCTGGGCTCGCGCCGGTCCGAGAGCCTGCTCGATATGAGCTACGCCCTCACCGACGAAGGCCGCCACTTTGCCAAGGGCGCGCTGGAGCGTTCGGGCTATGTTGGCCCCGCACCGGTTACCATCGAGGAGTTCAACGAACAGGTGTCATTGCAGAAGCCCACCAACGAGCGCATCAGCCTGGAGCGCCTCCACAACGGCCTCGGCGACCTTACCGTGGATATAAGCCTCCTGGAGCAAGCCGGTCCGGCGCTCAATTCCGGCCGTGCTATCCTGCTCTACGGCCCGCCCGGAAACGGCAAGACCACCGTCGCCCTCACCTTTGCCAGCGTCTTTCACGACGTTATCTACGTACCCTACGCGGTCATCATCGAGGGCCAGATCATCCGGTTGTTTGATCCCGCCATCCACATTCCCGTGAAACCCGTTGACGTGGCGGACGAAGAAGAAATCTCCTTCGTCCGCCACGAGACCTACGATATGCGCTGGGTCCCGTGCCGCCGGCCTTTCGTGGTCGTGGGCGGCGAGCTCACCCTGGAAATGCTCGACCTGCGCTACGACCTCACCGGCCACTTCTACGAAGCTCCGCTTCACATGAAGGCGCTGGGCGGCTGCTTCTTTATCGACGACTTCGGCCGCCAGCTCGTAAGCCCCACGCATTTGCTCAACCGCTGGATCGTGCCCCTGGAAAGCCGCGTCGATTATCTCAAGCTCCACACCGGCAAAAGCTTCTGCATTCCTTTCGAGGAGCTGATTATTTTTTCCACTAACCTGGAGCCCGAGGACCTGATGGATACGGCTTTTCTGCGCCGCTTGCCCTACAAAATCGAAGTGGGTGCGCCGAGCCTGGAGCGCTACCGCGACATCTTCGAAAAGGAATGCGCGCGCCAGGGTCTGACCATGTGCGACGACATCTTTCATTCCATCGTGCGCATGATTTGCGGGAAGAAGCAGCTTGAGCTGGCCGCTTACCAGCCACGCTTCATCGTCGACCAGGTGACGGCAACGTGCCGCTTCCTGGGCGAGCCGCCGCAGTTCAAGCCCCGCTACATCGAATATGCCATTAACAACCTGCGCGTGAACCGCAGCGAAGAGGTAAACGAAGCAGCATTGCCGGCGCGGGTGTAGAGATTGCGTCTCACGCCGCGCTGCGCCGGATCTTGATTCCAAGCGCCTTCATCACCCGCTTTGCCCGCCATCCGCCGCAGCAAACCGGTTTGTCCGCGGTGATAGGCCTGGTGGAACATCACGATTGTGAGCCAGCGAGCGAACCGTCTCATCGGAATTCTTGCGCGGCGAGAACGGCGCAGAGGCGTCCAGGGCTTCCGGAGTCATGGCCGCCAGGCCGGCAACGATGTGGTTCGTTGCCTTGTCCCATGCCAAAAAACACCAATCCTCTTGGAGGATTCCTTTCCTCCGCCTTGCCGTTGTCAAGTCCTTGCCAAGGCCGCATCGCCCGCATCGCGCTCATTGGGCGGGAAATATATTTTCTCCCTTCGTTGCGGGTTAATTTCGCCCTTCCGCTATGCTGTGAAGAAACGTTCCCAGGCACTCGTGGCCGCTCGAGAATCCGGGGCCGGCAGGCGCAAAAAAGCGCAGGAAAGTTAAGTTTTCTCGCACAAATCCGCAGGTTAATCGCACCCGAAAACGCATCCAACCATCAGAAAACAAGGAGTTTCATGGCAGAATCCCACGCACCCCCCCCGGGGGTACGTATGAACCTGAAATCAAACTGAAATCAAACACTGCCGGCCCACCTTTCCAAGTGCGATTGCCATGTCCCACGCTTGATCTCGGTCCCAGGCCGCTTGCCTCTCGCGGTAAACTTGAAGCCTGTCCTGCCGCAACGGCCGCGCTGCAAGGGGCGCGAGGCGGAAGCCGGTTCATGCATCCTTTCGGTCGGGAGGATTTGCTATGAGAGCAGTCCTGGTTCGGCATTTCGGCGCGCCGGACCAATTGCAGGTTGAGGAGGTTCCGCAACCGGAACCCGGCGAAGGCGAAGCACTGGTCAAGATCCTGGCCGCCGGCATCAACCCCAGCGACGTAAAAAATGTCGAAGGCAAAATGGCCGGAACCACCCTGCCGCGCATTCCGGGGAGAGATTTTGCGGGCGTGGTGGTGAGGGGACCGCGCGGCACCGAGGGCCACGAAGTGTGGGGCACCGGCGGCGATACCGGCTTCACGCGCGACGGCTCCCACGCCCAGTTCATTTTGATTCCCGCTGCCGCGCTCATCGACAAGCCGTCCCGGCTCACCATGGACGCTGCGGGCGCAGCCGCACTGACCTTCGTGACCGCGTGGTCGTCCATCGTTACGGGCGCGGAAATTGGCGCCAACGATACGGCGCTCATTCTTGGCGCCGCGGGAGGCGTTGGTTCGGCCGCCGTGCAGATCGCACGGTTTTTGGGCGCCAACGTGATTGCCGCGGTGCGCGGCCATGAGCAGGAAGAGCAGGCGCGCGAGGCGGGCGCAAATACGACCATTGACACCAGCGCTAAAAATCTCGTAGACGAGGTGCGCGCGCAAACCGGCGGCCGCGGCGCCACAGTGGTTTTCGATACTACCGGCCATCTCTTCGCCGACGCCATTGAAGCGGCCGCCCATGGCGCGCGGGTCTGTGTGATTTCGGCGCCGGAAGACGGCAACGCGACATTTAGCCTGCGCAGCCTCTACCGCAAGGAGCTGCGCGTGCTGGGTACGGATACGCGGCGTCTCGACGTGACCGCCTGCTCCGTATTGCTGGCGCAAATGACGGTTGGATTCGACGATGAAAAGCTTCGCGCTGCTGCTCCCAATACCTATCCGCTGGATCGCGCGAGCTACGCCTACGCGCAGACCATGAAAGGCGGTGGCCGGCATTGTCTGACTCCGCACGCCTGATCTCGTTGCGCCGCCCTTGAGCGCGCCCCAGTCCGCGCCGGCAGCCGCCTGAGGAGACCACTATGGCTTCATGCCAGCATCTCGATTCGATCAGGCTCACCAGCACCGATACACATGTGTGCCAGGACTGCGTGAAGACCGGCGATAGCTGGGTACACCTCCGCCTCTGTCTGGAGTGTGGACACGTGGGCTGTTGCGACTCCTCAAAAAACCGGCACGCCACGCAGCACTTCCGCGAGACCAGCCATCCGCTCATGCGCTCCATCGAGCCGGGCGAGCGGTGGGTGTGGTGCTACGTGGATGAAACCATGCCCGGCGAAATCCGCCGCAACCGTTTCATCGCGGGCGGAGTGTAGCGAGTTTGGCTGAGCCCCAGCGTGCGGGTCCGGTGACCCACGCTATTGCCTGTTGGGAGACCGGCGCAACGGCTTGGTTTTGACGGAGCGATTTGCCGCGCCGCCGTTACTGGGCGGGCGCGCCCTGCTTCAGGATTTGCTCGGCAAGGTAGTTACGCACCTTAGCCTCGTCCTGAAGCGTCTCTAAGTACGCGTTCTTCAGCACCTGCATCTGGCTGTCGTGGAGGAGCTGATGAATGTACTGCTGTACGCGCGGATCGTTCAGGTCGCGCTGCCCCGCTGGATCGCGGGCAATCAGCTCGAAGATGTCGTACTCGGTCACTTTGTGTCCCGGCCCCGGGCCGTCATAGATGGGAATGACGTCGGTGAACTGTTCGGGCTTGAGCTGGCTGACGGCGTCAAAGACCACTGGGAAGCGCGACTTGAGGTCCAATTCGTTGATGAAGCCCATGTCGCCGCCGTTCGAAGCCGTGCTCGGATCTTCTGAGAAGGTAGCCGCCACCGATCCAAAATCGTCACCGCTCTCCAGCCGGTTGTGCGCCGCTTCGATCTTCTTGAGGGCATCGGCGTCGCTGGTCTTCACGGGTGGTCCGCCGGGCTGTTGCGGCGGCGTGGCTGCCACCACGATCCGCGCCAGCCGGTAGCGCGGCTGGGTCAAATCGAAATCCGACTTGTGCGCCATGTAGTAGTCGCGAATCTCGGCGTCGGTGATGTTGATCTTCGACTCGATCTCCTTGTTGATCAATTTGTCGCGCGTCAACTCCCGGCGCAGGTTGCCCTTCAATTCATCGAGCGTCAGACCCTGCTGCTTGAGCAGGTTCTCAAACTGGTCCTGGGTGTAAGGCGCCTTGATCTCGGTGAGCTTGGCGTTCACGTCCTCGTCGGAGGCGGTAAGGTTCAGCTTGGCGGCCCGCTGCTGCAGGATTTCGTCGTCGATCAGGTCGCGCAGAACCTGCAGCCGCCGGATATCGGCTTCCACCGGCGAAAGCTTTTGCGGATTGTCGCTCAGGCTGGCCTTGTAGGCCCGGTCCAGGTCCGCGCGCAGAATCTCTTTCCCGTTTACGGTAGCCACCACGTCGGCCGAAGGCGAGCGATGGCACCCAACCGCAACCGTCGCGCCGCAGAGAAAAAGAAAAACAGCGAAACGGAACCCCAAAAATCTTCGTGAATCGACTTGCAACGTCATCTCCCCGCGAACCGGCTCGCCAACCCGCGACTGCCGCGTTTCCTGCAGCGCCGGCGCAGCGGACCGTAGCCAACGCTTAAAACCCGGCAATCATTGACCCGGCAATCAAGGATATATCCCTGCACCGCTCAGGCGATAGCGGCTGCCTATTTGCCGTTTCCGGATGCCGGCTTCGGCGCGGCTGCGGGCGTGGCTGGCGGCGGTTGCTCGCCTTCAGCGCGCAGGGCACGATCGATCACCGTCCAAAGCTGGTCTCGTGGCACCGCGCCGTCAATCCGCTCTCCGTTCACAAACAGCGCCGGCGTACCGTCGATCTTAAGTGCGTCGGCTTCTTTTTGCGAGGCGCGCACAATCGTCTGGTCCTGCTTGGCAAGGCAGGCATCCAATTTTGCCGTATCCAGCTTGCCCAGCGTGGCCTCCTGGCGGGCAACCCGATCCAGCGCCTCGTAACTCTTCTGTAGATTCCGGTCCGAGCCGCTGATCTCGTCTCCGTGTCCGTGCAGGTAGTCCACGTAGGTCCAGTAAACGTCGCCGCTTTGCGCCGCCAGGCAGTTGGCGTCCACCGCGGCGTGCATCGCCCAGGGGTGCAGATCGGTGAGTGGGTCATCTTTGTAAATGAACCGCACCAGGTTCCCGTAGTGCGCCATGGTCGCCGGAAAGAGTTCCTGGTGCATGCGCGCGCAATACGGGCATTCCAGATCGTCGAAGTTGACGATCGTCACCTTGGCCGCGGGATTGCCCCGGATCGGACGCCCCGTAATGTCGATGGAGTCCGCGGGCGTCTTGGTCAGATCCATGGTATCCATATGGACCAGCTTGGTGCTGTCGTCAGAGATCAGAAAATCGATCACCTGCGATTTGCCGGCGCGCGAGATGGTAATGGGCAGCGTCTGGTACCCGGTAAACCGGCTGGGCGTGCGCGCCCCAATGCTCACCTCCACGTCGGAGGGAAGTTGGTACTCGGAGCGAACTTGCACCTCGATGCGCCGTTCGAGCGTAGCGCTGAGCGCCGGCGGCGGGCTCTGGGCCTTGCAGCCAATGGCCAGGACCAGAACAAGCAATCCGGCCAAAAAGCGAAAATGCGGCAATGTGGTTGTCCTCTACGGCAAGAATACTCCAGCGCCGTTGCCGTACGCCGTGATAAGGCGCCATTTCCTGGCATAGGGAATTGACGCGGAAAGCGGTCGAAGGAAATCGGGAACAGCCGTCAGCTTTCAGATCTCAGCTGACAACTGCAGACGAGCTAACTGACGGCTGATAGCTACCTCTAGTACAGCGGCGGCAATGTAGGGTCGCGGAATACCGAGTTGGCGCGGCGGATATCGCCTACGTTAGCGAAGTTGGCCAGCGTAAAGCTGTAGAGCCACTCGTGATAATTGGCACTGGCCGTACCCACCGTTCCCAATACGAAACTCCGGTAACCTAAAGTGAGCCCACAGCAATCCCAGTTGTAATCCCCTTCCACCCCGGCATACTGCAGCGTGTGCTCGGCAAAGTCATAACCGCCGTTGAAGGCCAGATTTGCGCCCTTGCCGCTCGGTTTTCCAATCTCCAGAAAGGGCTGCACCTCCTGGCTCTTGAGCGTGCCCAGAACGAAATTAGTGCCCGTAGTGCTGGTGTTTTCGTCCACAGCGCTGAGCAGCGCGTGGACCACGCCGACGGTGGTGCGGCCGAAACTATAGCCCGCGAAGAGATTGTCGGCATTCATCTGGCCAAGTCTGGGATCGTAGTCGAAATCCCACTCGATGCGCAGATTGTTGATGGCCTCAAAACGCATTCGCGAGATCAGCGGTGAGAGATTGCGCGGCGAAGTGAGGAACGCGACTCCGGAAAGATCGACCGTTGACTCAAACACGTTTCTCCTTCCTGAAACCACCGCGCCGCCGAAGGTAGGGTCGATATAAAAGCTCTGCGCGAGCTGCCAACTGGCCCATTCGCGCGCCGGGGCCGGGCAGAGGCTGGCGTCCGCGCCCGGCTTGGCCGTATCATCCCCGCCGTCCGCACCGTCATCATCCGCGGCGACTTTGCCGGAATCTTCCCGGTCGCATGGCTGCCCATCCCGCGGGCGCGCGTAGAGCCGCTGCGTCAGCGAATAGCCAACCTGGTTGGTGTCGGTGACGATGTCTGTGGTGTCGAACAGGAGCACGTCGCGGGCCTGCGTTCCGATTCCACCCACATAGCGGTAAGTAAGCTCGGGCTCAATCACGTGCCGCAGTTGGAGATGGCCTAGATCAAAATCGCGCTCCAAAACGGGTGGGCGAATATCCACGCTGGCTTCTGCCGCAATGCGGTTGATGGGTGTGTGACTGATGGCCGGTATGAATTGGCCGGGAATGGGGGTCTGGCTGTCGCTGTACTCCGTATCGCGCAGCGCGCCTTCGGCAACAAGGTTCCATCCGCCGGCCTCGATGGGCAGCGAAAGGTGCGGATAGAAATCGAAGCGGCCCACGTTGCGGGCGTGGAAGTTCGGCTCCGAGCGGCTCAGATAATCAAGCGACGAACCCATGCCCCAATAGGCCGGCGAACTGCCCAGGGGTCGGTCGAGCACGTCGTAGCGCAGGTTGGGCAGGTGCAGGATTTTCACTTCGTCGCCCTTCGTGGTGCTGGCGAAGGTCTGAAAGCGGTCCAGCGCTGCCGAAGGCACAAATCCGTTGTTAGCATGCGTGAGAGCGACGTCGCTGCTTACCTCGGAACTGGTGGCCTGCGAGTAGTTGTCGTTAAAGATAAGCCGGTAGACGTAGCTGGAAAGATACTCAGCGGTACCGGCCAGGCGCGTCTCAGGTGAAAAGGTTTTGATGCCCTCCGTAAAAATGTCTATGCCGCCCTGGTTGACCAATTCCTCGCCGGTGGGCGTCGATTCCTCGACGCCGCGATCGAGCAGCGCGTTCCAGCGCGCAATCAGATGGTCGGCGCCGGGGCCTTTGTAGCGGAAGTCGCCGTTGGGCGCCCAGCCCCGCTTGCTGTAATATTCCGAGCCCACCACCATGTCCATACTGCGATTGATGGCCCAGTACACCTGCTCGCCGGCCACGTAGCCTTTGATCGACGAGTTGCTCAGGACAGGGATCAGCAACCCGCTCTCACGGTCGCCTTGGGCTACGGCATGGCGCAGGTAAGGCAGATAGAAGATGGGCATGCCAAGGAATTTGAAGAATGCGCTCGACGTGGAGGCACGCTGATGGTCCAGCGCGATGGTATGGGCAATGATTTGCCAGTCGGGATGGGGAATCCGGCAGTTGGTCATGGCGCCGTCGATGAGCTTGTATTGGCCCTCGCCTTCCTCGATCATTACTCGCGCCGAAAACCGGAGCGGATTGGTGGTCGAATACACCACGGTGTGCCCGGCAGTGCGCACTCCCTGCGTGCCGTTTACGTTGTAGAAACGCGCCGTGTGCATGTCGAGACGCATATCGCCGTTGGTGGCGTGGATGAGCACATCGTTCGGCCCTCCGGCCACCTGCAGATGTCCGTCCGCCTCCAGTTCCGTGGTCTTGCGGTTGTAGATGACCTTGTCAGCTCGCAGAATGTAGTCGCGATAGTGGAAGACCACGTTGCCGGTAAGCGTAACGATGTCGCCCACCCAGTCCTGTTGATCCGCCTGCCATACTACCGGGGTTCCGGTAACGGGCGCGGGCTGGGGCTGTGCCACGGGCAGAATCTCCTGGCCCGGGTCATCGGGAAGTGCGGATTGGGAAAGATCGAGATGGCTCGCTGCAGTGCCAGCCGTTGGCTGGGACGCTGACGGAGGTAACGCCTTGGTCAATACCGACCCGGGTGTCTGCCCGCCAACCTGCAGGTGACAGAGCGCGAGCAGCGTGATAAATACTATAGTACGAGGACGCATCCAAGCCCGGTCCGGTAGGCTCAGCATAGCAAAACCGGCCTGCTTGAAGATTGCGCTCCGCGCGCTCTGGCAACAGCAAACCCCGGGTTAGCGTCACGCTGCGCAAGCGTACAGACCGCGTCGAGGCGTTGCGCCTCGGCGCGCCTTGCCTTCCTGTACGGCATCTTGACGCGCCCCGTTGTATTCTCCGCGAATTCTCCTTTCCCAGTGGTGTCAATCTCCGCGCGCCGGCATTCGCTTGCCCGCTTGCGGACTCTATCAGCGGCGAGGGCCAGCGAGCATTGCCGCATGGGAAAGGGAATCAAAAAGCCTTGAGCACATCCGCACAAATTTCCCCAGCGTGGAAGCAGGAAGTGAACCGCCGCCTCGCCGAGCATCGCGGCCGCAAGGGCGGACCGGCGCCTGAGCCGAAAGCGCACCCGGAATCCCAGCACAACGCCAGCCGCCGTGCCATGGAAGCCGCGGCCCGGGTGGCTGCGCGCTATGCCAACGCACCCAGTTACAACGAGATGCTGGCCACGGAGGCCCGTGCGGCTTTGCGCGCCGCCGAAGCTGCCTCCCGTGCCGCCCTGCACGCGCAGGCCGCCGCGCAATCCGTTCTGGATGGCATTGAAGCCGCCCATGGCCCGCGGCCAGTGCTTGAGCCGGTCCATGGGCCCGTTCATGATGCGGGGCCGAAGCGTCGCTTTGAGTCTGCCGTTAATTTGAGGCCTGCTCCTGTTGCTGCGCCGCCATCCGTCGACGAATTCCGGCTATCCGACGAATTCTTCGACTGGCAACCGGACCCGCATCCAGTTTTGCGTGAAGCCCCGGATCCGAGAATTGTCCACCCTGGAGCCGCAGCCAGTCCTGCGCCTGTTGCTTCCGGCCAGTCCGTCTCGGTTCGCTGGGACGCGGAACTGCAATTGCGTCCGGTCGAACCCGTCAAAACGCGCGCCTGCCGCGGCCAAGATGTCTTTTCAACGGGCGAGGAAGGCTGGTGGCGGCCTGCAGCCGCCGAACCCGACCAGCCAGAACTTGGCCTAATTGAACTGGCCGAACCTGAACTGGTCGAGCCGCAGCCGATTCCGGGGATCGTCATCGAATTTCCGCGCGAGCTGGTGGCCAAGCGCAAAGCACGCCCGCGGCTTGCCGAGAGTCCTCATCCCACAGCCGCCATGCAGTTGAGCATCTTCGAGATCGATCCGGTTTCCCTCTCCGCCGACCCGGCAGTCGAATCCACGCCGGAGCCGGCGCAGGCCTTGACCGCTTCGGCCTGGACCGCACCCGCCTGGCGCGGCGTGGAACTGGAGCCGCTCCCCGGCCATGAATCCGCCGAAACTCTCGCCGATCCGGCGCCCCAGACGGCGCGGGTTCCCGCGCTCAAATCCGCGCCCGCCGTGCAGCGGCTGTTGGCGCTGGTCGTCGACGGCACTCTGGTTGCCGGTTCCCTGCTGGCTGCGGCCATCATGGCTTTGAGCCGCGCCCGCGCTCTGCCCGGCTTGCACGCCATCGAGATCGGTATGGGTGCGGCGTTTCTGGTCGCGGCTGCCCTTTACGAAGCGCTCTTCTTCACCCTCGGCCGCGCCACGCCGGGCATGAAATATGCGGGCATTCGCCTGACCACGTTCGAGGGCCACGTTCCGGCGCGCGCCGAGCGCTATCGGCGTCTGGCGGCTCTGCTGGTCTCGGTATTGCCGGCCGGCCTCGGTTTAGCCTGGTCGCTCTTCGACGACGACCACCTGAGCTGGCACGACCGCCTTTCCCGCACCTACCTCTGCAAGGGATGAATCAGCGGTGCTGAATACGGCATCGCCCCGCCGGCATCGATCGAGCCGGCTGTGAGCGGCGGGACCTTCCGGGGCGGCGCTTGGTTCGTCCGGCCAGCGCGCTTCGTTTTTGTTCCGCCAGCCAGGGATTTCCACCGGTTTTCGCAACCTGGCGAGTTGATGCACAATCTAAGGCGTGATGAATACTCGATTTGCGATCCCCCAGCAGCTTCGCGGCGCATACGATGCAGCCGCCGCCGATTGGACCACCAATCACAAGATCGACCGCCTGTGGCAGAAAGATCCCGCGCTGTGGACGCGCAGCGGCGAGGAGAACTGGCTGGGCTGGACGGATATTGTCGCCCGGCAGCAAAAGGACCTGGACGCTTTCACGGCGCTTGCCAACGACGTAAAAAGCGCGGGCTTTGAATCTGCGCTGCTGCTGGGCATGGGCGGATCGAGCCTTTGTCCCGAGGTTCTATCCGTCACCTTCGGCCGCCAACCCGGATTCCCCGCGCTGCAAATCGTCGATACCACCGACCCCGCGCAGATCAAGTCCATTCGCAACAGAGTGGACCTCAAGAAGAGCATCGTGATCGTGGCCAGCAAATCGGGGTCGACGCTCGAGCCCAACATCCTGAAGCAGTATTTCTTCGAAGAGATGAGAAAGGCGGTGGGCACCGAACTGGCAGGCAGCCATTTCATTGCTATCACCGATCCAGGCTCCAAAATGGAGCAGGTGGCCAAGGGCGACGGATTCCGCCACATCTTCTACGGCGATCCGCAAATCGGCGGGCGCTATTCGGCGCTCTCCAACTTCGGCGTAGTGGCGGCAACCGTGGCTGGGCTTGACGTTGCACGCCTGCTCGCGGAAGCGGCCAAGGCTGTCGATTCAGCCAAGAACCCTCTCGCCGACAACCCGGCCGTGCAACTGGGGCTGCTCCTGGGCGTGGCCCACAACGCCGGACGCAACAAGCTCACCTTCTTTACCTCGCCGGAAATTTACGACCTGGGCGCGTGGCTGGAGCAGTTGATCGCGGAATCGACCGGCAAACTGGGCAAGGGCATTACGCCCGTGGACCGCGAGCCGATCGGCGCGCCCGCTGTTTACGGCCACGACCGCGTCTTTGCCTATGTGCGCCTGACGGACGCCGCCGACGCCAGCCAGGACCGCGCCGTTGCCGCTCTCGAAGACGCCGGACATCCGGTGGTCCACATTGAAATTTCAAACCTCTACGAAATCTTCGGGGAGTTTTTCTCGTGGGAGATTGCGACCGCGGTGGCCGGCTCGGTAATGGGTATCAATCCCTTTGACCAGCCGGACGTGGAAGCGGCCAAAATCGAAACTCGCAAGCTCACCACCGAATATGAGCAGACCGGGCGCTTAGCATATCGCAAGCCGATCTTCGCCGGCGAAGACCTGTTGCTGTTTGCTTCAGACGAATACGCGGCGCGGCTCAAGAGCGCTGGGCCGGGCGCGAGCCTGGGCACGTACCTGCGCGACCATCTCAGCCAACTCCATACCGGCGATTATTTTGCCATCCTCGCTTTCCTGCCCATGTTCGCCGAACACGAGGCGGTAATTCAGGCCTTCCGGCATCGCATTCGCGACATGAAGCGCGTGGCCACGTGCATGGGCTTCGGCCCGCGCTTTCTGCACTCCACCGGGCAGGATTACAAGGGCGGACCGAACACCGGAGTGTTTCTGCAACTCACCGCGGACCACGAGATCGATCTGCCGATTCCGGGGCAGAAGTACAGTTTCGGAGTGGTGATCGACGCGCAGGCAGCCGGCGACCTGGCTGTGCTGGAGTCGCGCGGACGGCGCGCACTGCGCGTGCACCTGGGCCGCGACGTGGCCGCCGGCCTGGCCAAGCTGAGCAAGGCCGTGGATCACGCGCTCCAGTACCAGGCCATCCGCTAACGGACTTTCGCTATCAGCCGGCCTCAGTGCTTGGCGGGAATCTCTTCACCTCGAGCCGGCCCGGCTATGGGCCGCTCCGGGCACGGCGCCCGATCGCAAATCAGCGCAAACCAAGCCCGGAAGCGGGTTGATCGATCACGGCAACGCGCGACCCTCCGCCCCTATTGAATCTGCCGCTTAGCTGTGTCAAACTTCGGGATCGGGCGCGGAACTTTTTCCCGTTCGCCGGGTTTTCAACGGATGTGACAGGTTCTGCCGAAAATCGTCTAAACCGAAGAGAAATCGGCAGCATCCAGTTGGAAGGATTTGGTTCCCGCTTGCGACCTTTACTCAGGCGGCCGAGAAATAGAAAGATCGGGGAGAAAAGGCAATGAATCGTCGGATTTTGAAGAAATTCTTTCCGCAAATCATGGTGGGGTTTGGCCTTGTGGCGTTCTGCGCCAGCGGCGCCGCGGCCCAGGATGCAGGTGGCCAGGCGCAGGACCAGTCTTCTGGTGCGGCTCCTGCTTCCGCACAGCGCACCGACGGGCAAATTGAGATGGACGTGGTACACGCTCTCGACGCGTCGCAGGCGCTCAAGAACGACCTGATTACGGCCGCGACCATTCAAGGCGAGGTCACACTCTCGGGCACGGTTTCGAGCCAGGCGTCGAAGGACCTGGCGGGCTCCATCGCTTCCCAGGTACCGGGCGTGACCAAGGTCCAGAACAACCTGACCATCGGCAACCCAGAAGCGGCGGCCCAGGCGCAGGGACTGCCCGACGACCAGAACACAGAGCCGGCGCCCGACGAGACGCAGGCTCCGCCCCAGAACGAGCCGATGCCACCTGACAACGGCCAGGCCAATACAGCTCCGGCACCGCCGCCCAACCAGTATCCGCAGCCGTATCCTCCGGTGCGGCCGCAGTATTCGCCGTATCCGCCTCCCCCGCCGCAGTACGGGCAGCCGCAATATGGTTACGGTCAACAGCCGCAGAATGGCTACGGCCAGCCTGCTCCGACCTATCAGATGCCCACCGGCCCGGTCACGGTTCCGCAGGGCACGCTGGTGCAGGTGCGCACCTCCGAGCCGGTCGATAGCAAAAAGGCGACCGACGGCACGCCGGTGCAGTTCACTCTCATTCGGGACGTGACGTTGGGCGGAGTTCTGGCCATTCCGCGGGGGGCCACGCTGCACGGCGTGGTGACCGAGGTAAAGAAGGTCGGATCCGGGCAACTGGCCGGCCACTCCGAGCTGGCGCTGACGCTCACTTCGCTTGACCTGGGCGGCAGGAACTACCCGATCCAGAGCGACCAGTTCAAGGTAAAGAGTCCCAACAAGGCGGGCCAAACAGCCACCAACGCCGTAGGCGGTGGGATTTTGGGCACCATCATCGGCTGCGCGGTAGGACGCGGCGCGGGCTGCGCCATCGGCGCGGGGGCCGGCGTTGCGGCCGGAACCGCCGCTTCCGCGGCCAGTCCAGGACCGCGCGCCTGGATTCCCGCCGAGGCGCTGGTCACGTTCCATCTGGCCGCGCCACTCACCGTGAGTCCGGTAAGCCCGCAGGAAGCCGCGCGGTTGGCGCAGGGCCTGTATCCTGGTGGTCCCAATCTCTACCGCCGTGGCTATGCGCCTTACGGCTACTACGCGCCCTACGGCTATCCGGCATACGGTTATCCGCCGGTTTACTACCGCCCGTACTATATGGTCGGCGGAGTTTACTACTGGCGCTGAATGAGTAGCACCGTCTCCTGACCGGCTGTGCGGGTCTAAAGGATCCGCACAGCCGGCTAAAGCTATTGCGGCGCCCCATTCTCGCGAAGCCTTCGCGTCTCGTCGCAAGTCTCCCACCGGTTTTTCCGATCCGCGATGAGAGGAAACAATTGAAAACAAAGGCCTACCTCCAAAAGTTCGCGCTATCTATTTGATTCCGCCGAACTTGCTTTGCAGATGCTTGATTTGATGGCACTTACTGCGCTTTCCGCTGCGAATGTGATTTGCCTCACCCCCCGGGGGGGAGGGGGGTGGTCATCTTTTTTGTTCCTTTCCGGCTATAGAGAGTGACGCAACCCGCGCAGCATAAAGGAGTTGCGAGGAGCGAGGCCGTCGAGGACCTGGCAGGAAATGCCCTGCGTAATGCGTGAAAACGCGCATTTTGTGAAGGCAAAACAGGTCCATTTCGGGGATTTGGAGCTCGTGATGGGCGGATGGTCTCGGGACCATGGCTGGTTTCCTTTTCCGCCGCGGACAATCGGCGCACTTCAAGGTCAGGATAGGGCAAACGGGGGAAATTACCGGCAAAGCGCAGGGCGGGAAAATGGTGTTTCGTTTCAATTCGTTACGAGAAAAGTTGTAAGGCGGGGGCTTGACTTTTAGTTGGGGTGTGCGCCCCGCGGGTAAGCGCGGACTTGATTCTTGCGGCTCCCAATTGGGCTGCGGATCGGGATTTCTTCGGTTCCGGAGTTTGGAGGGGCGACTGCCCTCGCGATTTAGACTGGAGTTTGCCTGCTCTTGCGATGACCCCCCGGTTCGGCATGCTTCGCCGCTTTCGATTCAATCGGCCGCAACAAATCGCTGCGGGGCTGCTGGCCATCTTTCTCCTGCAAGGGTTTTGGATTACCAGCCGGCAGACGCTTACCGACCAGGACTATCGATACGCGCGCTGCGGGCGTGAGACGTGGGAGAAGCCGTCGCCGCTGGCGGGCTACTACACTTCCTGCGGCAACATTCACGATGGGATTCTGGCTTACCGGCTAGCGGGGCTGCCGCTGACGCTGAACCTGCTGGCCGAGCGCGGAATGGACCGGTTCCGCAAGCCCGAAGATCGCGTGGTGCAGACGGGAGGCGAGCTGAGCACCTGGGAGCTGCGCCACCAGATGACGCACATTCTGCTTCTGCTTCGGCTGCCGTTTCTGGGCGCGGGGTGCGTGTTGGGCGGGTGCATCTGGTGGGTGACGCGGCGGCTCTACGGCAACCTGGGCGGCTACACAGCGCTGGCGCTCTACTGCTTTTGCCCGGCGGTGCTGCGCGCGTGTGTCTCGCCCAATCCCGAGATTCTGGCGGCGCTGGGCGTATATGGCGGCGTGTATACATCGATTGGCGTGGCCCACGCCATGCACGGGCCGCGGCGCAAGTGGCGTCCGCGCATCGCGCTGCTGACGGTGATCTTCGGCGTGGCGGCGGCCGCGCACATTGCGGCGCTGCCGGCGACGGCGCTGCTGGGGCTGGTGCTGATGCTGTGGGTGGCGGAGGGCCATCGCAGCCAGGCGCTGCCGGTGCTGGTGCTGGCCTCGGCGGGCGCGCTGCTGCTGGTGTTTGCGTGCTACGGATTTTCTCCCGATGCGTTCAGCTACGTGTTTCGCTCGGCGGCGGGATTTCTGTGGTTCTCGCCAGATGCTTTCAAGCGGTTCTTCGGCACCCTCGCAGAGGCGGGGATGGCGGTGGCGGCCGGGTCCGGGGTGCTGCTGTATCTGGGGCTGCGGAAATCGCGCTATTTCGGCAACACGGCTCCGCTGTTTTGTGCCTTGGTCTTGATGGCGCTGATCATGACCGGAGCGCCGGGAACGCCGTGGCTGTGGTCGATACCATTCTGGCTCACGTTTGTGGGCGGGGTGTTTGCCGATGCGTATGAAGGGCCGCGCGGACGGCTGGCGATGGGCGCGGCGGGAGCTGTGATTGTGTTGCAGGCAGTGGTTTGTTTGATGAGCTTGCCCGGCCTGGTTTAGACGACGAGGCGGCCCTGTTTACCTGACCGTGGCTCGGTGAGCGACTTGGCGATTTGGCGTAAAGCAAATGCCGAGGATCGGAGGATTTGCTTTCGAGGTCTTTCAATCCCAGGTCTCAGCAGCGAAGCCTGGGACATCCTATCTTTATTGTCGATGGAGATTTGAGCTACCGGCCGGGAGGATACTTACCGAAAAGGAAATAATTTAGATATCCGCCGGCTGCAGGGCAAACGTGACCGCGTACGTCTTCACTGAAACATTTGGAAGGCTTCTCGCGGCGTAGCGAAGCGCATCGTCGATTTCGCTTGCGACGATGATTCCTCGCACGTTTTGCCCCTGAGTAGCTACATTCTCACGCACCCAACTCATGTACCGCAGCACCTGGCCTACCGTGGCATCGCTCGTTTGCCCGCGTTTCAACTCAATCACAATGAGCTCATTCGCCTTTTTGTCGGCAGCCAGGAAGTCGATGCTCCACGCCCCTGCGGGAAATTGTCGCCCCGACTGCTCACCATCCTTATAAAGTTCCAAAACAGCGCCCCAGGAAATTTTCGACCAGTTATAGGCTATGAATTCCTCTAGGTGCGCTTCGAGGGCGAAGAGGCTTTGTGGTTCGAGTTCTTCAGCCGCGCGCCCCATCGGTTCCCGCGCGCCGACGCCGCTCGCGATGGCAGCATAGTCGCTCTCTTCTATCTGCCGGACGCCGCCCTGCAGGTAGATCCACCATTGCGCGGGATTTTTGATAAATTTCAGACTTGATGCCATTGCTGCCATTGGGCGCGACTGCTCCCAGGTTTTGATCGCTTCCAGCGAGACGCCATACTCCGACGTGAAAAATGCACTGCCATGCGAAAGGCTAGCTTGCTCTTTCGGGTTCAGAGCAAAGGAGTCCGAAGCCAGCCGCGCGGTCCCGGCGAATACCTGCTCCGGCCGCGCAATATAAAACACAACTTGGTCACTTTTACGCACATTCCTGCGGTTCGGGGTCCGCTCCCCAAGGCCCCAAAATTTGTCCTGCATACGTTGTTCGTAAATTTCCCGCGCCGTATGTGATTCCATGTCACTAGAATAGGGCGCGGCAATGAAAATCCAATAATTCATCATCCCTCTTTAAGTCGGAACTTATAGACCAATATACCCCCATTGCCTCCGCTCGCAATCTATTTTCATTCGTACCAATGTGCTGATTCTGGTGACTGATTCTGACGAAGCCAAGAATTCGTATTTCGCAGGTCTAAAATTATAAAAACAAGCGCCGAGGTCACCAGTTTTGTCCCCAATGGGTCGGCAGTGTCGATGGATGCTCAAATGGCGCCAACATGCCAATGCGCTCATTGGGGCGTGTCCCGAGTGGTGGCCAGCAGACCGGTCGCTGCCTCAAAGGCAACCGCAGATCCTTCCTCGCTGCGCTCGTCAGGATGACAATGATCGAGGTGGGGGTAGTGCGGCATTTGCGGCCTGGCTGAAGCCATGCCCTGGGTACAAAGCCCATCCCGAGGAGTTTTTTCCTCAGCCTGTAAAGTCGCGCCTTTCAAGCCTCGATTTGTGCAACCGGCTTTAGAAGATATGCGCTTGCTGGGCGAGCCAGGCATCGAATGCGGCCAGCGCCCGCTGGCATTGCAGTTTGTGGCGTTCCTTTTTGTCGCGGATCGCTTTGCGCGTTTGCTCGTCGAGCGGCTCCAGCAGGTCGAAGGTGATGTTGGCGGGCTGGAAGTTCTTTGGCTCGGCGTGGGTGATGTAGTGAACCAGCGAGCCGAGCGCCGTGGCGCGCGGGATGGGCGCTGGATGGGCGCCGCGGGCCAGCGCCGACGCGTAGATTCCGGCTAACATGCCGGTGGCGATGGATTCGGTGTAACCTTCAACGCCGCAAATCTGGCCGGCGAAGATGATGGTCTGCCGCGGCAGGAAAGACAGCCGCAGATCCTTCGACTCGTCCGCTCCGCGGACTCGCTCAGGATGACATGCAGATCTTTCGACTGCGCTGCGCTGCGCTCCGCTTCGCTCAGGATGACAGTTCCCTGGAGAAGCGGAAGCTGCCGGTTTAAGCCGCAACAGCTCGTCGAGCAGCGCGGGCGCGCAGATGTAAGTGTTGCGGTGAATCTGGCCGTAGCGCAGGAAGCGCGCATTTTCGAGGCCGGGAATCAGGCGCAGGACGCGCGCCTGCTCGCCCCACTTGAGGTGGTTCTGGAAGCCGACGAGGTTGTAACTGGAGGCGCGCAGGTTCTCCTTGCGCAGTTGCACCACGGCCCATGGGGTTGTGCCGGTGCGCGGATCGCACAGGCCCACGGGCTTCATGGGGCCGAAGCGCAGCGTGTCGCGTCCGCGGCGGGCCAGTTCCTCAATGGGCAGGCAAGCTTCGAAATAATCCAGCTTCTCCCACTCCTTTTGCTCGGCGGGCCCGGCGGCGAGCAGCGCGTCGTAGAAGCGGTCGTACTGGGCGCGGTCCATGGGGCAGTTGATGTAATCGGCGGCGCCTTTGTCCCAGCGCGCGGCGAAGTAGACGCGCTCCATGTCGATGGTGTCGGCATCGACGATGGGGGAGATGGAATCGTAAAACGCGAGATGGCCGGAGCCGGTGAGGCGCTCGATCTCGCGACTGAGCGCGTCGGAGGTGAGGGGGCCGGTGGCGATTATCGTGAGGCACTTCGTGCCGTTCTGATCCTGGTTGAGGGACTTGACTTCTTCGCGAATCACGCGGATGCGTGGCTGCGCGGCGATGGCCTGAGAGATGCGGCGCGAAAACTCGATGCGATCGACGGCCAGGGCGTGACCCGCAGGAACTGCGCATGCATCCGCAAGGGATAAAAGCACGGAGTGTCCGCGGCGCATTTCCTGCTTCAGCAGCCACGGCGCGGTATGCGGGGACTCGCTTTTAAGCGAGTTGGAGCAGACCAGCTCGCCGAAATCGATGGTCTGGTGGGCGGGCGTGAGGCGCGGCTTGCCGTCGACCATGGCGCGCATCTCGAAGAGATCGACATCGCAGCCCAGGCGCGCGGCGGTCAGCGCCGCTTCAGGACCGGCGAGGCCTCCGCCAATGACGCGAATCCTCATCCCATGGCCTCGGCGCTGTTTTGCGTTTCGCCTGCGCCGGGCTCTACCCCGGCGGCCAGCCGTTCCAGAGCCTTCTCCTCGATGCGAACGTTTTTCCACTCGTCTTTCAGATCCGCGCCCATGGCGCAATAGAAGTCGAGCGCCGGCGTGTTCCAGTCCAGTACCTGCCACTGCATGCGCCGGCAGCCTTTCTCAATGGCAAATGCGGCGGTTTGCTGGAGCAGGGCCTTGCCGATGCCGCGGCCGCGAAAGCGCGGCTCCACGAACAAATCTTCGAGATAGATGCCCGGACGGCCTTTCCAGGTGGAGTAGTTGAAGAAAAAGAAGGAGAAACCGGCCGGTTCGCCATCCAGTTCGGCGATGAGGCAATCATAAAGGGGGTGGGGGCCAAAGCCGTCGCGCAGTAAGTTTTCTTCAGTGGCGGTGACCTCGTTGGGGGCCCGCTCGTAGAGCGCGAGGCCACGAATGAAGGCTAGAATCTGCGGAACATCGGCTGGAGTTGCGGGCCGGATCGTGGTCGCCATGCTTCGATTTTAGAGTGTGATACGCGCCACAGGTAGGGGCTTCACGCCCACAGTAGGATGGAGAAGGCTTGGCGCTGCGGATCGAGGAGCCGGATTGCGGAGGTTTGGGCGCGTTCTGGGCTCGCGTGCGGCAGTGTGGGCCGGCCCTCTTGTCGATTGGGATGGCAACGATTTAACTTGGGTCTGGCTAAGTTTCGCTCTGCGCGGTGTCTGGAGCGGAACCAGAGTCACCGTACCACCCGCGCCGGTTGGTGGAGTACGGCTTTTCCCCGAGGGAAAAAGCCACTTGGCTGAGGCGGCTCCGGGATGCACTACTCTGGGTCCGCTTTGGCGCCGGCAAGGCCTTGGCGGTGGACCTGGGTCCGACCGGTGCAAGAAGGGTGGGAACCAGTTTCGCAATGGCACAGACGGACGAGCGAGGGATGCAGCCCGCGTGCCGAAAGAAGAGATTTGAGCTTGCGCAGCTTTGGTGCGAGCCGCTCCAAGGAGAGAATATGAAACGGAATCTTTCACGTTGGCTCAGTCTACCGGCCGTGGCGGTCCTGTCCGCCGCGGCGGGCCTGTTGGCCTTTGCCATTGCGCCGACATTTGCGCAGCAAACCCCGGCGGCGGCAACCATGGGCAAGATCCACGGGCAGATCATCAACCCCACCGGCCAGCCGCAAGGCGGAGGCACGGTGAGCCTTTCGACCGATGAAGGGGCGACGTCAAAATACACCTTCAACGTCGGCTCGGACGGGAACTTCAGCGGTGAAGCGGCGCCCGGCACCTACTCGATGATCTATCGCGCGGCGGATACGCCCAAGGGGAAGATGGTCGACGAGATCAGGGGTGTAAAGATCGTGGCCGGCCAGGACCTGGAGCAGAACGACGACATGTCGCGCGCCGAATACGTGTCGAAGATGACGCCGGAGGAACAGAAGCAACTGGAGGAGCTGAAGAAGACCAATGCCGAAGCGCTGAAGACCAATGCGGTCATCAAGCACCTGAACGACGACCTTAAGGCGGTGTTGCAGGACCAGAAGGACGTGGACACCGCGACCCAGACAGCGGAGCAACAGCTCGGCGCGTCGGCGAGCAAGACCGATATCGCAGCCAAGGTAGAGGAGATCAAGACCGCCAAGTACAACGACATCTTAAGCATGATGACCAAGGACACGGCGGCCAAGCCGGACGAGGCCATCCTGTGGACCAAGCTGGCGTTTGCGCAGGCGGGCCTGAAGCAGGACGACACTGCCATCACCAGCTACAAGAAGGCCGTTGACCTTGAGTCCGCGGCCAAAAAGCCGCGCATGGACGTCCTGGGCCAGGCGCAGGCCGGGCTGGGCGAGGTGTACGCGCGCACCGGCAAGGTGCCGGAGGCGAATACCGCGTTTGACGCAGCCGCCAAGGACGACCCCACGCGCGCGCCCATCTATCTGCGCAACCAGGCCATTATCTTCTTCCAACAGGGGAATGCCGATGCCCAGGTGGCGGCCGCGGACGATGCTATCAAGATCGATCCCAACGATCCCATCCTCTACTACCTGAAGGGCAACGGGCTGGTGCAAAAGGCGACCATGGGACCCGATCCGAAGAACCCCAAGGCGCAGATCGTCATTCTGCCGGCGGGCTGCACTGAAGCCTACCAGAAGTACCTGGAACTGGCGCCAAATGGGCAGTTCGCCGCCGAAGTGACAAGTATTTTGCAGTCCGCAGGAGAGAAGATCAACTCCTCGTACAAAGCCAGCAAGCACTGATTCGGTTGAAAACGGACCACGTTGGACTCCCAGTTCCATTGCGGTCAAGGCAGTGGGTCACCGATCACAAAGGCTCCGCCATGGCGGAGCCTTTGTTTCGAAGCCTGCTGTTTTGGGGCTCTCCAGCGGTTTCGCAATTACTGTAGGCGACGCTGCCCGGCGGCTTTTTCCTCCGGGGCCCAAGCCACCAGTGGCTTGAAGACCGGCATCGCCGGAGTAAATGCCACCTTTCGCTACTGCCAAATCCGCTGCACCAATCGTGAAACCGCTCTAGTGTCTTGTCCCTGAAGTTCGCAACCTAAATCCCGCTGTCATTCTGAGCGAACGGGGCCCCAAGCGCTTTTCAGTTTGGGGGTGGTGAGTCGAAGAATCTGCTTTTTTCGACTTCGAAATTATGACACGAACTTCCGAGACACCACACTAGAAGTGGTTTCATAACCCGTCTGTCATCGTCCCTCAGGGGCTAAAGCTCCACGTTTTCGGGGAACTTATTGGCACGGCTGAAGCGGTGCCCTTTCAAAACAGGGTTATGAAACAGCTTCTAGCCTCTACAATCCAATCCATGAGCGCGGTGTTGCTCAGCTACGAAGAAGCGGCGGCGGAGATTGCCGCGTGTGCGACGCGGCTGAATAGCCGGTGGCGGGTGGAGCGCGTTCCCCTCCGCGAGGCGCGCGGCCGGGTGTTGGCGCGGCCGATTGTCGCCGATCGCGATCAACCTCCGTTTGTGCGCTCCACGCGCGATGGCTTTGCCTGCCGCGCACGAGAAGCATCGCAGCATCAGCCGCTCAGGATTGCAGGCGCCTCACGCGCCGGCGATGCGCCGGCCGGCCCGCTGCCGACGGCCTCGGCCTGGGAGATCATGACCGGAGCTCCATTGCCCGCGGGCGCGGACGCGGTGATGATGCTGGAGCACGTTGGAACCGGCGATGGAATGGGTTCGAAATTCGTTCGGCTGCTGCCGCCGCGCACGCTTGAAGCGAGCGAGAATGTGGTTGCGCAAGGCGCGCAGGCGCGGCAGGGAGACGAGTTGCTGGACGCCGGCACCGTGATGCACGCTGGGCAGATCGCACTCGCCGGCGCCTGCGGTTATGCGGAGCTGGACGTGTTTGCGCGCCCGCTTGTGGCCATCCTTGCTACCGGCGACGAGCTTGTGCCCGTCGAAGCTGAGCCCGCGCCGGGACAGATTCGCAACTCCAACGGTCCCATGCTGGCAGCGCTGGTTGAGGTTGCGGGCGGTGAGCCGTGGCTCCTGCGGGTAGCTGCAGATCGTGCCGAGGCTCTGGATATTGCCATTGGCACAGCCATTGCGCCAGCCTCCGGTACGGTGCTGGGTGCGGACCTGCTGCTGGTTTCCGGCGGCGTCTCGGCAGGCAAGTTCGACCTGGTGGAACCGGCGCTGGAGCGCGCCGGCGCTGCGTTCCACTTCACCGGGGTGAAGATTCAGCCAGGCAGGCCGACGGTGTTCGGGGAGTTTCCCTGTCCTATCGCCGATCCGGTCCAAGACCAAAACGGGGCGGGAATCGAGAACGGCACGAAGCGCTGCCGCTGCTGTTTCGGGCTGCCGGGGAATCCGGTTTCCTCGGCTGTCACTTTTCTGCTTTTCGCGGCTCCCATCGTAGCGGCGCTGGCCGGCCGCCGCGAAACCGGGCCTCGGTTGGCGCTGGCGCGGCTGGCAAGCGATGTGAAGTCCAAGCCGGGGTTGACGCGCTTCCTGCCGGCGAACTGCACGTTCGGAGCGGGCGTCGATGCGGGCCTTTGGGAGCCGCAGGTTGCGCCGGTTCCCTGGCAAGGATCAGGTGATTTGACCGCGCTGGCGCGAGCGAACTGTTTTCTTGTGGTTCCGGAAAGCGCCGAACGTATTGACGCTGGCGCAATCGTTCGCATCCTGCTTTGGTGAAGGAACAGCTTTCGTGAGGGAAACGATGCCCAAGCTTACGCACTTCGACAAATCGGGACAGGCGCGCATGGTGGATGTAAGCGCCAAGGTGCCCACGCGGCGCACGGCCACAGCCTCGGCGTTTGTTGAACTTTCGTCTGCGGTGTTGGCCGCGCTGCCCGCCAATCCCAAGGGCGACCCGCTCGAGGTAGCGCGCATGGCCGGTATTCAAGCCGCCAAGCGCACCGCCGAGCTGATTCCCATGTGCCACCCCCTGCCACTGACCAATGTCGATGTGCAGGCGGAGATGGTGGCGGGTGGGGTGCGCATCGGCTCGACAGTAGCTACCACCGGGCCCACCGGCGTGGAAATGGAAGCGCTGACGGCGGCGGCCGTGGCCGCCCTCACCGTTTACGACATGACCAAGGCTCTCGACAAAGGGATCGTGATTCGCGAGGTGCGGTTGGAGTCGAAATCCGGCGGCAAGAGCGGAGATTACAAGCGCGCGAAAAGCAGGGGCCGGGGACGAAGAGAAAAAGGGAACAGGCCTCCCTTTATTGCCGATCGCGATTAACCAAGCGGTATGCGCGCGGAGGTTTGCGGCCTCAGGCGAGATCAGCGCAGCAGGGAATGTTCCACGGCTCTTGCCCAGCCACTTCCAGACGCTTAGACCGATTCGATGGCGTGGATGCGTTCGGCGATATCGGCAGTAAGCGCGGCGGCTTCGGGGAAAAAGAGCCTGCGCTGGCGCGCCGGCAGCTCGTCGAGCAGCTCGGCATAGGGAGCTGTCTCGCAGCCCGCAAAGGCCGCGTAGCCTGCAGTATCGGCCAGCTTGCAGCTTACCTTCACCAGCTCAGCGGTGTTCCAAGCGCCGTCCTTGCGCCGGCAGGCGTGGTGCCGGGAGACAATGGGCTCGAAATCACGCGGCAGTTTCCAGTCTGCCACCAGTTGCAATCCGGTTTCGCAATGGTCGAGGCCGAAGAGCTCGCGCTCGGCGTCGAGAATGCCACCGGCGGGGCCGTGATACGCATCGAGCAGATCTGCGTAGGCCTGGGGCTGCAGAACGGCCAGGCCGATGCGGCCCGCGTCGTGCAGAATGCCGGCGGTGTAGGCGACGTCCTTGTCGATGATGCCCAGCAACGCCAAGCGTTCGGCGATGAGCGCGCAGGCCAGGTTGTGACGCCAGAGGCCGCGCATGGCGGGCCGGCTCATGGTCTTGCCCAGGTAGGCGCGCACGCCCACGGTGATGCACAGGCCGTGCAGAGTATTGGCGCCCAGCACGGTGACGGCTTGCAGGATGCTGTTGGAGGGGTAATGCGGCGCGTAAAGGATGGAATTGGCGACCGTCAGCACCTCGCTGGCGAAGGCCGGGTCGGTGGAAATGAGCTCGCAGAGCTGAGGCAGGGAGATGTTCTCGTTGTGGGCGAGCTGGAGGACGCGCAGGGCGACCTGCGGAAACGGCGGAAGGCGCAAATGAGCCCAGGGAAGGCGAGCCGCATTACGGCGGTCTTCGCCAGGATTTGCTGCTATTTCTGGGCGCATGCGGTCACCGTCGCTGGTGCGCGCCCCGGCCGTCGCATCCGCCGCCATGGAACCAATCCTCTTTCGTGTGTATCGGCGGAAAATTCATTGCCTATAGGTAGAATCGGCTCACCCGCCAAGGTGGAATTACTTTGGAGCCCAAGTCCGGCCGTCGCTGCTGGTCCATGCCTCGCCCTTATCATTCTCGACCACAAAGTCGGATTGGAGCGCGGCAGGTTGAGGCGCGGCAAGGCTGGAGGATTCCGGCGCACTCTGGGGAGCAGCGCTCGAGATCCTGACGCGGACGCTCACGGCCTGGCCGCTCCACTGGCGGGCGACCGGCTCCCAGTGTGCCCCGCCGTCCAAGCTCAGGAATACGGCGCCGGCGGAATCGATGGCCACCATCCGCCTCCCGATCGAAGCCGTGGAAACGCGAGCCAGCCCGCTGGGCAGAGGAGCGGGAGGCGTTAAGCGCGGGGCGAAGACCGGGGATGACGTGACCGCAGCGTTCGCTGCCACGCCTGCAGGCCGGGCCGGCGCCGGCGCTGGAGATTCCATGTCCAGCCGCCGGTCAGGGGCGGCTCCGGCAGACCCCGCGGCTGCCCATACTGGCTGCTCGTTGGCAGGAAGCGCCCTTTTCTGCGCCGTCGTCGCACGCGCCTCTTGCTGGCGCCAGGCAGAGGCTTCAGTGCTGTAGAGGCTGCCGTGCAGCGGCGCGGCGGCACCTGGAGCCGGCATGGCTGAACTCGCCGGCTCTTGCGCGGGCACGGTGGCCGGCTGCGCAGAGAATGCCGCCTCTGCCAGTGCCTGGGGGGAAGGCGGCGCATGGCGGCGCGGCGAGATCGCCCGCTTCCCGGCCGGCACTGGCGCAGCCGGGACGCCAGCCTGCCGCGCCTGAGGCACAGTTGCGGCCTGCTGTTGCACAGTCATGGCCTGCTGTTGCGCAGGCGGCGCGCTCTTCGCGGATCCCGAAGCCTTCTCGAAGTGGCGGACATTGACCACCACGGTCAGCGTCACCAGGCAGACAAGGGCCGCGACCGGAAGCCAGGCAACGCGCCAGTTACGGAACCAGTTACGGAACCAGGATGGGCGCGATCGAACCGCGGGCTGTGCTGACGGGACCTGGGCCGGCGCTACGTCTTCAAGTTCCGCGGCTTCCTGCGCCAGCGCCACGATCTGGCGGCAGCGGCTGCAGACCGCCAGATGAGCCAGGATCGGCGTGCGTTCGTGCTCCCGCAACGCTTGTTCGGCGAATGCGTTGAGGATCTCGGCATCCGGGTGGGAATCGAAATGAGCAGCGGGTTGGAGATTCGAATTCATGAGGGAGCTTTCTCTGGGAACGCGCCGGTTTGCGATTGTTGCAGCAGTTTTTTCAGGTTCACATCCAGGTCGCGCGGGTCCACGCCCAGCGCTTCCTCGGCGGCGCGCCGGCTCAGGCCCTGCATCTGCAGATGCCGCAGAACCTGCTTGCGAATCTCCTTGAGCGCGCGGCGCAGCTTACGGCTCACGGTAGCTTCGTGAACGCGAAGGATGCGGGCGATCGCGAGCAGCGTCTGGCCATCGAGGTAGTACGCGGCGAGCAGAAAGCGCTCCTCGGCGCCGCGGGCGGCGAGCGCGGCTTCGAGGGCGCGCTGAAGCGCGGCGAGTTCCGCAGGCAGCGTCTGCGGCGGCGAATCGGGAGCCGCAGCGTCCAGGTCCTCGATTGGCTGTTCATGACGGTTGCGGCGAAGATGATCCACATGGCGCTGGGCCAGCGTGGTGCGCAGCCAACCTAGCAGAGATCCACGACCCTTATAGGACTCGAGCGGAGAGCGGCGCTGCCCGCCGCGCTCAGCGAGCCCATACAACTCGGCGTAGAGCTGATCGGCCAGCTCCCGGCCCAGGGTTTCGCTGCGCGTAGTGGCGATAGCCGCGCGAGTGAGCGGCTGGCGGTAGAGCGCGATGAATCGCTCCCACGCGCGCTCGTTGCCGGCGGCGCAGGCGTGGGCCAGAACCAGGTCGTCCAGCCGCAGTCCGCGAAAAAACTCCGCTGGTTGGCTCGCCGCGGGCGGCTGGCGAGGCGCTGGCGTGGTGCCGTCAGGGAATCCGAGGCTCTGCGCGCTTCCCGCGCGAATCAGGATGCGCTCGAATTCGGCGCGATCCAGTCCCCAGGTGGCGGCATCGCACGCTTGCCACAGACCGTCGAGCAGCGCAGCATCGACGGCTGCCGTCGCGCCGGAGAAGGTCTCCCCGGCAGTTCCCGCCACGGGTTCGAGCGGAGCAATCCCCACGCCCCTCACGATACGCCAAAAAAATTCTGCAAGGAAATGCGGCGACGCCGTTCCCGGATTGAATGGCCGTGGCGGAAACCGCGGACCGGTCGGAGGACTGGAATGAAACTCCTGGGCAGGTTTTTTCTTTCGACGGCAATGGTTGCGCTGGCCGGATGGATGGTTGCGGCGAAAACCGGAGTCAATGCGTGCACGGCGCAGGCGGCGGCCGCGCCGCAAGCAGAGGCGGGCTCGACGTCGCAGGCCATGGGCCGGTCATTGCGCGTGCTGGCGCCAACGGAAAGCGGCAACCTGCTGCTGTTTCCGGTGGTGCGGAGCGAAGGTAAATCGCCGGCCGAGACGCCGTTTATCACCCTCGACGAGGGCATCCGCAGCGGCGCAGTGGAAGTGACGGAGGCCGGCAGGGCAGTGGGGCTGGTGCGCCCGCGCGGCGGGAACAACGGACAGCTAAACGATCTTGTCGCTCACCGCGCTTATCAGGGCGACGAGGTGAACACGCTGGTGCTGGTGAACCACGCGAAGAAGCCGCTGCTGCTGCTCGCGGGCGAAATTGTGACCGGAGGCAAGCAGGATCGCATCGTGGCCAAGGATCGCATCGTGCCGGTTGACGCCGATCCCATCGATCTCTCCGTCTTCTGCATCGAGCCGGGACGCTGGACAGAGAGCTCGCCGGAGTTTGGCGCTTCGGCCAAGGCTCCGGCGCAGAGCTTCATGGTGCAGCCGGCGGTACGCGAGCGCGCTATGGCGGACCAGAACCAGCAGGAGGTATGGAACTCGGTGAATGGCGCCATCGCGCAGATGGAAATCGCCGCCGCGCCGTCCGCGGGCAGCAGCGCTTCGCCTGACTCAACAGCCATTCCGCGGCCACTCGGCACCACCAGCTACGCCAAGGCGATGGAGAACAGCGCGGTGAGCCAGAAGGTGGATGAGGCCGCAGCGCCGGTGATCGAGGCGCGCGAACAGGTGCTAGCCAAACTGCGCGAGGAGCACGCGGTGGGTGTGGTCGTGGCTGTGCGCGGCGAGATCATCTGGGCTGACATCTTTGCCGACACCGACCTGCTGGCGCGCTACTGGACCAAGCTGGTGCGCTCCTATGCCGCAGAGAGTCTGACGGATCACGAAGACCACGCCGCGCCCAGTGTGGCCGATGCGCAGCGGTTCCTGAACGCCCCCAGCAGCGGCACGGAAAGCAGCGAAGGCGTGGTGGGCGTCTATCGCTACAGCGAGGTAAGGAACGGCGGTACGGAGACCTTCGTGCTCGATTCGCTGCTGCCCGGCGCAGAATACGAAGTGCACATCAGCAAAATGAAGCTACGCGAGGAAGAAGAGCCCGTCCGCCGCATGCATCCGATGCCGATGGTCCGTCCGGAAGTCTATCGGCCCATCGAGCCGGTCACAATTTTGCCGGAGCCGGTTGAGCTGGAGATTTATCGGTGATGCTTTAGGTTCGTGCTATCCCAGGCCCCAAAATCAGGACCTGGGGCACCTGCGACGGTACAGAACCACGCGGCCAAAGAACTAGGCGGAGTGGGTCCGAAATGCGACGCGGGATTCTTCGCCGGCCGCCAGGCGCTGGAGTGTGAGGACAGTGATATCGTCCTCCTGCCCAAAATCCATTGCGGCCTCGGCTGCGCGCGCCGCATCGGGCGTGGCGGCAAACAGATTCTTGAGGCGCTCGAAGCTGAAGAGTTCGCCCGTCTGGCTGCGCGCTTCGAGCAGGCCGTCGGTGTAGAGGGCAAGATGGTCGCCCACTTTGAGCGGCGCGGCAAACTCTTCGTAGCTGGTATCGGGGTTAATGCCCAGCGGGAGGGCGCCGGGCAACGGTAGTTCGCGGTCGTTGAGATAAGGCGCGGGATGTCCGGCGCTGGCCACGCGGCATTCACCTTGCAGGCCGATGCGCACGGCAATACAGGTGGCAAAGCCGCCCTGCAAGCGTCCGCAGAGACGCCGGTTGAGCTGGGTGAGCAGCGCGGCCGGGTGCGGATAATCGTCGGCGAGAGCGCGCGCCGCGCCCACGATGAGCGAAACTGCCATGGCCGCGCGCAGTCCCTTGCCGCTCACGTCGCCGAGCACGATCAATGTCGAGCCGCCGGCGAGGGGAACCACCTGGAAGAAGTCGCCACCCACATCGCGCGCCGGGCGATAGGCGCTGGTGAGCGTAAAGCCGGGGACGGCCGGCGGATCCTCGGGAATCAGCACCCGTTGCAGCTCGCGGGCGCTGCGCAGCTCCTCTTCGAGATCGCGCTGCCGCGCCTGGTGCTCGCGCGCATAGCGATAAATGGCGGAGAGGATGGCGATAATGAAGGCCGTCGCGGCCAGCATTTGAACAGATAGGTACACGCCGCCAATCCAGACAAATGGGTAAGCGAGAAAAGTCAGATTCCAATGCGTGAAGCGCTGTCCCTCCTGGCTGGCGGCAACGAGAACGGTCAACATGTCGGCGATAAAGGCGGTAAGCGCCACGGCCCAGCGCGCCGGATTGAGCTTTTGCCGAATCCCGAACGCCACAAGGACCAGAGGCAGGACGCTGCCAATGATGCCGAAGCCCGTAAGCGCGGCATCGGCTGCCGGCATCCATGCGTGCAGACCCCACAGCGCCTGGAAGTAAGCGAGAACGCCGTCCAGGGTGCTGGCGGTCAGGTAGACGATGGCCAGCACGTTGGTCCAGGCAACCAACCGGCGACGGGAGCGGAGCTCGAGAAGATGAATCAGCAAGTACCAGACCGCGAGAGTGCCAAGCGCAAAGAGCGGCTGCAGGATGCTGCTGGCGACGATCTCCGACAGCCCCCGCCGCGGATTGAAGAGCTCGCTCCAGATGGCCGGACTGACGGCAAAAATCGCGAACCAAAGGTAGACACGTTCCTGGCGGCGGCGCAGCCACACCAGAAATGCTCCGCAACCAAGCAGGAAGGCAATCAGGATCTGTGCGTTTCCATAGAGGTTGGCGCGGAAGTTCACGTCGTCGTGGATGGCTTTGACGCCGGCGATGGAAGCGGCATCGCCCAGGAGGGGCTTGTCGGTCAGCCCTCCGGACGTGCCCGGATCGCTCGATCCGAGCGGGGCTGCCCAGACGCGGATGGCCAGGGTGCCCGAGCCCGCGCCGGGAAACGGAAAGATGCGGGAACTGCCCGTCGCCGGCCAACTGGGATGCGGCGGCAGCTTGCCGATGCGGCCGATGAGCGCACCATTCCAGTAGATTTCGCAGGCATTCACGACCGGCGGCATCAGCAAACGGAAATCGGGCTTGATTCCGGGCGCGGGCGTGATGGTGAGATGGCGACGGTACCAGGCGAAGCCGGCATAGGAGAAATGGGTCTGCATGCCCCAGGGCTGGTCCACGCGAATCGTCTCCCAGCCGTTGTGGCCGGTAGCGTCGTCGATGCCCGGCTGCGCCCAGCGCATATCGTCGCCAACGTGAAACTGCCACGGCCCGCCGAGTTCGGCCGAGCCTTTGCCGAGGCCGTCGATGGTCAGTGTCGGTGTCAAGGCGGGCGCGTTGGGCGCTGTGGGCGTGGAGGCGACACTATGTGCGTTCCGCGTCTGCGCGCCTGCGGCTGCAAGAATGAGCGCTACGGGGATGAGAAATGCAAGCCACCGGGGCATGGAAGAAGCATAAACGGTTGGTGCCGCTGCAGAGCGAGAATCACGTCGCTTTCACAATCTCCGTAGGCTGGATCGCATAAATGCGGTTTGGAAAGGGCGCGGTTACGCAGGCTGCGGAAAACTTCAAAATTCGTCAGGTTGCGAGGAAAATCATCCCTCGGCGGCTAAAGCCGATTTCGTCTTGTTGGACTTAATGGCACGGATAAATCCGTACCTTTTCAAAACAGCGCGGAGGCAAAGTTTTCCGCAGCCTGTACAGCCGCGCCGTCAAAGGCGCATAAAAATCTGGGGGCTTTAGTGTCTGCGTGAGAACTCGAATTTGCAATCTCCCGTCATGCAGCATGGTTCCGTCGCCCCCTCCCGGGCTCGAGAAACTTTTTTGCGCCTTTTCCCAGGATTGCGTCCGCCTAACGGCGGACTCCATCCTGGACTAACTTCCCAGCATCCCTGCGGGATGCCCCTCTTGCGCGGCGATCGCCGATTTTTCCGGTTCTCACGCAGACACTTTAGCCCCTCAGGCGCAACTCTGGGTGCGGCTGCTGTGGCCGGGCGATTGGCGACCCCATCAGAATCACGGCGGTTGAAACAGGTACGATGGAACAGGGAGAAGCGCGGGGATCATGGCGAAAGTTCTCGAGGGCGTGGCTATTGCCACGGCTATCAAGCAGGAAGTGGCGGAGGAAGTCAAGACGCTGGCGGCGCGCGGCGTGCGGCCGGGGCTGGCCGCGGTGCTGGTGGGCCACGTTGCGGCCTCGGAGATTTATGTGCGCAGCAAGGTGAACACCTGCGCCGAGCTTGGCCTCTATAGCGACCTGATCATGCCGCCGACCGATGTTACCACCGAGGCCATGCTGGAGCTGGTGGAGCAGCTCAATGGCCGCGACGATATCGACGGCATCCTGATCCAATTGCCGCTACCGAAACACGTTGACGCCAAGAGGCTGCTCGATGCCGTCGATCCGGACAAGGACGTGGATGGATTTCATCCCATAAACGCGGGCCGCTTGCTGGCGGGCCGACCGGCGCTGGTGCCGTGCACGCCGGCGGGCGTGTTGGAGATTCTCAAGCGCAGCGGGATTGCCATTGCCGGCCAGCGCGCGGTGGTGGTGGGCCGCAGCGACATTGTCGGCAAGCCCGTGGCCATGCTGCTGCTCCATGAGCACGCGACGGTGACCATCTGCCACTCGCAGACGCGCTATCTGGATGCGATTACGCGGGAGGCGGACATCCTTGTCGCTGCCATCGGACGGCCCGGGTTCATCACGCCAGCCATGGTCAAACCGGGCGCCACGCTGATCGATGTAGGAATTAATCGCATCACTACGCGCGAGGAGTTCGATCGCTTTTTCAAGGGCGACCTGAAACGCGAGGAGACATTTGCCAGGCGCGGCTCGACCATCGTCGGCGACGTCGATCCCCATGCGTTTGAGATCGCCGGGGCATACACGCCGGTTCCGGGCGGCGTGGGTCCGCTCACTATCGCCATGCTGATGGCCAACACCGTGCGCGCGGCGAAGATGCGGCGGGGACTTTGACGCATGCTGCGCGTGGGCCTTACCGGCAGCCTGGGCAGCGGCAAGAGCACCGTGGCTGATATGCTGCGCGAATTAGGCGCAAAAATTATCGAGGCCGATGGGCTGGGCCGCGCCATGATGGAACCCGGCGAGCCGGTTTATCTTGAGATCGTGGAGCATTTCGGGCCACAGGTTGTGAGCGCGGACGGGCGGCTCGATCGCGCGCGGCTGGCGGAGCTGGCTTTTGAGGGCGGACGGCTCAACGAGCTGAACGCCATCGTGCATCCGCCGGTGATCGCGGAGCAGCGGCGCTTGATGGAAGAGATCTTCGCGCGGGATCCGGCGGCGGTGGCCGTGATCGAATCGGCGCTGATCTTCGAAGTCATGCGCGATGCCCTCGCCCGCGGCGAAAAAGAGAGCGTGTTGACCGACTGGCGCCGCCGCATCGACCGCATCGTGGTGGTGACGGCGCCGGAGGAGCTGAAGATCGCGCGCTACGCGGCCCGCATGAACGCTTCCGCCGAGGGCCGCGCCGAAGCCGATGCGCGCATGCGCCTCAGGCACCAGATTCCCGACGCCGAAAAAGCCGCGGAAGCCGATTACGTTCTCGACAATTCCGGCGACCTGGAGTCTCTGCGCGCCCAGGTTTATGTATTGTGGAAACGGCTAAAAGCCGGCGGTAAAGCTGGAAATCGAAGGGAACCGTCCCTCAGGGGCTGAAGCCCACGCTCCTCTGTCGCCCTAAGCGGCACG
>JASHRF010000039.1 GCA_030037545.1 Acidobacteriaceae bacterium | reverse complement strand
TGGGCATGGCGCTCCTGGCATGGGCCGTGGCTACGCGCCTGGCGCTCGCGATTGGCGTGGGCCGGTTGGTGGTGCGCGATCCAAGCTGGTTCGGCTTGCTGGTTCTTTATCCC
Organism: Acidobacteriaceae bacterium; assembly: GCA_030037545.1. GTDB lineage: Bacteria > Acidobacteriota > Terriglobia > Terriglobales > Acidobacteriaceae > Telmatobacter. The sequence goes on along the minus strand of JASHRF010000039.1, from coordinate 16,467 downwards.
ATCCGCGACCTGATGGGCTTCGGCTTCTGGGTCGCCAGCTACGCGAGTCGCAGAATTCTGTGGCGCGGGCGCGTTTACGAGCTCCTGCCCGGCGGCAAGATGCGCGCGGCGGAGTGACGGGGGTGGGTTGTAGAGCGCGCAGGGATACCGGAATTCGGGTAATCTCCGGATTGCCGACCACTCGGGCGCAACCACGCCTGCGACTCGCTTGCCTCGGCTCGGAAGCTAAATGCAGATTGGGTAGCACAAGAATAAAAAGAACTGCGAGGCGACTATCAAAAGGAGGCCAAGGCAAAGGCAAAACACATTCAGCTTTCTCGCCCGACGCTGCACGATGTTCAGCAGCGCCCAAACGACACCGGCGAGAAACACCCAGGAATATGCAGTTTGAATGGGATCTCTCCAGCGTATAAGCCACCATGTTCCTCCTACCTGAATGACGTTCAGCTTTGGAAGCGGCGTGTAATTCGCCCACACAGAGTGACCGAGCACATGCTGGAAAGCGCTCGGCAGAGCCAAGGGCAAGTTCACGAACCCCACGTAGAAAAACAGCAGAAAGCACACGATGAAGAGAGGCGCACGGGGCGCAATCGTCTTCCGACCATTACGGAAGATAAAGTAGGCAGCGATTATTGCGATGCCCATGGTTATGAAGGAGAATAGGCTCTGCCAGATGTCCATTTTCGCTGATTCGCCGCGTAGCAGCGGTAGTATACTCGCTCAATGTCCTTCGCTTTCCGATTGCCCCACTGCTCGGGACTGAGCGGATGACCGGCTATGGGGAAATTGCCGAGTTTTGGCGACGAATCAAAGCTCAGCCTGTCCAGGAGTGGGGCCTAATCTGGTGCAAGAGATTTTATCGCGGCTGCGCCGCGTACTTAATTTCGAAAAGCCCTCAAAACGCTCTTTTGGCCCGGCTAAAGCCGTGCCCTAAAAAGAAACTGCCCGAACTTACGCCGCCCGGGTCGGAAACCTGTTTCATCCATGGCGGGTCGGCAACACCGGTGGGGAACTTGTTACAAAACGCGGCATTGTCAGCCTATCACCGGCAATTCGGACAATAGAGAAATAAGCAGCCGCAGGCCCCATACCCTGTTCGGAATGACTAGGGGGTATTGCGCTCGGAGCGGAGGGCCAGACCCGGAAGGACGGCTACTGAAGCGAACTAATCGCTCTACTAATTCACCGGCCGGTCCGTCCACAGCGCCTTGTCCGCGATGGTTCCCGCTTCATACAAGCGGCCGGCCAGAAGCTGCTCCACCTTCGACTGGTTCTGGTCCTCGGCAAAGATCCACTTGCGGTTGCCTTTGCCCCACATAGCCGCGAGCTCGACATCGGTAAGGAAGATGTCGGGTGCGTCGGGGTAGCACGAGCCCCACAGCAGCGTGGTGCCTTCGCCATGCTGGCCGCAGCGCGGGATCACCAGCAACGCCGGACGCCAGTGGAAGTAGTTGTGCGTATAAAACACTACCGAAGACCCCGACGAAAACTCACCATAGATGATGAAGGTGTCGTTGGGCGTGCCCTCTCGCAGGATGATGTCCGCGAGCTGTTTGGAGCTGAGCATGGGTTCAAAGCGCGCGAAAGCGATGTGCGCGGCGATAAAGAAGACCATCATGGTGGCGGCGATGCTAATGGTCGACGCCAGGTGCCGGCCCTTGACGCGCAGCAGCCAGCCCACGGCCGGCCCGATGAGGAGCGCGACCGCGGCCAGCACGGCCGGCAGCCGCAGCGCCGCGAACGACGGCCCGGTCAGGTCGAAGAGATGCGACATGGAAAGGGTGTAATCGCCCACGGCGCGATGGGCCAGCAGCGTGCCGATGTCGGAGACGTAGGGCAGGCGGCGCGAATCCCACAATCCCCAGCCCAGCGCGGCCGCTGACAGCACGCCGACAACTGCAAAGACCGCCTGGCCGCCGGTGAGCCACGCGGTTCCGGGCACGGGCGCGCTGCCGTCTGCCGAGCGGCGCTCCTCAATCTCGGCCATGAAGCCGGCGATCAGGATGAAAAGCGCCGGCCACACCGGAAAGGTGTAGTACTCCTGGTTGGTGGAAATGGAAAAGAAGAGCAGCGTCCACCCCGAGAAGAGCGACAGTAGCCACGCGGTGCGAACGCGGAATTTGAGCCGGACTACATAGCTGGCCACGTCATCGCGCAGGGCGTTATCGAGATAGAAATCGATGGTATGGCCGGAGTCCTGGCGCAGGTGCTGCGTCCACTTGTGGCGCGTCTTCCACGCCACGGCGATGGCCGCGGGCAGGAACAGGGTCCACGGAAAGAGCCAGACCAGGTGCGCGGCCCAGTACCACGCCGCCGGCATTTTGTTGTAATCGTGCGGATAGCGCAGGCCGAAGAAGCGCAGGAAATGCTCGTTGACGAAATAGAAGTAGAAAAAGCCATGCACGTTGCCGATGGTGGGATGATTGCCGGCCGGATGCCCTTGGTCGGGATTGGCGAGGCCGCAGAGAATGTGCCACGGCGCGGCGATGGCCAGAAAGAGCAGGAAACCTGAGACCGGCTTGAGCGATTTCCAGCGCCGCCATTGCCCGGTGAGCCACAGATAAGGAATGGCCGCGCCGAAGAAGAACACCGGCGCGACGAGGCCCTTGGTAAGCAGCGCCAGCGCCACGCAGGCCCACATCCAGTAAAAGCGCAGCGGGCGGTTCATTTCGAGACCGGTGATGAGCGCATAGAGCGCGGCCAGGAGGAAGAAGGCGAGCTGCGATTCAGGGATGACAAAACGCGTGAACAGGAACGGGCCCACTGAGGTGAGCACGGCCAGGCCGGCATACAGGCCGGCGCGATCGCCCCACGCGCGTCGCGCCCATGCCCAGCAGAGCCAGGTGAGCGCCAGGATGGCCAGCGCGTTGGGCAGGTGCGTGGTGAAGGCGTTCTCCACGCCCGTGACCTTGTAGAGCGCGGCCAGGATCCAGTAGGGGAGCGGCGGCTTTTCGATGTAGCGGACGCCATCGATATGCGGCGAAATCCAGTCCCCCGTGTCTGCAATGTACTGCGCGGCCTGGGCATGCGCGGCGTCCACGTCGTCGAGCAGCGGCGGAGTCCACAACGAGGCAACATAAATGGTAGTAAAGAGCACGGCAAACAAAAGCCAAACAGAGCCCGTGGAAAGCGCTCTTCGCGGCCGTTCAACTGTGTCTGGAGCGTGAATTGTGCTGGAATCGGGCATCTCTTCAAGGATAGCAGCCGGGTTGCTGCGCGGTTTTACGCAGCGAACTGCGCGCGGCGCGATCGACTGGGAAGAAGTTCGTGCGATTTTGACCGCCGGGCAGAGGATTTCCCCGTCTAAACTGCCGCAAAAGGCAGGAAAAATGTTCATATAGCGTGAAGCGGACAGTGAAGAGCAGCCAGGGAACCTCTGACGAGGTGTGAACGGTGAGCCCCCATCGTGTATCTTGGCCGAGGAGCGTTTTCTATTCTTCGAAGAGCTTTCTAACCGGCCATGCCTACGCTTGCCGCCATCGATGTCGGGTCCAACTCCTGCCGCCTGAAGATCGCGAAAGTTGTTTCACACCAGCTCAAGACGCTGGCCGAAGATCGCGAGGTGACGCGGCTGGGGGCCAGCGTGTTCGATGCAGGGCTGATTTCGCCCGAAGCGATGGCGGCCACACTGCGCGCGCTCAAGCGCTTCCAGCGCGCGGTGCAGAGCCATGGCGTGGACCAGATTCGCGTGGTGGCTACTTCCGCCATGCGCGACGCGCGCAACGCCGACGCTTTTCGCGCATGGGTGAAGGCGGAGACGGGCTGGAGCTTGGAAGTGATCTCCGGCCTTGAGGAAGGCCGGCTGATTCATCTGGGCGTGACCGGCAGCGAACCGGGGACCCTCGGGGTGGCGGGCGGGCGCGTGCTGCTGCTTGATCTGGGCGGGGGGAGCTGCGAACTCACACTCTCCGAGCACAGGCGCATCAAGGAGACGGTCAGCCTGCCGCTGGGCGCGGTGCGGCTCACCGAGCAGTTTCTGCCCATCGATCCCGCGCCCGCCGATGGATTGGCGCGGATGCGGCAGCTTATCGCCCGTGAGTTGCGCCGCGCGCATCGCAGGATTCAGCCGGGACGGATACCGCTGGTCATCGCCACCTCCGGCACGGCCGCGGCGCTCTCTGACGCCTACGCAGCCGCGAAAAACGGGAAAGCCGGCTTGAAACTTGGCGGCAAGCCTGCGTCGGCGCGCGCGTCGATACGCGACGGCGTGGTTCCCACTCAGGCCGTGTGCAAACTGGCCCGCAAGCTGGCCAAATTGCCGCTGCCGGCGCGCGAATCCATTCCCGGCATCGGCCCGCGGCGCGCGGAGATTATTGTCGCCGGCGCGGAAGTTTACGCCCAGCTTCTCGAAAGCTTTTCGCTTCCCGGCTTCCGCTATTCGCCGCTTGGCCTGCGCGACGGCATCCTGGCGCAGATGCTGGCCGAGCAGGATGCCCGCGCCAACGTGCATCGCGAGTTCGAGCACGAGCGCTGGGAAAGCGTGCTGGCCACGGCGCGGCGCTACGGCGTCGATCCGCGCCAGGCCGAGCCGGTGCGCGCCCATGCCCTGCAACTGTTTCGCGAGCTGAAGTCGCTGCACCAGATGCCGGTGGAGTACGAAAGCTGGCTGGCCGCCGCGGCCATGCTGCGCGACACCGGCAAGTTCATCAACCACCAGGGCCATCACCGGCACACGCAGTACATTGTTTCGAGCTCTGAGATTTACGGCTATACGCAACTGCAGCGAACCATCGTTTCGGCCATTGCGCGCTACCTGGGCAAGAGCCGGCCGCAACCCGGCGACCGCGCCATGCGCAACATTCCCGCCGAGGAACATGAAGCCGTGCGCCGCTCCGTGGTGCTGTTGCGGCTGGCTGAAGCGCTCAACCAGGATCGCGCCAGCGATGTGCTGCGCGTGGCGGTGCGCGTGTATCCCAAGCGCGTTTACCTGGAGTTGCGGCAGGGACGAACCGGCGCCGAACTGGAGCTCTGGTCGCTGCGCAAAGAGGCGCCTTATTTTCGCGAGGTTTTCGGCCGCGAACTCTTTGTCACGCTGGCGTAGATGCCGCGCGCGGTGCGCGGATCGATGAGCCACTGCAGACGCGGCGGGTGGCGATCCAGATCTACGCGCGCGATGGAAGCTTTTCTCATGCGGATGGCCGCCCCACCGTTGCCGGTGATGAGCCGGCCCAGAAATTGGAACATGTTGGGGTTGTGGCCGACGGCCAACATGCCTTCGTGTCCGGTGTACTCGCTCAGCATTTCCTGGAAATCGGCATAGCTGGCGTGCGGCTCGAGGGCCGGGCTGATCTCCACGCGCGCATCGTAGCCCAGCTCGGTGCCGACGAATTGGGCGGTCTGCAGAGCGCGCTTGAGGGGGCTGGAAACGATCACGTCGATCGAAACCTTTAGAGCGCTCAAGGCGCGCGCCATCAGCACGCACTGTTCCTTGCCTTCTTTCACGAGGCCGCGCTTGGAATCGAGCAGAGGATTGCCGCGAAAAGTACCGGCATCGGCGTGTCTCATGAGATAGAGGATCATTGGTGATCGCTCCGGCGGGGAGCAGTGCGGAGCGCCGGAACTCAGAAGTTCGATTCTAACATGGTTGTCACTATTGGGATTCGCAGCATGGCGGCGCAAGGGCGGAAAGCTGCGATGATTCGTGCGCCCGGGGATTGGGGATGGTCAGCGGCACCATTACGATTGTAGGAGAATCATCGCCTAGCCCTTGCGGCGGAGGTACTGCACAATGCGCTTCATCGGTCGCGAAGAGGTTTCCAGGCGCCTCACCTATGACATCTGTATTCCTCTGATGCGCAATGCCATGATGGCCCTCTCGCGGGGCGAGACCAGGCAGCTTCTGCGCAGTATCTTGCCGCTCTCCGAGGGCCGCATGTTCGGCATCATGCCCGGCGCCATGGGCGCGCACGGGCCGTTTGGCGCCAAGTTGATCAGCGTCTTTCACGGTAACTTCGAGCGCGGCATCCAATCGCACCAGGGTGTGATTGTATTGTTCGATCCGGAAAGCGGCGCTCCCGTCTGCGTGGTCCATGCCGGCGAGATCACCGCCATCCGCACCGCCGCCGTCAGCGCCGTGGCCACCGATGCCTTGGCGCGCAAGGATGCAAGACGCTTGGCGCTGCTCGGCTACGGCGAACAGGCGCGTACTCACGCGCGCGCCATTTCAAAAGTGCGCAACCTTGAATCCATCGTGGTTTGGGGCCGCTCGCCCCAGCGCGCCCGGGCCTTCGCTGAAGAGATGAGCACGGAGCTCGGCGTGCCGGTTTGCGCAGCTCCCTCCGCGCGCGAAGCAGTGGCCGAAGCGGGCATCGTCTGCACCGTAACCTCGGCCTCCGAGCCCGTCCTCATGGGCAAGTGGGTGCGGCGGGGAACGCACATCAATTTGGTGGGTTCAAGCTACGCGGGTCCGGCGGAAGTGGACAACGATCTGGTGGTGCGCTCGCGCTTCATCGCCGACAGCCGTGCCAGCGTTCTCGCGGCAGGCGCGGAATTTTTGCGCGCCAAAGCCGCCGGCCTCATCGATGACGATCATATCGTGGGGGAGATCGGGCAAATACTGTTGGGTGAGATCGAGAGCCGTCGGGATGCCGGCGAAATCACCGTCTACAAATCCCTCGGCCACGTGGTCCAAGATCTCGCTGCAGCGTGGGCGCTCTATTCGCAACCCGGTGAACGTGCAAGCAGAACAAGAAAGAGCGGATCGAAAGACGCAGCAAATACGGGTCAACGCGTCAGCGAGTCAGCAAGTCAGCGTCGAAAGCGGCCGAACTAGGATTCCTCGCTGCGTGGGTCAATTCCGGACGCGTCGATCGAGCGCCGTCGCCGGTTGACTTGAGCAGCGTGGCATGATAATCCCCGGCCGCACTCTTGTCCCCGGCTTCTTCCGCGGCCAGCCCGGCGTGGCAGAGGCCGAAGTTGTAGGAATGCGGCTCATCCATGATGCCGCTCTCGCCATGCGCCTCGGCAGCTTCCGATGCCCGGGTCGACGCCAGTTGCGCGTCGATGTCCTGCGGCCACATGCCCAGCCGCGTAATAATGTGTCCCGGTTACCTCTGGCACCCAAACCCGAGGGCAAGATTACAAAATCACGAAGTCGGGATACTATTCCCTGACTCCTTCGTCGAAGAGTTCCGGTTGCTCCAGCTTCTGCGCCGCACCGCGCCGCGATGCGCCGATCAGGCTGACGACTTCAAGGCTCTGGATGGCCTGGCGGGGAACGTAAATTCGCTGCGTGTTGGAACGCGTATCGGGCGGAGTTAGCAGCAGTCCCGCGCCGGTGACGAGCGAGAGATCGTTGGCCGCCAAGCCTTCCAATTCATCGCCATCGCCTAGCTTCATGCGCAACCACACGCCGGCTGTGCGTGGACGCACCGAAAATTTTTTGTGTAGCAGCCGCTCGGGGTTGGTGGGATCGGCCGTGGCCGCGGGAATGTCGCGCACGTAACAGACCCACTTGATCTGTTCCCAGCCGATGCGCAGTACCTTGCCGGTGGTGTCGAGAATCTCCAGCTCGGCGCCGTCCTGGCCGGCAGCCGCGCCCGCGTAACCCGCGCACCAGTCCCGCGAGAACTTGCGAACAATTACCGGTTTGCGTGCGCTGGCCATCGTTCTGGATTGTCGCACGGCGAGGCGGGGTCGCATACGCTAACTCCGCTAACACCACCGGCGCCGCTGACTCCTCTAAAGGTATTTCTTCAGCTTGAGGATCTGCGACTCAAACCCATACCACATCACACTGGCCGCCAGTGTTGCCATCATCAGCCGGAACGCCACGACCGCGAGATTGCCGGCGGTACCGTAGGGATCCATCTTCAGGTCGAACCATCCGAAGAAGATGAAGACGCTGATGTGGATCATGTACATGCCATAGCTGATGCGGCCGTAATATGCGAGCGGGCCTTTGGAGAGCGCGCTGTTCACCGGATTGTGCGCGCCGGTTGAAGCGATGGCCGCCAGCACTGCGCCGGCAAAGGCAATGCCCAAGGCCGAATCGAGAAATGCAGTGCCCGCTGCAACCGTGGCCGTCGCCGAGAAACCAATCGCCATGCCGGCCAGGCCGAGCAGCACCCAGGTGCGGCGGCCGAGCTGCAGCCGGTGCAGGCCGAGGGCCAGCAGGCTGCCCCACGCAATGCCATCGAGATGGATGAGCGTGTTGGTGGGGGTCATCCAGCGGTAAAAGTTGGCGTAGCGAAGGAGCGGCGAGGCTACCAGCGCCGCTGCCAGCACCGTGCCGAGCATCCACGGCCGCTTGAGCAGGCGCACCAGCGGAGCCCAGAGAAAGTAATACTGCTCCTCGATGGCCAGAGACCAGGTGGGCCCGACGGCCGGCGGCAACGAGAGGTGAAAGAGATTCTGGACAAAAAAGAGGTAGGCCCACCACGGCGCGGTCAGGATTGCTCGTCCGACGCTGGGACCGATGAACCACGGGGCTTCAAGGTAGACGACCACCAGCAGCAGGATGTAGACCGGCCAGATGCGCAGCACGCGGCGGCCGTAGAAATTGCGAAAGTAATGCGGCTTGGTGCGCGACTCGAGAAGGATTGAAGTAATGAGGAATCCGGAGAGGACGAAGAAGAGGTTGACGCCCGCCCATCCCCACAGCGACGCTCCATAGAACCACGTCCCCGCCAGCCGCGGATGACAGTGATAGAAGACCACTGCCAGCACGGCAATCCCGCGCAGGCCCTGCAGCTCGGGAATGTAAGCGGGCAGCCAGTCCGGCCGGCGGACGGAGAGATGAGTGAGATGCCGCCCCTCCGGCTCAGCGGAAAGGGTTTTCGCGACTTCGGTCGAGTGCTCTGCGCCCTTCGCAGCCAAGTCCCTGTCTGCCTGCATCAGTTTGGCTTTATTTCTGTTACGGGGCTCGGCGAGCGGTAGCGTTTCTTTTCAACCCACTCCCATACGTCTTGCTCGTCGACTTTGAAGAACTTGGCGACGTGACGCATCAAGTCCGCAATGAGGCTTCCATACTGTCGGTAGCTTCTCCCTTTCGGGGATAAATGCGTTTGGAGGTTTCCGTCTTCATTCTCGAAAACAACGACCGGAGGGTTATCAATTCGCATAATATCGGGCTCCTTATCGCGGAAAGGGTGGGAGGCCACGATTCTCAATCAACGAGCTTTCCTGATCCCTGACCCCTGAAACCTGCTTTCACCCCGCCGCCAATTGCCGCGCGCGCTCTGTGGCTCGCATGACGGCTTTGATGAGCGTAACGCGCAGACCGCCTTCTTCCAGTTCAAGGATGCCGTCGATAGTGCAGCCGGCGGGGGTGGTTACCGCGTCTTTGAGCAGAGCCGGGTGATAGCCCGTCTCCAGCACCATCTTGGCCGCGCCGAAGGCCGTTTGCGCGGCCAGTTGCGTGGCGATGTCGCGCGGCAGGCCCACCTTCACTCCCGCTTCGGCCAGCGCCTCGATGATGATGTACAAATACGCGGGGCCGGAGCCGGACAGGCCGGTCACCGCGTCCATGTGTTTTTCGTCTACGATCACCGTGCGGCCCACGGTCTGAAACATGCGCTGCGCCAGCTCCATCTGCGCGTCGGAGACAAAGCGGCCCCGGCATAGCGCAGCCACGCCCGCGCCTAGCGCCGAAGGCGTGTTGGGCATGGCCCGCGCCACGGCGATTTCGAGTCCTGCTGTCTCCTCGATGCTGCGCGTCTTGACCGACGCGGCAAACGAAACCACCATCTTCTCCGCGGATAGGGCCGGTTGAATCTGGGCAATCAGCTCGGGCACCTGGAAAGGCTTCACGCCAATCAGGATCAGGTCGGCCTGGCGCGCCGCTTCAAGATTGTTGGTGCTCACGTCAACGCCCCACTGCGTGCTGAGCGCCAGCGCGCGCTCCTCGTGCGCCACGGTGGCGCGAATGTGCGCGGGCGCAAACAGGTTTTCCTTGAGAAAGGCTTGCAGCAGAATGCCGCCCATCTTGCCCGCGCCCAGCACGGCCAAGCGCACTTGGGGCAGTTGCGCAGGTGTTTCGTTGGCCTCTACGGCGATTTCTGCCATGTTGTCCCTTGTCTCGGATAGATTCTGTGGTGCTGATTTCAGGATACTCGCATGAAGCGCAGACGACCGGCGGACGAGACGGCCCACATAGAAGCATTCGTGATCTCCCAACCCTGCGACTGAGCAACGTCGCAAGGATGGAGCGCCCAGGATTGGTCCCTCCTTAAGTGCGGGAAAAGTGGAGCGTGAGCCGGTTACCGTTGGGCGAGCGGCTCCCACTCCACGGCGCCTGCAAATTTGCGCATCAACGGAATCCCGTGGCCATCGGGAACCATATTCTCAAGGGCGTGGGTCGCGGGCGCCTGCAAAATGAACACACTTTTTCATCAAACGGCGAACTGTCAAATTACAAACTGTCTCACCCGAGGGGTGCGCCCATGCCGCTGTCAAGGCCTTGTGAAGGCCAGATCGCCCGCATCGCGCTCATTCGGCGGGAAATATATTTTCGCCGCTCGTTGCGGGTTAATTTCGCCGTCCCGCTATGCTGTGAAGAAACGGTTCCCAGGCACTCGTGGCTGCCGGAGAATCCGGGGCCGGCAGGCGCAAAGAAGCGCAGGAAAGTTAAGTTTTCTCGCACAAATCCGCATGTTAATCGCACCCGAAAACGCATCTAACCATCAGAAAACAAGGAGCTTAATGGAAGAATCCCATACACCCCCCCCCGGGGGGTACGTATGAACCTGAAATCAACCGGCCGGCGCGCCATTCCAAGTGCGATCGCCCGGCGGCTGCGTTACAGCGGGAACAAATCCCGCTCCAGCGACACCACCACGTCCGACGATGGATCGAAGACTCCGCTGCTTTGGGGCCACAGTTTGACGGTGAGGGTCATTCGTTTTTTCGCCATAAAGTCGCCGCTGATGTTTCCTGAAGCTTTCTGCGCTCCGCCTCCGCTGACTACCACGCGCAGCGTGTGCGGGCCCGGCGGCGCCATCAGCCCGTTGTAGCTGTCGTGATCGCCGGCGATGCCGCTCCAATAGGTCTTGCCATCCATCTGCACCGTGACCTGGAGCGCCGAGGGCAGCGCATCGAGATTGAGATTGAGGCGCGCGTTAGTGTTGGGGTCGAGCGCTTTGGGATTAAAGTCAACGGGAGCCGCGGCGCCGGTAGCGGCCGGCTGGGTCACATCCACTCCCGGCGGGGGCGGCTGCTGCACGTGCATCTGCAGGAAGAGCCATGTGCCGCCGACGGCGGTGGCGATAAAGATCAGCCAGGTGAAAATCCCCATCCCGCGTTTGCGTTCCGCAACCGGCTCGGCGGACGATTTCGAGACGCCCGGGCGGGGGAAACGCGTAGACATCATGGACCCTTCGAGCTGCGCGGCGCACACCGGGCGCATTGTGGAGTCCGGATGCTGGGTGTGCGTGTAGGTGCGCATGGCGGCCATGGGCGACGGAGGGGGCCGCGTGGACGCGATTGCAGGCACGTGCTGCGCCACGGGGCCCGCGAGCCGCGGAGCCTCTGGAACCTTGGGCCGGGTTTGGGTTCCTGAAACTAGCACAGGCGCTGCGGGAACGATCGTCGCAGCCTGGTTCGGGCTCACGCTCGACACCTGGTCAAGGGTCTCCGTGACGCTGTTCTGCGTGGACACGGCATGGGTAACGGCAGCGAACTGTCCGGAGACGCGCGGGCTGGGACGCAGCGCGGCTAAATCGGCGGCCAGTTCCTCGCCCGTCTGGTACCGATTGGTGGGGCTTTTGGCCAGGCACTTCAGGATTACCGCCTCAAGTTGCGGGGGGATGGCCGGGTTCAGCTTGGAGGGCGGGATCGGCTCAGTGTGCACCACCTTGTAGGAAACGGCGGTCAGCGTTTCGCCGGGGAAGGGATGCTCGCCAGTGGTCATGCGGTAAAGAATCACGCCCAGCGCGAACAGGTCGGTGCGTCCGTCGATCACGCCCCCGGTAAATTGCTCGGGAGGCATGAAGGCGGGCGTACCGAGAAGCTGCCCGGAGTTGGTCGCTTCTCCGCCGGCAAGCTTGGCCACGCCGAAGTCGGTGATGCGCGGGCGCTCGGCGCCATAAATCTCGCGCGAGGTCATAAGGATGTTGGCGGGCTTGATGTCGCGATGGATGACGCCGTTGCGATGGGCGTAGCCGAGGGCGTCGGCGATTTGCTGGCCGATCTCGGCTATGCGCTCCAGCGAGTGCCGTTCGCCCTGCTTGAGCGCGGCATCGAGCGTGCGACCGTGCACCAGTTCCATCACCAGGAAGGGAACGCCATCGTCCTCGCCCACGTCGAAGACGGGCACGATGCCGGGATGGGCCAGCACGCCCGCGGCGCGCGCCTCGCGGTAAAAGCGCTCGCGGAATTCGGCTATCTGATCATCCGCCACGCCCGCCGATAGGATGCACTTGAGCGCGACCTCGCGCCCCATGGCCGGATCGCGGGCGCGCAGGACGCTGCCCATGGCGCCCCGGCCAAGCTCTCCGAGAATCTCGTACCTCCCTATTTTCTTATGGTCCATAACGGGGTGCTTTTCAATCTAGCACGCGTATCGGACCATGATCCAGAAGGTTTTATGGGGCTGTGGTGTGCCGGTTTCGGAGCGTATCGATCCACCGTTAGGGTGATACCGGCAAGTGGATGAGCGGGCTGGCACAAATCCGAAGCGGGCTCGGCCCGGTATGGGCGGCATTTACCATGGCATTGGACTATGTTGATCCGCTCCAGAGCGCCGTTGCGGCTGGGACTGGCAGGAGGCGGCACGGACGTGTCGCCGTACTGCGACGAATTCGGCGGCGCCATTCTGAATGCCACCATTGATTACTACGCGTATGCGGGGCTGGAGCCGCTGAACGACGGGAAGGTGAAATTTGTGTCCGCCGACCTGCGCCAGAGCGCGTCCTACGATGCGGCGCCAATGCTTGAATGCGATGGCACGCTCGACCTGTTCACAGCCGTCTACAACCACGTGGTGAAGAACTACAACCAGGGCAAGCCGCTGAGCCTGCGCATGAGCACACGCGTGGACGTGCCGGCGGGGTCGGGGCTGGGCTCTTCGTCTACGCTGGTGGTGGCCATGCTCAAGGCCTACGTGGAGTGGCTCAACGTGCCGCTGGGCGAGTACGAGCTGGCGCAAACTGCCTACGTGATCGAGCGCGAAGGGGCGGGGCTGCAAGGGGGCAAACAGGATCAGTACGCCGCCGCGTTTGGCGGTTTCAATTTCATGGAGTTCGGGCGGAACGGGAGCGTGCTGGTGAATCCGCTGCGCGTGAAGGAATGGGTGATTTCGGAGCTGGAGGCTTCGCTGCTGCTTTATTTCACCGGCAACGCACGCGCCTCGGCGGAGATTATTCACGAACAGAGGCAGAACGTGCGCAACCGCAACGAGACCGCGCTGGAAGCCATGCACGCCATCAAAGAGGAGGCACTGCGCATGAAGGAGTGCCTGCTGCGCGGAGACTTTCAGCGTCTGCACGAAGTGTTGCGCCAGAGCTGGGAATCGAAGAAGAGAATGGCCAGCCAGATCACCACTGAGCAGATGGAGCGCATCTACGCATGCGCGCTGGATGCGGGCGCCTACTGCGCCAAAATCTCGGGTGCGGGCGGAGGCGGATTTATGATGTTTCTGGCCGACCCCATTCAGAAAGACAAAGTGGCCGCGGCGCTCGACGCACAACATCCGGGGGGCACGGCCTATGGATGCCACTTCACGGCCGGCGGGGTGCAGGCGTGGAGAGTGCCATGATGGAGCGGTTCGCGGATCTGGCGCGTGCGGTGCTGGCCGAAGGCATTACGGTGGAGCAGGCGGTGGAGCGGGACGGCGCGCTGCACGCCACGCTGGCCACAGCCGCCCAAAAAACCGCAGCGGCGATGAAAGCCGGAGGCAAGCTGATGGTGGCCGGCAACGGCGGCAGCGCGGCCGATGCGCAACACCTGGCGGCGGAGTTTGTGAATCGCCTGGTGGAGGATCGGGCGGCCATGCGCGCCGTGGCGCTAACGGCCGATACGTCGATCCTTACGGCGGTTGCCAACGATTACGGGTATGAGCGCGTGTTTGCGCGGCAGATTGAGGCGCTGGGCCAGCGCGGCGACGTGTTCATGGGCATCTCGACCTCGGGCCGCTCGGCCAACATTCTGCGCGCCTTTGAGGTGAGCCGCCAAATGGGCATCGCGACCATCGGGTTGACGGGCGAGCAAGGATGGGCGGGCGAGACGGGACCGTGCGATTACGTCATTGCGATTCCGTCGAAGGTGACCATGTACGTTCAGCAGGCGCACCTGGCGCTGGAGCACATCTTCTGCATGATAGTGGAGCGGGCTTATTTTGGGCAGGAGAAGCCTGCGGCGAGCGGGGCTTCGGAGGCGTTGAAGGTCTAGGGGAGTTTGATGCTTTCCGATTCCAGAGCAGGTGTTCCCTCAGGGGCTGAAGTCCAGATGTTCTTTCGCTCCTTAAGGCACGACTAAAGTCGTGCCCTTTCAAGACATCGATTTGGGCGAGGTCTCCTGACGCGATCGAGGCCCTCGATGTATCGATCCACGCGGAGGTCTCTTAACGCGATGGAAGCCATCATTTTGGCCGGAGGGATGGGGACACGGCTGGCGGCGCGTGTGAGCGGGATTCCAAAGGCCATGGTGCCGGTGGCGGGGCGGCCTTTCCTGGAAATCCTGCTTCGACAACTTGAGCGCTGTGGCTGCACGCGGGTGCTGCTGTCAGTGGGTTACCTGCATTCCGTCATCGAGGATCATTTTGGCGCGGCGTTGGGGCGGATGGAGCTCGACTATGTAGTCGAGGAGTCGCCGCTGGGCACCGGCGGCGCCATGCGCAGGGTGTTGGCCAGGGCGCGCGAAGATGCGGTGCTGGCTCTGAACGGTGACACGTTTCTGGACGCGGATTACGCGGAGATGATACGGTTTCACAGCGCCGAGGGCGCGGCCATGACCATGGCGATTACGCGGCAAGCCGATAGGGGACGTTATGGCGGGGTGGTCATCCGCGACGGCCGGATTGTCGGCTTCGAGGAAAAGGGGCGCAGCGGGGAGGGCTGGATCAATGCGGGCGCCTATGCGCTGAACCGGAATCTGGAATGGCCGGCAGAGCTGCCGGAACGGTTTTCGTTTGAGAAGCAGTTTCTCGGGCCGCGGATCGTGGAACTTGCTCCGGCCGCATTCGAGGTGACGGGATTCTTCCTCGATATCGGCGTTCCGGAAGATTATGATCGTGCGCAGATGGAGATGGGCGGGTTTTAGCGGGGTTAGTGGTGTCGCGAGGGTGCCGGGCGACGCGGTGCCGGGGACGGTGGTTTCGGACTCTGCGATTTAGCTAGGCCGGGTGCCCCGCAGGGATGGCCCAGGATCCCTGCGCCCTGGGGTCCACGCCGAATTCACGGCAAATTCACGCTAGTACTACAGTTGTAACTACAAGTGATGAGCTATATCTTTTCAGGCAAGCTTTCCGCGGGAGCGATGCAAGCCTCGATAGAAGAGTGGCGAGGGGAGTTGGCGGGTTTGCATCAGGGGAGGGGAGAATTGTTTGCGCGTTCGGAAGTGGGGGAGCGAGGTGTGGCTTATGGGGAAAGTTTACTGAGCAGTTGTGAACGGAAGGACATCTGGCAGGTAGCCGGGTGGGCGGGGGAAGCATCGCCCTACGGGATGCGGTATTGACTGGACGGGGCGCGCGGGGATGCCGACGCGGTGCAGGCGCGGCTGAGCCAGTACGTAAAGGAAGAGCTGGGCAGCCGGGATGCGGTGCCGGTTCTGGATGAAACGGGATTTTTGAAAAAGGGGGCGCATTCAGCTGGGGTGCAACGGCAGTACAGTGGTAGGGCAGGACGGATCGCGAACAGCCCGGCCGGGGTCTTCCTTTGTTATGCCCGTCAGCGGGGCTGCGCACTGCTGGATCGCGCACCGTATCTAGCGCAGAGCTGGAGCGAAGACCGGGCGCGTTGCCGGGGGGCGGGCATCCCTGAAGAGATTTCTTTCGCGACCCGGCCGATGCTGGGCGGGCCGATGCTGGAACGTGCATTCCAGGCCGGGATACCGTGCGGCTGGGTAGCTGGAGATGCAGTGTATGGCCATGACGGCAAGCTGCGCCGCTGGCTGGAAGGCCGGCATCAGTCCTATGTGCTGGCGGTAGCCTCGGATCAACGCTTGTGGCAGCCGGACATGCGCCAGCACCGTGCCGATGCGATAGCCAGCCAATTGCCCAAGCGGATGTGGAAGCGCCTTTGGGCCGGTCACGGCGCCAAGGGCGAGCGGCTCTACGGCTGGGCACGGCTGTCCTGGGCAGAGCATGAAGGCTGGGAACATGCTTTGCTGGCACGGCGCAGCCTGGAAGCAGAACCAGAGTTTGCCTTCTATTTCACATGCGCTCCGAAGCCGAAGAGCGCTCTGAAAACACCGGTATCTGTCGCGGGCCGGCGCTGGGCAGTGGAGAGGGCCTTTGAGATGGCCAAAGGCGAATGCGGTCTGGACCACTGCCAAGTCCGGCACTGGCAGGGCTGGTACCGCCACGTCACCCTG
>JASHRF010000038.1 GCA_030037545.1 Acidobacteriaceae bacterium | reverse complement strand
CCCGTACGCTACGCAAAGTGAAGACAGAGAGCGCACTCCTGACTCCGCCTCACGCACAAAAGCTAATCGCTGCGACCCGATCTCCACATGCCTCCACCCCATCCCCAATACCCTCCACAGATCAACAAAACCTGTAAAGTATGTCTGGAGACAATCTGTAAAGCATGTCATGGTTCCGTACAGCTGAAGCCGTGCCGTAAGTGGCCTCAAATCAATGCGGCTTTAGCCGCTGAGGGGCGATGACAGATGGGTTATGAAACCACTTCTAATTCTAAGTTTTCTTGCACAAAACCGCATGTTAATCGCACCCGAAAACGCATCCAAACATCAGAAAACAAGGAACTTCATCGCAGAATCCCACGCACCCCCCCCGAGGGGTGCGTAGGAGCCTGAAATCAACCCTACCGGCGCACCTTTCCAAGTGCGATTGCCCTGCTTGGGCGGGCGATTTCTATTGCGGAATTCCGGTTTTCGCCGTACCGTTGCTACTAACCTAATTCTCCATGCCGGAGCGCTCTATGCAGCCGAATTCCGAACAGATCTTTCACCTTGTCGCCGCATTGCTGGGCGTTTACCTTGTCATCTTCCTGGTGGTCCTCACAGCCATCATCATTCCCACCTGGTTCATCTGCAAGAAGGCCGGATTTTCGCCCTGGCTCTCGTTCATCGTCGTGGTTCCGTTTGGAGGGCTGGTGCTGCTCTACGTGCTTGCGTTTGCGGATTGGAAGGTAATTCCGGCGCCGCAGGCGTACTGGCAGCAGCCGCCGTACCCGCCGCCGGCCGCGCCTCCGGTGCCGCCACCGGTATAGAGCCATCGCAGCTTGGGCCGAGCGGCATCCTAAATGCGCCACCGCAAACGCCTTCGGGCCAACGCGCAGCCCCGGTCACGTCACTTATCCTGAAATGTGACAGCGGCACCACGACGTTGTCGAATGGGGTCCCGGCATTTAAGGCGCAGAATCGGCGTGCCACCAGATGGGCTGGTAACTGCGCTCTGCGTACCGGCGTTTGCGCCTGTCCTTACTGGGCGTAGTGGAAAGCCTTGTCGGGATAGGGCGGGTGCGGCGGGACGGGGCGCGGATCGGCCTCAATCTCCTTGTTGAGAAGCTGGATCGCTGCCTGAAGCTGGGCGTCGTCGCCGGCGTAGGTGGCGTGAGGCAAGTTGTCGACGGTAATGTCGGGCTCGACGCCATGGCCCTCGATCAGCCACTTGCCATCTGCGTACACGCCCATCTGGGCGGCAGTGGCAATGCCGTTGTCGAGCTGCATGTTATCGAAGGAGAGCCAGATTTCGCCGCCCCAGGTGCGCATCCCGATCACTTTGCCGAGATCGAAATGTTTGAACCCTTCGGTGAACGCTTCGCCGTCAGAGGCCGTATGCTGGTCGCACAGGACAACGATATGGCCGCGGAAGGCGTCCTGCATGTTCCAACTGGGATTGCCCACCCGCGGCTGCCAATAAAACCAGGCTTTGCGGAGAAGCTTGCCCAGCAGCCACGAATCGATGTTGCCGCCACCGTTGTGGCGGACGTCGATGATCAGGCCCTGGCGGTCGAAGACGGGGAAATAGTCGCGGGCCCACTGGTCGATGTCGCCCGCGCCCATGGCCTGCAGGTGAACGTAGCCAATCCTGTCGCCGGAGGCGCGATCGACCTCCAGCCGCCGCGTGTACTCCCACTCGGCGTAGCGCATCCTTGCGTCTTCATGCGCGGTGATGGGAATGACGAGCACCTCGCGAACGTCACCTTTTGCGGACTTGACCTGAAGCATTACCTGGGTGCCGGCCTTGCCGCGAAGCAGTTCGCGCGCATCGGGAACGCTGAGCGTGGGCTGCCCGTCGATGGTGGTAATGGTTTCGCCCTCCTGGACGAGCGACTGCGGGCGGGCGAGCGGCGGAGCCTGGTCGGGCAAATCGGGATCGTGGAGGTAGATGTGCTCGACGACGAAGCCGCCGGCCTTCTCGTCGCGTCGCAGGTGCGCGCCCAGCGAGGCCAGATCGACGTCGTCGGCGGGTTCGCGCTCGTCGCCGCCGAAAACGAAGGTGTGGAGTGCGGATAGCTCGCTCACCATCTGCGCAATGACGTCATTGAGCTCGTCGCGGTCGGCCACGCGGTCCACCAGGGGCAGATAGCGGTTGCGCATGGCGACCCAATCAACGCCCTGCATGTTGCGATCGTAAAAATAATCGCGCTCCAGCCGCCAGGCGTCAAAGAAGATGCCGCGGAACTCATCGCGCGGCGTGGTCGGCCAGGTCCAGTGGGCCAGGTCCATGTGGAGCTTGGCCAAGGCTTCAGGATCTTTAAAACTGGCGCCCTTGGCGTCTGCATCAACCACGTAGAAATCGTCTTTCTTGCGGACCAGCATCTTCTTGCGGTCCTGCGAGATTTCGTAGCTGCGCACGTCGGAGAACAGGGTGTCGGGCTTGTCGCCCTTGTTGGCGATTTCGACGCACTGCAGGTCGAGCTTGGCGGGCGTGTCGTCATTGGCATTGAGCCAGCATAGGCGCTTGTCGGCCGCCTGAAGGCTGCTGAAGTTGCCGGCCGGAACGGGGAGATCCTGGAGCCGCGAGGCGAGGTCAGTGAAGTCGATTTTGACTTCCGCCGGTTTTTGGGGCTCTTCTTTCTTTGTGCCTTCGGGCTTGGCGGCGGAATCGCCCTTCTTTTCGGTGGCGTCCTTTTCCGCCTGCTTGGATTCATCATGCTCGGGAGAGACGTCGGGGTGCAGCTCGTCGGGTGGAAGGAACGGCGAGCGAAGACCGGGCTGAAGCGCCAGTTCGTATACCTTCATGGTGTGGTCGAAATGGGGGTCGGGCTGGCGCGGGCCCCAGGGCGACTGCACGGTGGTCTTGAGCATGCGGTCGGAGAGGAAGTAAAGCCACTTGCCGTCCGTGCTCCACGCGGGGTTTTCGCTGTTGTAGCGATCGGAAGTGATGGCGTGAATCTCGCCGGAGGCGGCATTGAGCACCTTGATCTGATCGAATTCGTTGTCGGCGGTTTCTACATAAGCCAGCCAGGCGCTGTCCGGCGACCAGGTAAGGTCGTCGAAGTCGCCGTTCATGGATACGGCGATGCGCTTGTTCTGCTTGGTCTTGAAGTTGTAGAGCCACAGTTGCTGATCCTTGTCGGTGTGCGCCAGCCATTGGCCGTCGGGTGATGGCACGCCGCCGAATCGCAGTACGTGGGCGCCGCTGGTGATCTGGGTGGGCGAACCAATGCCATTGGCCGGGAAGCTCCAGAACTCGGTCTCGCCGCTGGCCGTGGACAGCCCGAGGATGGTTTTACCGTCGGGCATGAAGCGAGCGTCGCGGTAGCGCACCCCGGACTCGGATGCGATCTGGATGATGCGCCCGGTTTTGGCGGGAATGGAAAACACGGCGCCGCGGGCGGTAAAGACCGCGCGCGTTCCGTCGGGCGATAGGTGAACGGCGGTGAGGTAATCCAGCGGCTTTTTAACCCACTGCACGCGCATCTGGTCGAAATCGGACTCCAGGGTGACGGGAATGACCTGCTCGTGCCCGGTCTTGAGATCGAGCTGCCACAGGTCTCCGGCGCACGAGTAGACAATGCGGCCGTTGTCCAACGATGCCGACTCGATGTCGAAGCCGCGCTGGTGGCTGACCTCCGTGACGCCGTGCCCCTGGGGATCCATGGAGTAGACGTTCATCACGCCGTCGCGGTCGGAGAGGAAGTAGACGCGGTCCTTCCAGTACATGGGATCTGTTGAAGTTCCGGCATAGTCGGCTGTAAGGGGTACGGCTTCGCCGGTGCCGTCGTAGCGCCAAATGTGCTCGGCCGTGCCGCCCTTGTAGCGCTTGGTGTGGCTGGGCTGGGAGTACCAGCGGGTGAAGAAGAGGGTTTTGCCGTCAGGGGCGTAGGCGGCCTGCGCGGCCTGCGCAAGCGGCACGATCTGACGATTGCCCTGGCTGTCGATGATTACCACCTCGGTGTTGGGAAGCGTCGAGTAGCGTGCGGTGGAAATCATGAGGCGGCCGTCGGGCGTCCAGCCCACCGGCCGGGCATCGCCGTCCCAGGTCTGGCGCTGCGGCAGCCCACCCTCGACGGGCATGGTGTAGACCTCGGTGGGGCCTTCGGAGTTGCCGCTGAAGGCCACCGTCGATCCGTCCGGCGATATCTGGGCGTGAGTTTCAAGGCCGGGATCGGAGGTGAGGCGATGTGCCTCGCCGCCCTCGATGCTCACCGTCCACAGATCGCCCTCGGAGGTGAAGATCAGCGTGTCGCCGTGGATGGCCGGCGAGCTGTAGTAGCCGCGATGCAAAGGCGGCGCCTCGGCTGAGAAGAGCAGCGCGGGAGCAAAGGCAATAAGGCAGGCGAAGACTAACATCGCCATGCGGCGAGCATTCTTGCTGAGAAACATGTATTTTCTCCGTTCCGACAAAGTGCGAGTTCCGTGGTGAAAGGCAGCGGCGCCAACCGTTAGTGCATGATTTTGGGGGAATCCAAGCTGCGCAAACAGAATACTACGGGGAAAAGCCTGGGAATGCTGCTGGACGACGCTGACATGGAGCGCCGGGTGGCCGAGTCTCGCTTTTGAGACCCGGGAAACCACCAGTGAACGTAGTGGCGAGCGCGATAGCGGTGCATGCGTGCACGAGTTGCGGGCCACGGATGCGGCCTTGCTGCGAATCGAATCCATGGCTCCCCCTCGAATCTCTTGCCAGGGCGCGAGGCGATGCGGTGCGATTCTGCCTGGCTTGCTCTGCCGACACAGACGTGCGCAGTCCAGGGGCGCTCGAATGATTTCAAAAAAACACACAGGAAACAAACTTGCCGATCACTCGCGGGTGTAGGAGTATGGAAGGTTGCGGTTCACGGCGGGAGTAACGCAGCCGCAGATCCTTCGACTGGCCGCTCGCCAAACCACGCCGGCGACGAAGACCTGTCGCTGCTGCGCGCCCCGGGTCACGCGAGCGGCTCCGCTCAGGTTGACAGGATTATTGGCGAGAGAATGGGGAGAACGATGACGACAGCAATCCGATTCGGCACCTCGGGATGGCGGGCCGTTGTGGCCGATGAATTTACCGTGGCCAACATCCGCCGCGCGGTGGCCGGCATTGCCGCCTATGTGAAATCGCAGCCTGGCCCGCATCGGGTTCTGGTGGGCCGCGATCCGCGTTTCCTGGGCGAGGGTTTTGTGGCCGAAACGGCGCGCATCCTGGCCGCGGCCGGCATCGCGCCCATCGTGATTCCCGAACCCGCGCCCACGCCCGCCATCGCCTACGCGGTGCGCACGCTCAAGACATCGGGCGCCATCAACTTCACCGCCTCGCATAATCCGCCGGAGTATAACGGCATCAAGTTTTCCACGTCCGACGGCGCTCCGGCGCTGCCTGAGGTGACCCGGCAGATTGAAGCGGCCATCGTGGACGATGACGCCGCGATGGCGGAGATTCCCAGAATCGAGCCTCCCAGCGGCGGATTTGAAACCACAGACGTGAAACCCGCGTTTTTGAAGCGCCTCGCGGAGCTGATCGACCTGAAGGCCATTGCCAAATCCGGAATCAAGATCGTTGTCGATCCTTTCTGGGGCGCGGGCCGCGGCTACGCTTCCGACCTGCTGCGCGAGGCCGGCGTGCCGGTGGAGACGGTGCACGATTACCGCGACGTGCTCTTCGGCGGGCACGCGCCGGAGCCAGACGGCGAACTGCTCGAGGCGGCGCGGACGAAGATGCGCGAGTTCGGAGCATCCCTGGTCATCGCCACTGACGGAGATGCGGACCGATTCGGGATTGTCGATGGTGACGGCGCGTTCATCCAGCCTAACTACATCATCGCGTTGCTCTTCGATTACCTCGTCGAGACACGCGGCTGGCGCAACGGCGTGGCCAAAAGTGTGGCCACCACCAACCTGATTAACGCTTTAGCCGAACGCCACAAGGTGCACCTCTACGAAACGCCGGTGGGATTCAAATTCATCGGCGAGCTGATGAACGGCGACAAGATCGCCATCGGCGGCGAGGAGTCAGCGGGGTTGACTATCCGCGGCCACGTGCCGGAAAAAGACGGCATCCTTGCCGGACTGTTGGTGGCGGAGATGGTGGCCGTGCGCGGGCGTAGCCTGGGCGCTCAGCTCAAGGATCTGTTTGCCGAGGTTGGTTCCTATTACCCGGTTCGCGAGAACTTCCGCTTGACCCCGGAGCGCAAAGCTGCGTTCACTGAGAAGTTGAAGGCCGATGCGAAGGAGCTGAGCGGGCGCAAGGTGACGCAGGTGGTGCGCACCGACGGGCTCAAGCTGGTTCTCGAAGATGGCTCGTGGGTCTGCTACCGGCTGTCAGGAACCGAGCCGGTGGTGCGGGCCTATGTGGAAGTGCGCCGCGAAAAAGATATGGAAGCGCTGCGCACCGCGGCCGAAAAGTTTGTGCGCGGCGAGTGAGCGCCAAAGCGCGACAAATGTAGCGCGGGTTTCAAGACCCGCGCCTCGAAAGCAAAGTCGAGGCCGCAATGCCAGACAACGCCAGCCCGCCCAAGAGCGCAACTCCGCCGCTCCCGCTGCGCAAACGCGCAGCCGCGTGGGCGCAGCGGAGCTGGCGTCCGGCCGGGACCATCGTGGTGATCGCGCTGGCGCTGCTCATGACCTGGCACGTGATCTACGGCAAGCACGGCCTTTCCGTTTGGCAGCGGAAACGCGCCGAAGACCGCGCCCTGCAGCAGCAGATTCAAAGCCTGCAACAGGAGAACGCGCAGATGCAGCGGCAGATCGAGCGCCTCAAGTCTGATCCTGACGCCATTGAGCGCGAAGCTCGCGAAAAGCTGCACTACGCCAAGCCTGGCGAGGTCATCTACACGCTGCCCGACGCCCCGCAACCGCAGCCGTCCAAGTAGCTGCATCCCTGCTCCCGCACTTGTCATCCTGAGCGAGTCCGCGCAGCGGACGAGCCGAAGGACCTGCGGTTCTCCCTTATCCCGCGGCCGCTTTTCTATACTGAATCCACGATGCATTCGCACGATTCCTCCACCACGTGGCGCAGCAACCGTACCCGCTCCCACGCCTTGCAGCAGCGCGCCGAGCGCTTCTTTCCCGGCGGCGTCAACTCGCCGGTGCGCGCGTTTCGCGCCGTGGGCGGCGCGCCGCCGTTCATCGACCGCGCCGAGGGCGCCTATCTCTACGACGCCGACGGCAACCGCTATATCGACTACTTTGGTTCCTGGGGCCCGATGATTCTGGGCCACGCATTTCCGCCGGTGGTGGAGGCCATTGAGCGCGCGGCGCGCAACTCGGCCAGCTTCGGCGCCTCGACGGCCGCGGAGGGCGACCTGGCGGAGCGTATCAACGCCTGTTATCCGGCGGTCGAGAAGATGCGCTTTGTCAGTTCGGGCACCGAGGCCACGATGTCGGCCATCCGGCTGGCGCGCGCCGCCACCGGCCGCAATATCATCGTCAAGTTCGAGGGCTGCTACCACGGCCACGCCGACGGATTGCTGGTAAAGGCCGGGTCGGGCGTGGCGACGTTTGGGATTCCCGGCTCAGCCGGCGTGCCGGAGGCAGTTGCGCATCTCACGCTGGCGCTGCCCTACAACGATTTGAGCGCCGTCGAAGCTGCCTTTGCCGCGCACCCCGGCGCGATTGCCGCAGTGATTCTGGAGCCGGTGGTTGGGAACGCGGGGTGCATTCCGCCGGCGGAGGGGTATTTGGCGCGCTTGCGCGCCATCACCCGGCGCGAGGGCGCGTTGCTCATCGTGGATGAAGTGATGACCGGCTTTCGCGTGGCGCTGGGTGGGGCAGTGCAGTTGTACCGGCTGGTTGCAGACCGGGCTCCGGATCTGGTCACGCTGGGAAAAATCGTGGGCGGCGGGCTGCCGGTGGGCGTGTTTGGCGGCAAGCGCGAGTTGATGGATCTGCTTGCGCCACTGGGGCCGGTCTATCAGGCCGGAACGCTGAGCGGGAATCCGCTGGCCATGTCTGCCGGTCTGGCGACCATCACGTATTTAGAGGAGAACAAAGATAAGGTTTACCCGCATCTGGAAGCAACGGCGAAGGCTGCGGCTGAGGGCGTAGCGGCCGAGGCGGAGCGCGCCAGTGTGCCCCTCACGCTCAACCGTGTGGGATCGATGTGGACTTGGTTTTTCAAGCCTGGCCCGGTGCGCAATTACGGCGAAGCGGCCGAGTCCGATACGGCAGCGTTTGGGCGCTTCCATCGCGCTATGCTCGACCGCGGCGTGTGGCTGCCGCCTTCGCAGTTTGAGGCGGCGTTTCTGGGCTTCGCCCACGCGGATGAAGAGGTGCAGGCCACGGTGGCTGCGGCGCGGCAGGCGTTTGCGGAACGGGCAAATTGACCGCCAAGCTCGCTTCCCGGTAGAATTAAAGAGTTTGGCGAGAACGCACCCGTGTGGGAGCCAGGCGCCCTTGGCTGCCGTCTGCGCCGCTTTTGGGGGCGCCTCCCAGTGCGGTTCACATCCGGTTCCGCCCCCAGGCAACAGGGATTGATGAGGTATGCGCCGGCAGCAATGGGCGCTGGAGGATTTGTTATGTACGCAGTGATTCGCACCGGCGGGAAACAGTATCGCGTGGCTCCCGGCGATGTAGTGAAGATCGAGAGCGTCGCGGGTACCGACCGGACGGTCGAGTTCAGTGACGTGCTGGCAGTCTCCGGCGAGGCTGGTCTGGCCAAGCCGTCGAGTGCCAGGGTTACCGCAGAAATTTTGGGCGAGGGCCGCGGCGACAAGCTGCTGGTCTTCCACTTCAAGCGCAAGAAGCAGTACAAGAAGCTGCAGGGGCATCGGCAGAACTACACCGAGATTCGCATCAAGGCTATCGAGGCCGACGGGCAGACGTATACGGCGGCGAGCTAGAGACGGCGTTAACTAGTAGCTTTAACTCTTAGCTCACTGTGCAAAGGCCGGCTGCGAAGCTTCTCCGAGAGAGAAGCCGATAGTTAACGGCTAAGATCTGCTTTTTCAGAAAGGGATTGAGCAATGGCACACAAAAAAGGTGGAGGAAGCTCGACAAACGGACGGGATTCGAATGCGCAGCGGCTGGGCGTGAAGGCCTTTGCTGGCGAGCTGGTGACGGGCGGATCGATCATCATGCGCCAGCGCGGCACCCGAATCAAGGCGGGACTGAACGTGGGCAGGGGTTCGGACGACACGCTATTCGCCAAGGTCACGGGCCGGGTGAAGTTCACTGATCGCGGCAGCCGGGGACGGTTTGCTTCGGTCGAGCCGGTGTAACCGCAGGGATCGGGAGCCAGAGATCAGAGATCAGCAAGAAGGCCATGGCGGTTGCCGTGGCCTTTTCGTATCTGCTCAATCTGATTCTCTTTCGCGCAGCAATCAACGAGCCGTCAGCTTCCTGCGGGCATGTACTCGGCAAACCATTCCACTGCGCGCTCCAGCACATCGCGCCGGTGCGCTGGGTTCACAAAACCGTGGCCCTCGTTCGGATATACGACCAGCTCGGTGGGAACGTGCAGGTCGCGCAGCGCGTGCCAGAACTCGAACGACTGCGGCGCCGGACACTCACCATCGCGGTCGCCCACAACAACGAGCGTGGGAGTATGCACGCGCTTGATAAAGTTGATTGCCGAGCTCCTGGCGTATACCTGCGGATCGTCGTAAACAGAGGCGCCGAAGTAGGGAATCATCCACTGGTCGATGGAGTTCTCACCATAGTAGCTGAGCCAGTCGGAGAGGCCGGCGCCGGCCACGGCCGCGCGGAACCGCTGCGTCTGGGTCACCGCAAACATGCTCATAAAACCGCCGTAGCTCCAGCCGGTGAGGCCCACGCGTTTTGCGTCCACCGGATATTTTGCCAGCACCGTATCCACGCCGGTGACAATGTCGCGCAGGTCGCCGTAGCCGAAGTCCTTGCGATTGGCCTGAGTAAACCTCTCGCCCTCCCCGTAGCTGCCGCGCGGGTTAGGCAGGAGCACGAAATATCCCAGCGCCGAAAATACCTCCGGGCTCAGCGTGCCGCCTGAGCCCCAGCGCGGGACCATGGCTGCCGCAGGACCGCCGTGTACCTCCACGATCATGGGATATTTCTGCGATGGATCGTAGTCCTTGGGCAGCATCAGCCAGCCTTGCAAATGAAAACCTTCGTTGGTCCATTCCAGCGAGACGGTCTTGCCCCCTGCGGGCGTCAGTCCGTCGTTGACATGCGTGAGCTGGGTCAGGCCTGCAAACGGCCCCTGCGTCTGGGGCGCGCCGGGCCGCGATGCATAAATCTCCGGCGCATTGTCAAAAGTGCTGGCCGTCATCACAAACAGCGAGCGATCGGCAGTCGAGGAAAGGCTGTGCTCCAATCGTCCGTCACCCACGCTCCCCGGAACACTGAAAACTGGCGTGCCCGCCGTAGCCGTAACCTCGGCGCTCTCCAGGCTTCCGCGCAGCTCCAGCCGCACCAGCCGCGTGTCCCCGCCCGCCTGCTCGGTCACGAAAAGATGCCGATCGTCCTGCCACGTAATCCATCCGGCAGTCACCGGCCAGCCTGGCGTTAGGTCGCGCGGCTGCCCTCCGGCCGACGGCATGATCCATACATCGCCGCCGGTCACGCCTTGATCGCTCATCAGGCCGCCGATAAACGCGATCGCCTTTCCATCCGGCGACCAGCGCGGAACCGCGATCTGCAATCCGTGCAGTGGCCCGTTCAGGTCGGCCGGCGAGAGAATCGCGTGCGGAGGATTGCAGCCACCGTGCGCGGCGTCGAGACAGGCCTCATCTTCCATGCCGGAATCCGCCGCCACCACCTGCGTGTAGAGCTTCGCCACCCACCAGTTGTTTTCGCCCGGCGGATCGGCGACGATGTAGGCCAGCGACTTCGAATCCGGCGACCAGTCGAACTCGAAGACGTGCAGGTTGGCCGGCGAGGCGAATACAGGCTCGGCCGGCGTGGCGGCGTTTGCGTCTGCAAGGGCGACCCGCTGCACCTGGATGTCGCTCTCGCCGATCACGCCCGAGGGCAGATCTTCGGCAGCCAGCGCACCCGAGGGACGCGTCGCGCCTTCCACATACAGGAACGCAATCTGCCGCCCATCGGGTGAAAACGCGGGCGCTTCCACAAAGCCATGCAGCGTGGTCAGGCGGCGCGTCTTACCGGACGGCCCGAGTTGAGTCAGGTAAAGGTCGGCCTGCTCCCCGGGCGCGGCACAGTCGGAAAAGTAGGCCAGCTGGCTCGAATCAGGCGACCACGTAATCGAGCCGTTATAGCAAGCTTGTCCCGGCTTTGTGACAGCCGTGACCTGCCGGCTGTCTGCGAGCGCATCGAGCGGGGCCACGCGAATCTCTCCGCTGCGGCGCCCGCCTTCGGTCCAAGCCAGCAGTTTGCCGTCGGGCGAAACGGCCACCTGGCCGATGTAGCGACCATGGCTCATGCTGCCCAGTATTTTTTCAAGGTGCGCGTTGTCGGCGGCGGAAATTGTATGCGGCTGTTGCGCGACGGCTGCAGCGCTGGCGAACAGGAGAGCGGCGCAGAGTTGCGCGGAAACAAGGGAGCGGGGAAGCAAGAGGCGTTTCATTGCCAAGATGCTATCAGGGCGCCTAGCTCCAATGGCAACATGTGACTGGAATTGCGCTATCGCCGGTAGACGTCGTAACCGCGCAGCCGCGTAGCCAGGGTGAACTCGCGCTCCACCGCCGCCAGGAGGTTCGCATGATCGGGAGTTGCATCGGTGGTCAACTGCAGGTTGCGCTTGACGATCAGCCAATGAATCCCGCGCGACCGCACCAGCGCCGCAACCTGCTGCGGCGAATAAACGTCGGTGGTGGGATCGAAGAGTAGGACCGGGAAGCGCGGCACGCGGCCGGTGGCGTAGTAGAACAGGTCTTCGCCGGGAATCAGGATCAATCCGTCGTCGAACGGGATGTGCGCCGAGGCATAGCGCAGCAGCTCGTCGAAATCGGGCAGATACTCGCCGGGCATGGCCAGTCCGGCGAGCTGCGGATAGGCCGAGCGCATTGCCGCTCCCGCGGGAAACTGGGCATACGAGAGGCGCTCCTCGCTGGCCGTATAGAATCCGCCGCAGACCAGCAGTGTGATCGCGATAAACATCGCCGGCCCCGGCGCAGGCCACGCGCGAGGCATCGCGCCGGTAACAGCGCCGAGCGCCACTATCGTCTCCGCCAGCAGAAGCACCAGCAGCGGCCAGATGGCATAGGTCGACCCCCAAAGCTGCTGCGACATGAGCGTGCCATTGACGGCCACCAGAACGACGAAAGGCAGGAGCGTGCGCAGGGTCAGGGCGGTGCGCCGTCGATAGAGGTTCCAAAAAGCCGCCGCGGTGGCCAGGATCAGCAGCAAGGGCCACAGCGCCAGCAGTGCGTCACCGCGCTCATCGGCGTCCTGGTAAACAAGCAGCGATAGCAGGGTTGCAGCGAACGGCGCGGCGAGAAGGAAAAAGCCGAAGATCCGGCTTGGGAACCCCCCTCGTGTCCTTCCCAGCAGCACCAGAGCCGCTGCAATGCACGGCAGTGTCCACAAAAGGCTGGGATCGAGATAGATACCCAGCATGTCGCGGAACGCCGGCAGGCGCCGCTGGCCTGCGATGCGAATCGTCCAATGAAGGCAGTTCCCGATGCCGGTCGTGAAGTGCAGCGTCAGCGCCGCTAGAGCGAGAGTGACGGCCACGCCGCTGAGCAGCGCCAGCGGGGAGCGGTCTTCTGGAGCATGCGGCGAACCGAGGCCCCCGGGGACAGGTCTCCGACCGTGTGGTGCAGTTCGCCGTGCGCTCCGGGCGATGAGAAGCACCGCCGCCGCGCCCACGACCGCGGCCAGAAACGGCAGCCCCATATTCTGCTTGAAGAACAGCGGCACGCAGGTGAGGGCGCCGGCCGTAAATCCTCGACCAGCGCTGCCGCTCTCCGCTCGTTGCAAGGCCCAGATCGCAACCAGCATCCAAAAGGCGCAGTCACAGTCGTAGGAAGGATGCGGAAAGATGCAGTAAATGCCGAGCACGGCCAGGGGCGTGGCCAGCAGAAGGGCGAGAATCCAAGCGTGCTGAATTCTTTCCCGCAGCGTCTCCAGCGTAATGCGCCACGCCAGCACCGTACCCAGCCCGCCCATTGCGGTAACGTAGGCAATATGGTGCCAATAGACGTGGCCCGCGAGCCGGATCAGCGCGGCCTGGACAAGAAAAGTGAGCGGCGCGTGGACCAGCGGAAAACCGCGGTACGGAATCTGCCCTAGCGCCATGCGGTCCGCGGTATCGAGGACGTAGCTAAGGTCCCAGAGAACGGCGAGATGCGCGTTCTGCCAAAGAATGACGGCCGCGGTGGCCGCAAACAGCCCCAGTCCTGCGATCCAGTCACGCAACCGCCAGCGCCGTTGGGCTGCGCCCGGCGCATACAGCAGGACCCTATCCGAGCCGGCCCCCGCCGCCGTCACCATCCGCGATAATAGTAGTAGGCGTAGTAAGGAGCCGAGAAGATCGAAAGCACCAAAGCCACAATCCAGCCGATGCCCGTCCAGCCGAGGAAGATGTTCAGAAGCAGAATGGCGGTGGCGTTGTGCGTCTGCCGCGCTGCCGCAATGATCGCCGGGAGGAAGTACAAGCCGATGCCAAAGAGAAAGAAGTGCATGGTGCCTCCCGCGTTGTTCCGGAGGATTCTACGCAAAGTCTACTCCGGCGGTTCCGGCTTTTGGAGAAATTTTCGGCCCGTATCAGACCAGCAGTCCAGCGACCCTGGTTGCGCGCAGCCCCTTTACAATCAAGGCGTATGTCCACCCGCGTCCGATCGCACGCCAAGATCAACCTCGGCCTCGCGATCGGCGCGCCCCGCCCCGACGGCTTTCACGGCCTGACTACCGTCTACCAGACCCTCGAAGCCCATGACATCGTGACCGTTACGGCCGAGCCGGCTACGGCCACTCGCCTTCATCTCACCTCGAACGACAGCCGCGTCCCCACCGATAGCGGCAACACGGCCTGGAAGATGATCTCCCTGATTTTAGAGGAGATTCGTGTCACGGCCGCAGTGGAAATCAACATTGAGAAGCGCCTTCCGGTGCAAGGCGGACTCGGCGCCGGCTCGGCCAATGCTGTGGCGGCGCTGGTGGGCTTGGAGCGGGAGCTAGGGATCAGGGATCAGGGATCAGGGACCAGACCGGGTGGTGCCCCATCGGGAGCCCACCGGGTGGGGCGTGCTTTGCCTGAAGAGCGTAAAGCCACGAACACATCGATTCCTGAATTTTGGCCTGCCCGGCGCTTCGAACTTGCCGAACAGGTCGGCTCCGATGTCCCGCTCTTCTTGATAGGGGGAACGGTTTTGGGGGTGGATCGTGGCCAGCAGGTCTACCCGCTGCCCGATCTTGAGCCGCTCTGGTGCGTGCTGGCCATCCCCGGGACCGGGGTCTCAACCCCCCAGGCCTTTCGCGACTGGGACGCCCTCTGTGCCGCCGAGGGTTTGACCGCCGAGGCCGGCGCAGATAAACTAAACAAGTTGAGCCGAGCCTACTTGAGCGCCTTCGGGGTCCAGATCCAGGGGGCCGGGCAAAGCTCCTCCGGTGTCCTCTCCGAATTTGGCCGAGAGGACCTGGCCGGACCGTTTGGGTCTGCGCTTGTCCGCACCGGGATCACGAGCTGGATTCTGAACGACTTCGAACGAGTCGTCTTTCCCCAGCATCCCTCCCTTGCCGAGATCAGGCGCATCCTGGCGGCCCCAGCCACACCGGAGGCAGCTCTTTATGCGGGGCTTTCCGGCTCCGGATCAGCGCTTTTCGGGTTATACAAGACCCACGGAGATGCGGAAGGGGCGGTAAACCGGTTACAGGAGCAGGTCCAGGGCGTAGAAGTGAGGATCACCCAGACCCTGCCGAGAGACGGGTACTGGAGCGAAATGATTTTGCGGTAAGTTGTCAGTGATCAGTTATCAGTTGTCGGCCGCGGCGCGCACCACGGGCGTTGGCTGCCCAGGAAAAACTGATTACTGACAACTGATCGCTGACAACTGTTTTTCTTGACAGCCGTGCGGTGCGCAAGCAAAACTCAGCGTCGGCTGGCGAAGGAGTTGTTGGGCGATCGTTCAATGGCAGGACAGTGCCCTTTGGAGGCACTTATCCAGGTTCGAATCCTGGTCGCCCAGCCAAAGTTTCATATCGTATCCCGAAATCAGCCAAAGCCAACCAGCTTGGAGGAACGTTTCAGATGGGAATGGAAACTCTGGTCATGGACGAGGATAAGCCGAAGGTAAACCAGCCTTCCGCTTCCCGTGAAGGGCAGCAGAAGGAACCCGAGGCCAAGGCAGCAAAGGACACAAAGCCGGGCGCCGAACGCAAAAAGCCGGCCCGGCTCAGCGAAGACAAGCGCTTCAAGCTCTTCAGCGGAACGGCCAATCCCGAACTGGCCCGGAAGATCGGCGAACACATCGGGGTGAAGGTGGGCGAAGCCAAGCTGCAGCGGTTTGCCGACGGCGAGGTTTATTTCCAACTGCTTGAGAACGTGCGCGGTGTAGACGTATTTGTGGTGCAGCCCACCTGCTATCCAGTGGACCAGCACCTGGTGGAGTTGTTGGTGATGATCGACGCGCTCAAGCGCGCTTCAGCGGCGCGGATCACGGTAGTGGTGCCCTACTACGGGTACGCGCGCCAGGACCGCAAGGACCGCCCGCGCGTGGCCATCAGCGCCAAGCTCATTGCCGACCTGCTCACCACCGCCGGCGCCAACCGCGCGCTCTTCGTTGACCTGCACGCCGCCCAGATTCAGGGTTTCTTCAATATTCCCGTCGATCACCTCTTCGCCAGCCCGGTGCTGGTGAGCTACTTCAAGGAAATGAACCTGCCTAACCTGACGGTGGTTTCGCCCGATGCGGGCGGTGTGGAGCGGGCGCGTTTCTTTGCGCAAAAGATGGGCGTGCCGCTGGCCATCGTGGACAAGCGCCGCACCGATCTCAACGTGGCCGAGGTCATGCACGTGGTGGGCGACGTGAACGGCAAGACCTGCCTCATCATCGACGACATTATCGACACCGCGGGCACGCTGGTGAAGACGGTTGACGCGCTTTACGCCGCCGGGGCCAGCGCCGTGTATGCCTGCGCCAGCCACGCCGTGCTTTCCGGCCCGGCCATCGACCGCATTGCCAACTCGCGCCTGGAGCAGGTGGTGGTTACGGACACCATCCCCCTGCGCGACGCGGCATTGAAGGTGCCCAAGATCAAGGTGCTCACGATTTCCGGCCTGTTGGGCGCGGCCATCGAGAGCATCCACATGGAAACCAGCGTAAGCACGCTGTTCTCGTAGAGATCAGGGGTCAGAGATCAGCAATTTCTGACTCGCGTTATCAACCACAGCCGGAAATCGGAAGGCACGGTCAGCAGTTTTTCGATCTCTGATCTCTGTTCTCTGGTTTCTGGTTTCTGGTCCAACAAAGGGAGCGGGACAACTCAGCATCCAGCCGCACGACTGGGCTGAAAGCTGGGAAGCTGACGGCTGAAAGCTGTTCTCCGTGCCCGATTCTAAGGAAATGAGAAAACGCAAATGCCTGAAGTTGTGGTAGCCAAACCCCGCGAGGGGAAATTCAACAAGAACGCCGCGCGCCGCGTGCGCCGCGCCGGCAAGATTCCCGCCGTTCTCTATGGCTCCGGGCACGAGCCCATGGCCGTCGAAGTGGATCCCAAGCAGATCACCCGGATCCTTTATTCCGAGACCGGCCACAACACCATCTTCGACGTGGAAGTTGGCGGCTCCGCGGCGGCCAAGGCCATGATTGTAGACTGGCAGCGCGAGCCGATCAAGGACCAGCTCATCCACATCGACCTGAAGCGTATCGCGCTCGACAAGCCGCTGCGCGTGCATGTGCGGGTCAAGCTACTGGGCACGCCTATCGGCGTCAAGACTCAAGGCGGCATTCTCGACCAGGTCATGCGCGAGGTCGAGATCGAGTGCCTGCCCGCCGACATCCCCAGCCACATCGATGTCGATGTCTCGGGGCTGGAAATGCACCACGTGGTGCGTGTCAACGGGCTGCCGCACTCCGACAAGATCAAGTACCTGACCCCGGAAGATGCCACGGTGGCGCACGTGATCTCGATCCGCGAAGAGGTTGTGGAAGCGCCGCCTGAAGGCGAAGCAGCGGCTGCTGTACCGGGAACGGAAGGCGCTGCTGCGCCGGCTGAACCGGAAGTGGCCAAGAAGGGTAAGGCTGAGGCTGAGGGCGCGGCCGCCAAGAAGCCCGAGGCGGGAGCGAAGAAGTAAGCCTTGGCGGATGCAAGCGAGTCCGGCCGATCCAGCGAGCAGCAAGAACCGCTCGCCGGGAGCCACGGCTCCATTAGCCGGAGTGGCCCGTTCCTGATTGTGGGCCTCGGCAATCCTGGCCTGGAATACCTGTGGACCCCGCATAACGCGGGATTCATGGCCATCGACCGCATCGCCCGGCAGGAGGGAGTTGTGGTCCAAAACCGGCGTTGCCGGGCCATGACCGCAACCTGCCGTTTAGCAGGTCGGCAGGTCATCCTGGCCAAGCCGGAGACGTTCATGAACCTGAGCGGCGCTGCGGTGTCCGCGCTGGTTCATGAGTTCGAAGCCGACCCTGCGCGGGACCTGCTCGTGATTTACGACGAGCTCGATCTCCCGCTGGGAACGTTCAAGATCAGGGAGCGCGGTTCGCCGGCCGGCCACAACGGAGCCCGCAGCGTAACCGGCGCCCTGGGCACGCAGGAGTGGCTGCGATTGCGCATCGGAGTTGGGTTGAGCCTGCCTCCGGAAGCAGCCGTGGCCGGCGCAAAGCGTCCGGGCAGGAATTACCTGCTCTCGCCCATGCGCAAAGCGGATTTAACGGTCCTCGACGAGGTGCTCGACCGGGTGGCAAAAGCCACGCGGCGCATTCTCGAAGCCGGACCTGCAGCCGCAATGAACGAGTTTAACAGGAAGGATGACAGAGAGCGGGGATCAGAGAACAGAGATCAGAATTAGCTACGGCTTCGAACTGTTCACTGAAAACTGATAACTGATCTCTCACAACTGTGAGGAGCAATGTCCCGTTTGTATGAAGTCATGTTCATTCTTCGGCCCGATATCGCCGAGGAAGATGCCGACAAGCTGGTCGCAGGTTTTACCACCACTGTGACCAACGGCGGCGGTGCGGTCAAGACGGTCGAGAAGCTGGGCCGCCGCAAGCTGGCCTATACGGTGCGCAAGTTTAACGACGGCAACTACGTTCTTTTCACCATCGAGGCCGGCGGCCCGGTGGTGATGGAGCTGGAGCGCCGCCTGCGCGTCACCGAGCCGGTGATCAAGTTCATCACCGTGCGCATCGACGAAGAAGAGAAGCGCCTGGCCAAGGTGAAAGCCAATCGCGGCGTGCGCCGCTCGGCCGAGCCGCCGGCAGCGCCTGCGCCTCCGCCTGCGCCTGTTGAAGCGGTCCCGCCGGCGAACGCCGCCGAACCCGCCCAGGCCAGCGCGTAAGCGCGAGTTTCGGCCCAGCCTGAAAAGCCCGGGTGCCCCGCCTTCGGCAATTCGTGTTCGTTGCGAATCGGCCAAAGTGGGAGACCGCGAAATGCGAATCCACAGCCGCCACCGGATTTTCATCCGGCTCGGCCCGAAATAAGACCTGCACCGCCCAGGCGCTGCAGGACACTGAAGAAGAGGAAAACCTGATGGCAGACGAAATCCAAGCCAGGGCGCCCGAGTCGGGCGCGCCCCAGCAACAGTCCTCCGGCCCTGGCCCGCGCGGCCCTCGTTCCGGCGGAGGACCAGGCGGACGCGGCAAGTTTTTCCGCCGCAAGAAGGTGTGCAAATTCTGCACCGAAAAGATCGACGCTATCCCTTACCGCGATGTGCGGCTGCTGCAGCAGTTTGTGGCTGAGCGCGGCAAGATCGTGCCCCGGCGTCTCACCGGCGTGTGCACCACGCATCAGCGCCGCCTGACGCGGGCCATAAAGCAGGCCCGCAATATCGCCCTGCTGCCTTTCACCACGCGTCACTAAGCGGAGCGGAGGGTACGGGCTTCGGCCCGTACATTTCAGGCCGCCGTTTCCTCGCGGTCTGTTGTCTGTGCGAAGCGGAGCAGGGAGTGGAAGGATCTGCGGTCGCTTTTTCTGCGCGCGGCTGTTTGCCCGCGAGCTGTCGAAAAAATCAAGGCGCCCAAGGCGTTGGAGAATCACCATGGAAGTCATTCTGAAAGAAGATGTCGTCAACCTGGGCAGCCGCGGCGACGTGGTTAAGGTCGCGGACGGCTACGGCCGCAACTACCTGCTGCCCCGCAAGTTGGCCATGCAGGCCACGGAAAACAACAAGGCGGTCATCGAGCAGATGAAGGCCGCCGCCGCGCGCCGCTCGGCCACGGAAAAGGCGCAGGCCGAGGATCTGGTTAAAAAGCTCGAACCGGTTGCCCTCGCGTTCATGCGCAAGGCAGGCGAGCAGGGCCATCTCTTCGGCTCCGTCACTTCGTCTGACATCGCCGCCGAGCTCGCCAGGCAGGGCTTCGAGATTGACCGCCGCAGGATTGTGCTGAACGAGCCGCTCAAGAGCGTAGGTGACTTCAAGGTGTCGATCAAGCTACATCGCGAAGTCACCGCACAGGTAAAGGTGTCGGTACACGCCGAAGCCATGGAAGAGGCTAAAGCCAGCGAAGAAGTCGAAACCGCCGCCGAGCCGGCCAGCGAAGAAGCAGCGACCGAGTAGCCCAAATCCCCCGCGCGGGTATAGCCTTCATCCGAAGCCCGTAAGAAGGCCGGCCATGGTGTTCGACGATCGCAGAAGCGCGGGCCGCGCGTTGGCGCCCCTGGTTTCCACGCTGCCTGACCTGCACGCCGCGATGGTGCTCGCTCTTCCGCGCGGCGGTGTTCCCGTGGCCTTCGAAGTGGCGCGCGCCTGCAAGCTGCCTCTCGACGTGCTCATGGTCCGCAAGCTGGGCGCACCCGGCCAGCGCGAGCTGGCCATCGGCGCCGTGGCTAGTGGAGGCATCGTGGCTGTAAATCCCGCGCTGGTCGAACACTTCCACATCTCCACGGAAGAGCTGCGCGGCCTGATCGCCAGCGAGCAGGAAGAGATTGCGCGCCGCGAGCTTGTCTATCGCGAGGGCGCGCCGCCGCTGGCCATTGAAGGCCGCACCGCCATTCTCATCGACGATGGCCTGGCCACCGGCGCAACCATGAAGGCCGCCGCTCGCGCAGTGCGCCCCCGCGCCGGACGGGTGGTAATTGCGATACCTGTGGCTGCGGCTTCAACCTGCCGCGAGTTGGAGAGCGAAGCCGATCGCGTGCTGTGCCTTTCCGCGTCAGAAGATTTTGAGGCCGTGGGCCAGTTCTACCGCGACTTCGCGCCCACCAGCGACGAAGAAGTGCGAGCGCTGTTGGGCGAGGCGCGGCGCGATCGTCAGGCGCCGGCCGCGTAGGCCAAACGGAGCCGAGGAATCTGCGGATTCTTCCAGTTGGGAACGTCTCGCGCCGCCCTTACGCCGAGCGGCGCATGGCCACCACGTAGCCGATAATCGTCCCGAAGATCACGCCCAGCGCCGTCGGCATCAGCCACGCGGAGATCCCGCCTGAGCGGCCGGTATGCGCCGCATGGATCGCTGCGATCTGGATCGAGGCAAACAGCCAGACAATCTCCGCTTTCAGCCACGCAATCATCTGCAGCGCCAGCGCCTGCAACCGGGCCAGGTTAGCGCGCGTGACGCGCACCGGGTAATTGAAGCTGCCGGGATAGCGAGCCGCCAGGGTCATGAACAGATACAGCACGCAGGCGATGACCGGCAGCAAAAGCAGCAGAAACGGCGACCCCCAGCCGTTGGGACGTCCAGCCAGATCGAAGTGAGTAGGAATGCGGCCCGGGAGCCGGTGCGGTCCGGCCAGTACGTCGGCGGTGACCCACGCCAGCACCACCAAGCCGGCAAGGCTTACGAAATTGAGGACTTTGCGCATGAAAACGTCTTTCCGGCGAGCATGTGTCTCGAATCGAAACATACTGTTGCAAAACCGGTCAGAACGGTGTTTCGAAACGAGGCAGCCCCTTCACCCGAATCGCGCTCGCTTCACCGTCTGACGAAAATCCTCGCCCTTCATTTCCACGCGGATGCACATCTCAGCGAGGCGCGATCTCATGCGGTCGCCAATGCGGTCGCCAAGGGTCTGCTCGCGGGCGGCGCGTTGCGAGTCGCTAAGCTCACCGCCGCCGGCCGGCAGGTCAGGGTAGTTGGTGGTGATGATGGTGGTCAGCCGGTCGTTGTAGCGGGTATTCAGGATCAGCGCCACCGTGTCCCAGACCCACTCGTTGGGTTTTTGCGCGCCCAGGTCGTCGAGCACCAGCACCTCGGCCGCGAAAACCGGCTTGAGTAGTTCGATTTCGGTGGTATTGACCTGCGGGTTATAGCTGTTCTGGATATTCTTGAGGAGCTCGCGGTAGTCGCAGAAGAGTCCGCGGACGCCGCGCTCGCGCACCAGGCGCTGCAAAACGCCCACAGCCAGGTGGGTTTTGCCAAGGCCGGCCGTGCCCACAAAAAGCAGCCCTCGGCCGGCCGTATCGACAGGGTAGGCATCGACGAACCGGCGCGCCGTCAGCAGCGCGCGAGCCAGCGAATCGTCGGCCCGCGGGTAGGAGGGATCAAACGCGTCGAGGGTGCAGTCGCGGTAGCGCTGCGGGATGCGCGCCGCCGACAGGCGCCGCTCCTCGCGCTGTATCTCCTGGCACTCGCAGGGCCGCGACACCCAGCGCCCGGCGCTATCGATCACGCGCACCAGACCCACACCATCGCAAATGGAACAGTCGCTCATCTGCTTCCAGCGTAGCGCAGACAGCCCTTGCCGGCCGCGGTAGGCATGAGGGGCGGAAATGTGGAAAAGACGGTGGCTGCTGGCACCTGTTGATGCACAGAACGCTTTGCGGCGGCCAGGGTGCCGTTGTCTACAATCGAAACGGATCGGAATAGTAGCTCGAAGCAGCCGCCAATCGGCAATGGCGCTTCAGGGGGATGAAATGAAGCAAGCATTTCGCGCGTCGTGGACAGCGCGGCGCATTGTTCTGGCAATTGCGCTCGGAATGGTGCTGAGCGCGCTGGGGCTCGTAGCGCAGGAGCCCGGAAACGCGCCCGAAACCAAGGCGCCGCCTCAGACGACAAGCGCTGCGGCGACGCAGTCAACGCCCGCAACAGCCACCACGCCCGCAGCGCGCTCAGCGAACACGCCGCCAACAGCAGCGGAGATTATCGCCCGCCGCAGCCACGACCCCTACTGGATTGAGCATGACAAGCTGATGTCGGTGGATTTCGGCGATTTAGAGCGCTTCAAGGCCGCCGATGCAGCGCTGCCTCCGCCTGCGCCGGGGGAAGATCGCGTGATATTCATGGGCGACTCCATCACCGAAGGATGGAAGCTCGAAACCTCATTCCCCGGCAAACCGTACATCAATCGCGGCATCAGCGGCCAAACCTCGCCGCAGATGCTGGTGCGCTTCCGCCAGGACGTGATCGACCTGGACCCCAAAGTGGTGGTGATCCTGGCCGGGACCAACGACCTCGCAGAAAATACCGGCCCCATGACGCCGCGCGAAACCGAGAACAATCTGGCCTCCATGGCCGACCTGGCCACGGCCAACCACATTCACGTAGTGCTCTGCTCGATCACGCCTTCGGTCAATTTCCCGTGGTTCCCGGGACTCGATCCCGCGCCCAAGATTGCCGCCATCAACGCGTGGATCAGAGATTATGCAGCGCAAAAGGGCTATGTCTACGTCGATTTTTATTCGGCCCTCAAAGACCCTCAAGGCGGTCTGCCAGCGAACCTGAGCCACGACGGCGTCCATCCCAACCCTGCCGGCTACGCCGTGATGGCGCCGCTGGCTGAAGCGGGAATCAAGAGAGCACTGGCGCGATAGACAGTTCGTAGTTCACAGTTGTCAGTGCTCAGTTCGCGATCACGGCCGTGCTCTTCGCTTCTGAGAACTGTTCACTGACAACTTCCGATTGCCTTCGGCACCTGAAGGTGCTAGCTTGGAATTCCCACCGTTCCCCATCCGCCAATCGAAAGGAGCCGGCATGTCACTAGAGTTCGATCAGTACTGGAAAGTTGAAGATCCGTACTACGTCCGCCGCTACGGCCATTATCAGAACGACCTCAATATGATCTCCGAAACCGACGTTCGCCAGGCCTTGAAGATCGCGAGTCTTCTCTATCACGAGGGCGCTATCGGCGATATGATCCGCGCCGCGATCAATACCGGCGGCCAGCGGGTGATTGTCGAACAGGGCGCCCATCAATGGGAGGGCAAGAAGGATAGGGGTGCCAAGCAGAGCGTGAAAAACTTCGATTCCGATCTTACCCGTAACTGGACCGTCCATTTCACGCTCCGCCATTATGGGAACGGTGGATACAGGAAGGCATTCCACTGTTATCTTGCCCGGAATACGCGCGGTGAATGGAGCATCACCAGCGTCTCCTACATGCAGAATGGGGCCGGCCTTCGGATGGGACAGACTGGCGGGCGCGACTTTATGGCCCAACTGGCCAAGAACTTCGTCATGGCGCACGGTTACGACGACGATTAACCCCGGCCGGAAGCCGCCGCATTGCCACGCACCCCAAGCCCCGCCTACAATAAGCAATGAGGAAAGGTCTGTCACAGAGATGCCCAAGGAAAAAATCCATCCCAACTACGCTGTGGTGCGCGTGATCTGCGCCTGCGGAAACAACTTTGAAACGCGCTCTACCCACAAGGGCGATATCCACGTGGAAATCTGCTCAGTTTGCCACCCGTTCTTTACCGGCAAGCAGCGATTGGTAGATACGGCCGGCCGCGTAGAGCGCTTCCGCCGCAAATACGCCAAGGGCGAGAAGGCGGCTGCGGCCAAGTAGGCTAGGAGCACGATGGTTCCGTCTGGGCCTCCGCCGCGGCGGAGGCCCACCTTTGTTTAGCAGCCTGTGGTAAAAGTCGAGTTTTGAAAGGGCACGGCTTCAGCCGTGCCGTAAGTGGTCTCAAATCAACGCGGCTTTAGCCGCTGAGGAATGGTTTTTCTCGAATTTTTGACTTTCGCCACAGGCTGTTAGCCTATGCGCAGCCATTAGCTTTTAGCTCGGCGGACCAGCGCGGAAAAGAATTCGAGGAAAGTGCTATGCCGCAACCGAAACGGACAATCGAATCCGAGGTGATGATTGACGACGTAAAGCTTGTTTGGCGTCTGCACCGTGAGCAACAATGGTGCGCCGAGGATGGTTGGAAGGGGATATCCATCCGGGTGCATTCGGCCGCTGGCGCCCATCGGGAGCTCTACCTTGAATATCCGGTGATCCGGGAGCGGAGGCCCGGGTATACGAGACCGGCGCAGCCGGTTCGGCCACGAGTCCACCCAGCAAAGGTGGAGTCTCACATCAGACGGGCTATTGCAGAAGGATGGGATCCGATGTCGAGAGGTAAGCCTTTTGCTTTTCAAATCGATGAGCTGCCTGGATAGATCGAACGTCCTTGTGCTGAGAGCTGATAGCTGAAGGCTGCCCTTTATGTCACGCCGAGGTTTCACCGTGAAGAAAAACTGGGACAATCCGCTGGACCACGCCATGCCCGCGGAAGCTCGGGTTCCGGCTGATCTGCGCATTGGTGCCGTGGTCGTGCGTCCGGCCACCGTGCTCGCTCCCATGGCCGGTGTCACCGATACTGTCTTCCGCCGCTTCATCCG
Source organism: Acidobacteriaceae bacterium (assembly GCA_030037545.1). Taxonomy (GTDB): domain Bacteria; phylum Acidobacteriota; class Terriglobia; order Terriglobales; family Acidobacteriaceae; genus Telmatobacter. Next base: position 14,055 of record JASHRF010000038.1, on the reverse strand, counting down.
CCACGCCAGCTTATTCAGCAGAGATCAGGGAACAGAGATCAGAGACCGGCAGCCCGACGCCGAGCGCGTTGAGGCGCCGATCAGCAACGTGCGGTCGGGCTGCGGGCTGCTGATGACCGAATTCACCTCGGCCGACGGTCTGGCCCGCATGCGCGAGACCAAGCGCCAGCGCTACTTGACCTTTTACGACGACGAGCATCCCATTGGCGCGCAACTCTTCGGCTCCAATCCCGAAACATTGGCCGAAGCGGCGCGTATCGTGGAAGAAACCGGCTTCGACACCGTGGACCTCAACCTGGGCTGCCCGGCCAGGCGCGTGGTGGGTTGCAACGGCGGCTCCGGCCTGCTCCGCGACCTGCCTCGCATCGGCGAAATCTTCCGGGCCATTCGTAGCAGCGTGACCATCCCTTTCACCGTCAAGTTCCGCATGGGATGGAACGACTCGCAGATTGTGTGCGTAGAGCTGGCGAAGATGGCGGAGCGGGAGGGCCTCGACGCCGTTGCGCTTCACGCGCGCACCCGCGAGCAGGGCTACAGCGGACAGGCACAATGGCAGTGGATCGCGGCCGTCAAACAGGCGGTCAGCTTACCGGTGATCGGCAACGGCGACGTTCGTACGCCCGAGGACGCGGCGGCTATGATTGCCGAGACTGGCTGCGATGCGGTGATGATCGGCCGCGCCGCTCCGGCCAATCCGTGGATATTCCGGCAGATTGCGCAGTACACCGCCACCGGCGCGTACGACCGGCCCTCGGTTGAGGACCGTTATCGCATGATCCGCGCTTACTTCCAGATGCTGCTCGCTGAGGGTGTGGCCACGCAGGACCTGCCGCGCCATGCGCGCCTCGGCGACCCAGTCGGAAAGATGAAGCAGTTTGCCACCTGGTTCACCCACGGCGTTCCGGGCGGGGCGAAGCTGCGCGCGGCGATTTACCAGGCGCGTACCGGCACGGCGGTTCTGAACGAGGTAGAACGGTTTTTTGAAACACATATTGACGGCGCTGCAGCCAGCGCGGAAGCCCGTGATTCCATGCCCGCTTTTCCGTCTGCCGAACTTATCTGCGACTGATATCAACGGCATCCATCGGCTCCGCAAATGCGCACTTGGCGGTTCAATACGTGATTGAGTGCATGCCCGTCGGCGCAGCCAGAGTTCGTCTCTCTGCGGGCTGGGTTGAGGACCGGTAAGAGCCACCCCTGCGCCGGAATCCGGCATCTACCTATCGAGCAGCGATTGCGCTCCGTCCTATCGTCCACGGAACAGAGCCACGTTCAAGGGCCGTGCCCGCCGCACGGCAGATCGCGCCAACCCTTGAAGCAGATGCCGGGGTCCCTGGCGACAGATCTTCGTCGCCGGGGTGGGAGGCCGGGGTACGGATGAAGCTCCTGAAATCTCTTTCTCTTTTTCTTCCAGCATTGGCAAGCTGGGCCGCAATGGGACTTGTCGCGCTCGCGCAAACTGCGAATGCCCCGGCGGCCGCAAATTCCACGCCACCGGCAGCGGCTTCCGATGCCACCATGAATGTATCCCCGGGCGAAACATGGACCGCAGGCTCACCTTACGTTCCCGTTGACAGATGGATTTACCAGGCCATGGACCGGCTCTATGCGCTGGGCTACGTGGATACGGCGTATCTGGGACTGCGTCCCTGGACGCGCATGAGCATTGCGCACATATTGGAGCGCAGCGCGCCGCGCATCGAGGCAGCGACCAACGACGATGAAGCGCGCGAGATCTATCTCGCATTAATGCGCGAATTCGAGTCCGATGCCGAACGCGCCCTGGGCAAGCCGCGCCCGCACATTGAGACGGAGAGCGTCTACACGCTGCTGCGCGGCATCTCCGGCACGCCGCTGCGCGACAGCTATCACTTGGGCCAGAGTATCGTGGACGATTACGGTCGCCCCTACGAAGCCGGTTTCAACAACTCGACCGGCTTCAGCGCGTTTGCTCAGGCGGGCCGCTTCTCTCTCTTCTGGCGCGGCGAATATCAGCACGCGCCTTCGGCTGCCGGCTACTCGCCCGCACTGGCCGCATTTCTTTCCAACAACATCGACCAGATTCCCTTCACCCGGGACCCGCATCAAGACACAATTCCCGAAGGGCCCATTGCGCGGGCCGACGACATGCGCGTGCTGGAAGCGGATCTATCTTTTCTTCTGCTCGGCCACGAGATCTCCTTTGGGAAAGACGATCACTGGCTGGGGCCTGACCGCGGCGCGTCGATGCTGTGGGGCGACAACGCCGAGAACATCTACGATTTCGAAATCAACCGCATCGAGCCGCTGCGCATTCCCGGCCTCTCCCGCTTGTTCGGACCCTTCCGCTATGACTTTTTCGTCGGTAGCCTGAAAGGGCATACCTATTACAACGATCCCTGGGTACACATGGAAAAGATCAGCTTCAAGCCCACGCGCAATCTGGAGTTCGGTTTCGATCGCATGGTGATCTGGGGCGGCAAAGGCCATGAGCCCATCACGCTGCACACATTTCTGCACAGCTTTTTCAGCTTTTCCAATGTAACGGGAGCGGTGAAATATTCTCCAAATGATCCGGGATACCGGCTGGGCACATTCGACTTCAGTTACCGGCTGCCCTACCTGCGCAAATGGGTGATGCTGTACACCGATTCGCTGGTTCACGACGACGTGAGCCCGGTGAGCGCGCCGCGGCGTTCAGCCGTGCACCCGGGCCTTTATCTGGCGCGCTTTCCGCGCTTCGAAAACCTCAGCCTGCGCGTGGAGGGCGCCAGCACCGATACGCCCAGCGCTTCGCTTCAGAACGGCCAGTTCATCTACTGGGAACAGGTGCAGCGGCAGGGTCCCACCAACAAAGGATTCCTGGTGGGCGACTGGGTCGGACGGCAGGGCAAAGGCGGGCAGGCGTGGCTCACCTATTACCTGTCACCTGAGGAGGACATTGAATTGGAATACCGCAGGGCAAAAGCTGCTTCGGCCTTTATTCCCGGCGGAACTACGCAGAACGATTTTGCCGTTCAGCTTCGCAAGCGCGTTTTAAAAGACTTTGAAATCTTCGCCCGCTTGCAGTACGAGAGCTGGAAGGCGCCTATCTACTTGCCCGGCGCGCAGAGCGATACCGCCGCCGCGGTGAGTATTACTTGGTTCCCGTCGCAGACGAAATAAGCTTCAGGAGGAGATTGCATGTCTCTCCGCACCATGGCTCGCGGTTTGATGCGCGGCGTTTCGTGGAAAAATCCCGTCGTCAACACTGCCGTTCATGCCGTCGATCCGGTCGATTCGCTGCTCCGCCGCATCAACGGACAAGGTTACCTGCCGCCCTATTCCGTGCGCGCACGATCCGCCGGCATCCGGCTGGACATCGGCGGAAAAGAGTTCCTTCAAGTGGGAAGAACTATTTGCAATTTGCTCATCGCTCATGCGGCGCTGACCCCGGATTCGAATACGCTCGAGATTGGTTGCGGCTGCGGGCGCAACGCCTTCGCGCTAGCCGAATTCCTGCGTGACGGCAACTACACGGGAATGGATATTGAGCGGGTCGCGCTGCAAGGGGCAAGGGGCAACCAGCTATTACGCAGGAAGCGCTTTGCGTTCGACCTGCTCGACGTGCGTAACGATGCCTACAATCCGGCCGGCCGTTACGCGGCGGCAGAGTATGTTCTTCCCTACCCGGATCGGTCTTTCGACGTGGTGTTCATGGTCTCCGTCTTCACGCACATGCTCAGCGATGAAGTGAAGAACTACGCCGCGCAAATCGCGCGGGTGCTCAAGCCTGCGGGCCGGTGCTTGTTCACGGCCTTTCTGCTCGAGGGCCGGGACCCCACGGAATTTCCATTCCAGTCACAGGAGCACAGTTACGCAAATCAGGCGATTCCGGCGATCGCCGTAGCCTATCGGCTGGATTTTTTCTCATCGGTTTTCACCGCCAACGGAATGTTCTCCGGTCCCGGCCCCTTGTGGGGAGCGATCCACGGCGGCGTATCGCCCACGCGCGATCAGGACGTGGTGGTGTTCACAAAATAGCGGGGCGCGGGCAGACGCTCCGCGCCGCGGGCTGCGCTATCGCGGTTCTCCAATTGCCATAACCCGATGCCGAGTGGCTTTTTCAGCACCGGGGTAGCCAAGCCGGGGACGACCGTTCTTCGTCGCCAAGGTGGAAGTAAAAGCCACGCTGCCCCCCAATAAGACAGGGAACGTGAATTGGAGATCGCTCTAACGCGTTCCCGTGCGCAGCGAGACAGGCTCGCTCACCATCGCCCCCACGGCGATGGGCTCGACCTTCCCCTCGCGCGTTCCTGTTTCTGCATCCAGGCCTTCCATCTCCAGCAACGAATCGGCAAGGGAGCTGTCCCAGCGCCGCAGAACGCTATCGACAATCAGCCGCAAATCCGACAGGAAGGTGGCCCGTGCCATGTATTCAGCATCGAGCTTGCGCTTGGTGGGCAACACCACACGGTGGTAATAGGCATCGAGCGAATGCTTGGGCACACGGTCGAGGATCGTTTCCTCGCGAGCAAAAGCAATCGTCGCAGCGCCCGTGATGCCCGGCCGGCAGGGCAAATCGACTTTCACGTGCTCCGGCATTTTGGGCCGCGGACCCACCAGGCTCATGTGACCGAGCAGCACGTTAAAAATCTGCGGCAGTTCGTCGAGTTTCCAGCGGCGCAGAAACGGCCCGATGGATGTGAAAGGCTGGTTATCGGCCGTGGTCACAGCGTGATGGCGTGCGTCCCGGTCGTGCATCATTGTCCGGAATTTAAGAATGGTGAAGATACACCCGTGGCAGCCTACGCGCTTTTGCAAAAACAAAACCGGACCCAACGACGTAAGGCGGACGGCAGCGGCGATACCCAGCAAGATAGGAATCAGCAGCGGCAGGGCGAGCAAGACACAAAGGCAATCGAAGAGCCGTTTGCCCGCGCACTGCGACCACCGGCTCAACTCTTCCGCCGCGCGCCGTGGCATGACCAGGAGGGTGGCGCGACTGGCGCGGTTTTGTCCGCCCGAAGACGCGGGTGTCACGCTCGCTCGCCAACGCTCAGATCGTTCGATTTCCGCAGCCTGAACACCATCCTGGGCGATCGACCCAAACTTCACAAGCGATCCTCCACACAGCCGCCTCGGCGATTTGCGGAGCTACTTCCTCATTCTTGCTGAGAGCTCCGGAAAGCGAGCGCCGTGTTGCCAATTGCGTTGCCGGCCTTTGGCGCTTGCGCCGCTTTCCCTGTTCTGATAGACGACTTTCCTGGATTTCGGTCGAAGCAATGAGAAGGCAACCTGAAGGCCGCGCGCCAAGGCGGGCCGAAAAAAGACCAGCAAAGGAGAATCGCAGTAATACCGAAGCGCCATCGGCTTCGACCGCTGCTCACATTTTCTCGCTGTGTGCCTCGCTGCCGCTCCGGTCATCTCTCGCATAGATGCGCGAAGCCATCATCGCGCCGCCTGTAAGGGCCGCACTGACAACGGTGCAACCCAAACCCTGTAACATGGCATCCATTTTTGTCTAAGAGATTTGGAGCGAGACGACCGCGCATTCTCGCCTTGACGATTTTTTTGCGGCCGCTCCCCTTTGGTTTTCCGATTGAAACCAGCACACATCTCGCGGCGTGAAAGCCGCGCCCGGCTCCAAGCGAACCCCATCGTGCCAGCGATCATGCCAGCCACTCCCCCAAAATTGGAAGGCCGCCGTCAATCTTTTTCCTTTCCAGCAGCTCGTGTTCCCGGAATTACGGCCTTTCCCGAAGCAACAATATATCCCTGTGAGAGCGGGCCGAAGGGCTGCCGCTCTCTCGCGCCGCGGCTGCTTCGGGGCCCGGGTTCCGGTCGATATCGTTTCGTGCAACGCTATGGCCCAGCCGCCGTTCTGATCTTGATTCTCTTCCTGGTTTCAGCGCTTTACGCCCAGTTTCCCGATGAGGAGACTGGCACGGGGCAAAGCGACACATCGCTGGGCGGCGTGCAGTCGAGCAGTGTCGATTGCGCAGATCCGCTCATGGCCAGTTCGTCGCAGTGCTCAAATCTCATGCAGCTATCCACTAGCTCTCTCGGCTTGCCCGGTTCCGCCTCTGCCCTGTCTGGCGCCCGCGGCCTCTCGGCTGCTCCCCCGCGCGACTACTCCGACGTCGAACAGTTGTCGCAGCAGGTGGGCGGATCGGCGCCGGGAACGCAGCTCGCTCCGGAACCTCTCACCGAATTTCAGAAGTTCATTGCTTCGACGACCGGCCAGATTCTGCCTGTGTACGGAGCCGATTTGTTTCGCCGCGTGCCCTCGACATTCGCGCCCATGGAGATGGCGCCCGTCCCTCCCGATTACGAGATTGGGCCCGGCGATGAGTTACGCATCCGGGTCTGGGGCCAGGTGAACCAGCAGGCCAACGTGCGCGTGGACCGCTCCGGCGACATTTATCTTCCCCAGGTCGGCCCCATTCACGTCGCCGGTCTGCCGTACTCCGCTCTTGAGGAACATCTGCGCCAGGCGATCGGCCGTGTCTATAAAAACTTCGATCTCACCGCCGATGTGGGCCAGATCCGCTCCATCCAGGTTTACGTCACTGGTGAAGCGCGCCGTCCCGGCGTTTACACCGTGAGTGCGCTGAGCACGCTCGTGAATGCGATCTTTTCCAGCGGCGGTCCTTCCCTCGAGGGTTCGCTGCGCCGCATCCAGGTGCGCCGCAATGGAGCCGTCATCACTACTTTCGATCTTTACGATCTACTCCTCAACGGCGACAAATCGAAAGACGTGAAACTGCTCGACGGCGATGTCATCTACATGCCGCCGGTCGGCTCTCAGGCAGCGGTCACCGGCAGCGTGGCCATGCCGGGAATTTATGAACTGCTCCATGGCGAGTCGCTGGGCAATCTGCTGAAGGATGCCGGCGGCGTTACCGCAGTGGCCTCAGGCGCACGCATTTCAATCGAGCGCATCGACAACCGGCGGAACCGCCAGGCCATGGAAGTCGCCGACGATACCGAAGGACTTGCATCTCCGCTCGACGACGGCGACTTGATCCGCGTCTACTCAGTGGTTCCCATCTACCAGAAGACCGTCACGCTGCGCGGCAACGTCGCCAATCCCGGCCGTTTCGCCTGGCATCCCGGCATGAGAATCAGCGATCTGATTCCCGACAAGGATTCGCTGCTTACGCGCAATTACTGGTGGCGGCGCGCGCAACTGGGATTGCCCGCGCCGGAATTCGAGCCCCTGCAGAGTTTGAACTATCTGCATCAGCCATCGGGAAGTTTTCCCGCGCCTGTACCCCCGGGCGCGGCGCGGAACCAGCGCAATGTTCCGGTCGCGGAGGAGAACCAGTTAGCCGCCCAACAGCAACAAGCCGCTGTGCAGCCCGGCCAGCCCGCCTCGCCGGTAACGGAGGCCGTTCTGGCGCAGGCGCAATCGCAATCGACGGACCAGGACCTGCCCGCCAGCCGGCGCCCCGGCAGCACCAGTCTGGCTGCCGAGCAAACCAGTCTTAACAGCGAGACGCGACCCGCCACGCAGCCCACCGACATCCGGCTTCCGGCGCCGGAAATCGACTGGGACTATGCGGTGATCGAGCGCATCGATCCGGACACACTGAAGACCAGGCTAATCTCCTTCGACCTGGGCAAGCTCGTGCTCCAGCACGATATTTCGCAGGACCTGGAATTGCAGCCCAACGACGTGGTGACCATCTTCTCGGAGGCGGACATTCGCGTCCCCATCGCCGAGCAAACCAAGCTGGTGCGGCTGGAGGGCGAGTTCGTTCATCCCGGCATCTACACCGTGCTGCCCGGCGAAACCCTCCGTCAACTGGTGGAGCGCGCCGGCGGATTCACGTCCAACGCCTATCTCTACGGATCGGAATTCACGCGGGAGTCGACGCGCGCCATCCAGCAGGCGCGCATCGACGAGTACGTTGCCCGTATGAACCTGAGCATTCAGCAAAGCACGCTGGCGTTGATCACCGCACCGGTGGCGAGAGCGCAGGATGTGGCCAGTGCCGCCGCGGCCGAAGGCATGGAGAAACAACTGCTCGCGACGCTCAAGCAGATTCGGGCCACCGGCCGCATCGTTCTCCAGTTCAAACCGGACAGCTACGGCGTGGAAAGCGTGCCCGATATTGCCATGGAAGACGGCGACCGCTTTGTGGTGCCCCCGGTTCCAGCGAGCGTGAACGTGGTGGGCGCGGTTTACGACCAGAGTTCCTATCTCTACTCGAGAGGCGACCCCCTGGGCGCTTATCTCCATATGGCAGGAGGACCGAACAAGGACGCCGATCGCAAGCACGCCTTTGTGATCCGCGCCGACGGAGAAGTGATCAGCTACGACATGGCGCGCGGGCCCTGGGGCAACGAGTTCGATCACCTGGCCATGAGCCCCGGCGACACCGTCGTGGAGCCCGACAAGACGCTCAAGCCGTCGCTACTGCGCGGAGTGCTCGACTGGTCGCAGCTCTTCTCGCAATTCGCCCTCGGCGCCGTTGCCTTGGACATCATTACACAGTAGGCACGGCGATAACCTCCAGCCTTGCATCGAAATCATTGACGACCATTCACGGCCCATGGCAACACGAACCTCCATTTCCGAACTGCACAGGCCGGTCGTTTCCGAACCGGACCTGGATCCTGTAAGCGGTAATTCCGCAACCGGCGGCGCCAGGGACGACGAAAGCCTGTCGTTGCTCAACATGCTCGTGGTAATCGCCGATCACCGCCGCCCCGTCTTGTGGATCGTCACCGTCATCACTCTGCTCTCGATCGTGGTTTCCCTGCTTTTGCCCAAGCGCTATACGGCAACCGTCACGCTGCTGCCTCCGGAGCAGAACTCCACACTGGGCGCGATGCTGGCTTCGCAGCTCGGCAGCATGGGGGGGTCGTCGGGATTGGGCAGCCTGGGAGGCATGGCCGCGCTGGCCGGCAGCAGCCTGGGCCTGAAAAATCAGAACGATCGCTACGTGGGCATGCTGCGCAGCCGCATCGTCGAGGATTCGGTGATCGAGCAGTTCGGATTGCAAAAAGAATACCAAAGGAAATATCTGTCCGACGCGCGCAGGACCTTCGAGAAACGTGTGGACGTGGACGGAAACGCGAAGGATGGATTGATCCACATCGGTGTCGAAGATAGCGATCCGCGCCGCGCCGAAGAGATTGCCAACGGATACGTTGCGCAGTTTCGCAAGCTGTCTGAGAGCCTGGCCATTACCGAGGCGTCGCAGCGCAGGTTGTTTTTCGAGCAGCAGCTGGAACAAGCCAAGGACAAGCTGGCTAATGCCGAAGAAGCCCTGAAGCAGACCGAGCAGACCACTGGTCTCATTCAGCTCGACAGCCAGGCTCGCGCCCTGATCGAGACGGTGGCCTCTCTCCGCGCCCAGATTGCGGCTCACGAAATGATGATTCAGGGCATGGAGACCTATGCCACCAATCAGAACGCCGAGTTGGTGGAGGCGCAGCAGGAGCTGGATAGCCTGCGCGCCCAGTTGGCCAAGCTGGGCGGCAATCAGGCCAGCGCCGACGGGCTCATTTTGCCCAAGGGCCTGGTCCCGCAGGAAGGCCTGGAGTACGTCCGCAAGCTGCGCGACGTGAAGTATTACGAGACCATCTTCGAGATCCTCGCCCGGCAATATGAATTGGCCAAGCTCGACGAAGCGCGCGAGGGCTCCATCATCCAGGTTGTCGATCCGGCAGTGATTCCTGACAAGCGTTCGTTCCCCAAGCGCAGCTATATTGTGCTCGGGGCATTCTTCAGCGGAGTCATCATCGCCATTCTTGCCGCATTCGCGATGGCCAGCATGGAGCGCCTGGAGCGCGATCCGGAATCCGCGGCCAAGCTACACCGCATCTACGGCGCCCTGCCCTTCAGGCCGCGGAGGAACTAGCATGACCGCGTTCACGCACCCTCGCCGCGATCCTGAGCCGGAGTCTTCGCGCCCATGAACTCTCCCGTGGCTGAAATTCGTAAACTGCGCTCCAGCGTTTTGGCGCGCAATGCAGGCTGGATGCTGATCGGCCAGGGGCTCAACGTAGTGCTGCGCGCCAGTTACTTTATTCTGCTGGCGCGACTGCTGGGCGTGCGCGAGTATGGCATCTTTGTGGGCGCCTTCGCGTTCGTCTCCCTGGCCACGCCGTACAGCGGGCTAGGATCGGGCCTGCTCTTCATGCGCTACGTCAGCGCAGAGGGCCGTAACTTCGCTGCCTACTGGGGTAATATTCTCTTTGCTACATTCGCCACCGGCGTGCTCCTCACCGCTTTACTTTGCTGGATCGCTCCTCATCTCCTCAACCCCTCCAGCGCAGCGCTGATTCTGTTCGTCGGTGCCAGCGAGTGCATTTTCCAGCAACTGGTGCTGTGCACCGGCCAGGTGTTTCAGGCCTACGAGCAACTGCGCATGACCGCCATCGCCGGATTGTTTACCAGCTCACTGCGGCTTGTCGCAGTAGGAACTTTGGCCGTGCTTGTGCATCGTGCCACGGCATGGCAATGGGCGTTGTGGTCGCTGGTGGCTTCCGTTCTGGCCGCCACTGCCGGCGCCATCGTCGTCACCGTGCGCTTCGGGTGGCCGCGATTTTCGTCTCGCCTCTTCTTCGCACGTTGCAGCGAGGGATTCAACTTCTCCATCGCCGGCTCCACGCAATCTGTTTACAACGACATCGACAAGACCATGCTCAGCCACTACGGAATGAATGTGGCCAACGGCCTTTACACCATGGCCTACCGCATCGTTGACATCGCCACCATCCCCATCCTGGCCCTTGACGCCGCGGTCTTGCCCCGCTTCTTCCGCCAGAGTATGGAAAGCGCGGAAAGCGTTACCAGCCTCTCGGCGCGGCTGGCGAAGCGGGCGGCGCTGCTGGGAGCGGCGATGGCGGGCGTTATGTTCCTGTCCGCGCCGCTCATCCCGCACATGATTGGCAATGGATTTCGCGACAGCGTGCTGGCCCTGCGCTGGCTGTGCCTCATCCCCGCCTTTCGCGGCGTGCATCAACTCACCGGGAGCGCCATTACCGGCATGGGCTTCCAACGCTACAGAACAGCGACCCAGTTCTCCGCGGCGGCGCTCAACTTCGGGTTGAATCTGTGGCTGATTCCGCGCTACGGCTGGCGCGGCGCAGCATGGTCCAGCCTGGCCACCGACGGCTCGCTGGGCGTAGCTAACTGGGTCATTGCGCGCCGGCTGCCTGCCTGGATCGCCAATGAGAGGCACGATGCAGACTCGCACTGAACTCGCCACGGCTACCGACGCCGCACCGATTCCATTGCGCGCGCCAGGCGAACCTCCGGTCAGCGTAGCCGCCGTCGTCGTGCTCTTTCATCCCCATTCCGCACTTCTGGCGCGCCTTATGCAAAGCATCGCCGCACAGGTAGATAAGATCTTCATCGTTGACAATACACCGGCGAGCGCGGAGATGCCCGCGCCGCTCAACCCATGCGAGTGTCCCGTCTTTTATCACGCCAACGGAGTCAACAAGGGCCTGGCTGGCGCGCAGAACATCGGCATCGCCCATGCCCTGGGTGAAAACTATACCCATGTGCTGCTTCTCGACCAGGACAGCGCGCTGCCCGGCGGCGCGGTGGATGGCCTGCTGGCCGCGGAATTAGCTCTCCTGCGCGCAGGCAAGCCTGTATCCGCGGTAGGCCCCCTGTTTATCGACGAAAAAACCGGCGAGCGCTCGCGCGGCGTCCATCACCGGTACTTTCGCATGCGCTGGCTCGCCATCGCACCCAGCCAGAAAAATCCCGTGGAAACCGATTACCTGATCTCCTCCGGCTCGCTCATCCGCACCAGCGTTCTGCGCCGCGTGGGGCTTATGCGCGATGAACTTTTTATCGACTGGATAGACGCCGAATGGGCCTACCGGGCCAACCACCTCGGCTTTAGCACCTACATCGTTCCTACCGTGGTGATGCAACACAGCGTGGGCGACGCCACCGGCGAATTCATGGGCAAACGCTTTAACCTGCACAACCCGGCGCGCAACTATTACATTGTTCGCAATGCAATGTATCTGCTGCGCGACCGGCGCATGAGCCTGAGCTGGCGGCTCACCATGGTCATCTACATTCCCAAGTACATCCTGGTGCACGCATGGCTCTCGCAACACCGCTGGCGAAGCCTCGCGCAGATGCTGCGCGCCATCCGGGAGGGATTGGCCGGCACCATGCGGCCATTTTGAGCGCCATGACTCCCTATTTCTTCATCTACGGTCTGGTGGCCAGCGGAATCCTGATCTGCTTCCTCGGCGACACCACGCTGCGGCGCGTTTCGCAGGCGCTCTATTGCGTGGTGATCCTGTTTGCGCTGGCGCTATTCGCGGGCCTGCGCTCGCCCAACGTTGATCGCGACTTTCAGGACTACACTATGTGGTTCGACCTGATCCAGTCCGGCAATGCGCCCCTGATTGCATGGATCCGCGATCCTGCCTTTGCTGTCTTTTCCTGGACTGCGACGAAGCTCGGCCTTGGTTACGCAGTCGTCGCGTTCACCTACGCGCTGCTTGGTCTCGTCGCCACCTGGTGTTTCGCCGTCACAGTTTCCATGCAGCGCTGGGTCACGCTGTTCTTCTACCTGCTCTTCTGTCAGTACTACATCGTTCTGGAAATGACGGAGATTCGAGCCGCCGTCGCTATCCCTCTCATGGCACTCAGCCTGTATCAAGCGTCGCAGCGCCGGCGCCGGCAGGCCATTGCCACCTATCTGCTCGCGCTGCTCTTTCACTTTTCCGTGATCGTAGCTCTGCCGTTGCTCATCATGCTCTTTAGCGGCGTCCGCTTCCGCAGCCGCGGATGGCTGGCGGCCATGATCGTCACCGGAGCGACCGCGTCCATCGCTATGCGCAGCGTCATCGACCTGCTCTCCGGCCTCTACCGCATCTCCGAGTACCTGAACGGAGGCGCCGAGGAAAACGACCTGCGCGTCATTTCGTGGTATGCGCTGGCCCACCTCCTCATCATCGCCGTTCCGGTCGCACTGTTTTGGAAGAGACTGAACCTGCACCAGCGTATGGCCGTGCTCGGATCGAGCGCCGGCTTGATGTTGTTCATCATCTTCGGGTGGAACACCGGGCTGGCTACGCGCATCCTTTACATCTTCGACGTCTATTGGCTGCTGATCATGATGATGATCCTGGAGAAGCTTGAAGGCAATACGCGCATTTTCTACGTTGCGTTTCTCGCCATCGTCGGACTGGCGCTCTATTGCAAGTCGTTGGTCTATATCGAGCCGTATTCCGTCTTCCGCGCGTGGGATGCCCGGCTCGTTCAGCCCAACTCCGGGGCCGAATGGGGTGCTGAAACTCGCGCAGCGCAGCGCCTTCCGGCAATTGAATTACCGCGCGAGGTGACGCAATCATGAAGCTGGCGATCCTGGGCACGCGCGGCATACCGGCGCGTTACGGCGGCTTTGAAACCTTCGCGGAAAAGCTGGCCATCGGCCTCACCCGGCTGGGGCACGAGGTCACGGTGTACTGCGAGGCCGGCGGTGCTCCCATGCCCTCAGAATTCCGCGGCGTGCGGTTGCGCTACATTGTTTCGCCGTCGCTCGGCCCGCTCACGACCATACTCTACGATTTGAAGTCCCTCTGGGACGCGCGCTCAGGCTACGATGTGGTCTACATGCTCGGCTACGGCGCTGCACCATTCTGCGCCATTCCGCGCTTCTGGGGTACGGAGGTATGGATCAATCCCGATGGCCTGGAGTGGGCGCGCGCCAAATGGAATTCCGCGGCCAAAAGATATTTCCGGCTGATGGAGTGGACGTCGCTACGTGTCGCGGACCGCATCATCGCCGACGCTGCGGCAGTCGCGGAGAGCCTCGCCGCGCGCCACGGGGCGCGCCACGGGGCGCTCCGCAATTGCTCTGTCATTCCTTATGGTTGCGAGGTCGTCGAGGCGCTGCCGGGCATTGAACCGCTCGCAGAATGGGCATTGGTGCCCAAGAGCTATTACCTGGTGGTCTGCCGTCTCGAACCGGAGAACCATGTGCTCGATATTCTGCACGCCTTCAGGCAGTCGCAAAGCGCGCGCGAGCTGATCGTGGTCGGCAATCACCGCGTCCAGACGCGCTACGTGAGAGAGCTCTGCTCCATCCGCGATCCGCGCAT
>JASHRF010000037.1 GCA_030037545.1 Acidobacteriaceae bacterium | reverse complement strand
GCCCTGGTGTTTGCACTGTTTGCACTCACCACGCTGAAACTGCGCTAGGCGCGCGTTGTGGACGATGATTTCGCCGCACAATCAATAAGGTTGCCGGGAAGGCGGGTCAATCAAGCGATGACCAGACTAGAAGCTGTTTCATAACCCTGTTTTGAAAGGGCACGGCTTCAGCCGTGCCAATAAGTTCCCCAAAAACGTGGGGCTTTAGCCCCTAAGGGACGATGACAGACGGGCTATGAAACCACTTCCAGAGACTCAATGTAGTTTGTGGCTTATTGGCAAGGCTGCAGCCGTGGCCTCTTCAAGACGTGCACGTCTGGCCGTGCCGTAGGATAGACCCATGATGGAGCTGAAAGGGAAAAAGGTTCTGGTGGTGGGACTGGGCAAGTCCGGCTTGGCCGCGGCCCTGTTTTTGCGCCACCAGGGCGCGCAGGTGACGGTCTCCGATGTGCGCTCCGCCGAATCGCTGGCCAAGGAGATTCCCGCGCTGCTCGAAGAGGGCATTATGGTGGAAGCCGGCGGCCACGGTCTGCTCACTTTCCGGCGCCAGGACCTGATCGTAGTAAGCCCCGGCGTGCCGCTGGATACGCCAGAGCTGGAGCAGGTGCGCAAATTCGGATCGCCCATCATCGGCGAACTGGAACTGGCGGCGCGCTTCCTCAAGGGAAAAATTGTGGCCATTACCGGCTCCAACGGCAAGACCACAACCACGGCGCTGCTGGGCGCGATCCTTGAGGAAGCGGGAATTCCGGTGCTGGTGGGCGGAAACATCGGCGTGCCGGTGGTGGCGCTGATTGAAGAAAGCAGCGACACAACCTGGTCGGTGCTCGAGGTTTCCAGTTTTCAGCTCGAAAGCACGGAGAAGTTTCATCCCAATGTGGCCGTCATCCTGAACATTACGCCCGACCACCTTGACCGGCATCATAGCTTCGAAAATTACGCGCGCGCCAAGGAGCGCATCTTTGCTGCGCAGAACGAGCACGATGCGGCGGTGCTGAACGCCGACAACGCGCGTGCGGCGGAGGCGGCTAAGCGGTCGGCGGGACGCGTTTACTGGTTCTCGATCGAACACCCGGTGGGCCAGGGCGCGTGGGTCGAGGACGGATATGTAGTCTATCGCGGCAGGCGCGATGCGGCCGTGGAAAGAGTAATGCCTCTGAGCAAGATTCCACTCAAGGGCGAACACAACGTGGAGAACGTGGTGGCCGCGGTGTGTGCCGCGCGGCAGGCGGGCGCACCGGCGGAGGCCATTGGACGCGCTATCGAGAAGTTTCAGGCCGTGGAGCACCGCTTGGAGTTCGTGGCCACGGTGAACGGGGTTGACTACTACAACGATTCGAAGGCCACCAACGTGGACGCGACTGCCAAAGCCGTGGCCGCATTTCAATCCGGCATCCATCTCATCCTGGGCGGCAAAGACAAGGGGTCCGATTACACCATCCTGGCCCCCCTGCTGCACCAGCGGGTGCGTGCGGTGTACACCATCGGCGCGGCCGCGGCAATCATCGAGTCGCAACTGCGCGGCATCATCTCGCTGCACTCCTGCGAGACGCTGGACCGCGCGGTAAGCGCAGCGGCGTCGGCAGCGCGGCCTGGCGACGTGGTGCTGCTGGCGCCAGCCTGTTCCAGCTTCGACCAGTTTGAGAGCTATGAGCATCGCGGGCACGTTTTCAAGGAGCTGGTGGCCGAGCAGCGCGGTTGGAAGGTGGGGCAGAGTGCGTAGGACTACACCTCTTTTTGACCATCCGAGCTTGCACGTTGGAGTTCCCCCAGGCCTTGCTTTTGAGACCTGGAAAGGCATGGCCTCAGTGAACGATCAGATCAAGGCTTTGTGTCAGGGCACGATGAGAACCGGGGAGTCCTCTGGGCGGGCCAGTCGTGCCCAAGCCGACCAATTAAATTGACAGGGCTTTAGCCCCGGCGGGAAACCCCGCAAGGCAAGCATGGCGAAATTAGTTGGCGTCGATAAATGGATGTTCTTCACCACCCTGCTGCTGGTGGTGGCGGGGCTGGCGATGGTCTTCTCCGCGTCGGCCGTAGTGGCCGAGGCGCGCTACCACTCTGAGTTCACCGATGTGGGCCGGCAGGCGCTGTGGGCGCTGGGAGGCGTTCTGGCCATGCTGGTGCTCCAACGCGTCGATGCCACGCGCTATAACTCGCCGCGCTTCATCTATCCCGCGCTGTCCGTCACTACGCTGCTCCTGATCGCGGTATTCTTCTTCCCCGACTCGCACGCCACGCACCGCTGGATCCGCTTCGGCCCGTTCTTCACGTTTCAGCCCTCGGAGATTGCCAAACCGGTGCTGGTGCTGTTCCTGGCCTGGTTCCTGCACAACCGGCTTAATGCCATCAATGACTGGCGGCACACGCTGGCCCGCGCGGCTCTGGTGCCAGTTGCCTTCATGCTGCTGGTTTTGCGCCAGCCCGATCTGGGCACGGCCATGGTGCTGGGCGGAGTTTCGGCCATGATGCTGATCCTTGCCGGCATGGAGTGGAAGTACCTGGCTGGGGCTGTGGCGGCAGCAACGCCTTTTTTGCTCGCACTGTTGTTCTGGGTGCCCTGGCGGCGGCAACGCATGCTGGCCTTTCTCGATCCCGGCGCCGATCCCCAAGGTGCCGGCTTCCACATCACCCAGTCGCTCATCGCCGTGGGCACCGGCGGGCTCACCGGCCGCGGCTACATGGAAGGCATGCAGAAGCTGTTTTACCTGCCCGAAGCGTCCACCGATTTCATCTTCGCCAACATTGCCGAGGAATTGGGCTTCATCGGCGCCATCTGCATCGTGCTGCTGTTCGTAGTATTTGGCGTGCGCGGGCTGCGCGCCGCTTTCCGCACCCGCGATCCGTTCCTGCGCCTGGCGGCCTTCGGCATTACCACCACCATTCTGCTGCAGGCCTTCTTCAATATCAGCGTGGTGCTGTCGCTGGTGCCCACCAAAGGCATTCCACTGCCGCTGATCTCGTCGGGCGGGACATCGCTGTTCTTCACGCTGGCGAGTATTGGCGTGCTGTTGAACATTACCCGGCTGGCGGAGTGAGATGAAGCAGGGAACACGGGACCGAGGCAAAGAGAGAACTGGGACTGAGGGAGACAGGCCCCAGGGACAAAGAGAGCCGGTCAAATCTCAAGACTGACAACTGCGAACTACGAACTGAGAACTGATTTTGACTGCTTTACGCGTACTGATAGCCGGAGGCGGAACGGGCGGGCATATTATTCCGGCGCTGGCCGTGTCGCGCGAGCTCATTGCGCGCCACGCGGCCGAGATTCTTTTTGTCGGCACGGCGCGGGGGCTGGAATCGCGGCTGGTGCCAGAGTCCGGACTTCAACTCCGTCTCATCGACGTAGGACCGCTCAAGAACGTCTCGCTCATCACTCGCCTGCAGACACTGGCGCGGCTGCCGCAGAGCATCTCGGAATGCAAGCGACTGATTCGCGAGTTTCAGCCCGGCGTGGTCTTCGGAATCGGCGGTTACGCTTCGGGTCCCGGCGTGGCGGCAGCGCTAAGGCTCAAGGTGCCGGCGATGGTCTTCGAGCCCAATGCCATGCCGGGCCTGGCCAATCGCCTGGTAGGCAAACGCGTGCAGGCCGCGGCCATCAATTTCGCCGATGCGGCCAAGTGGTTTCGCCACGCCGAGGTGACCGGCATTCCGGTTCGGCCGGAGTTCTTCGACCTTCCCGCGCCCGCCGGCGCCGCACCGCACCTGCTCGTCTTCGGCGGTTCGCAGGGCGCGCGCATCTTCAATACGCGTCTGCCCCAGATCGTGCGCGCGCTGCTCGACGCCGTTCCCGGCCTCACCATTCTGCATCAGAGCGGACTGCGCAACTTTGAGGTCACGCAGGCGGCGTACGAGGGGAGCGGCGCGGACAGCGCGCGCTGGCAGGTGCAGACGTTTCTCAACGACATGCCCGCCCAATTTGCGCGGGCGCACCTGGTGCTGACGCGCAGCGGAGCGTCAACCGTCGCCGAGGAAGCCGCGGCCGGAAAACCAGCGCTCTTGATCCCCTTCCCCGCCGCGGCCGACAATCACCAGCACTGCAACGCCGAAGCCATGGTCGCGGCCGGTGCAGCGGTGATGTTGCCGGAGAGCGAGCTCGAGATTCCAGGGCGGCTGCTGGAGGCGCTGACCGGGCTGCTCACCGATCCAGCCCGATTGGCGGCCATGTCTGCCGCGGCGCGCAAGCAGGCCCATCCCCATGCTGCCAAACGCATTGCGGATCGATTGGCGGAACTGGCGAAGGCCGGCGCGGCGCCAGAATAAAGAAGGCCCGGCAGCCGAAGCAGCCAGGCCTTTCATTCAGGGGGAAGCTTAGGCTCAATTACCGGCGTCCGCCACCACCACCGTGGAAGCCGCCGCCGCCGCCGCGTGCCGCTCCGCTAAACCCGCGTGCACCGCCGCCGGCGTACCCTCGGGCAGCACCGCTATAGCCTCGCGCTCCACCCGCATATCCGCGGGCCGCGCCGGCATAGCCGCGTGCTCCGTACGCGCCCCGGTACCCCACCGCGCCGCGATATCCATAGCCGCCGCGACCGTAACCGCCATAGCCGTATCCGCGGCCCCACCCATAGCGACCCCAACCCCATCCGCCCCAGCCCCAGCCGTACCAGGGACCAACGCCGATGAACAGGCCATCATCGAACCAGCCCGGCCCGTAGTAGCCGTAGGGAGCGCAAGAGTAAGGATAATAAGGATAATAGCCCCACGCGCAGTCGGGCGGGCCATAGTAATAAGGAGCGGCAACCACCGCGGGGCCAATGCCAACCCCTACCGCAACCTGGGCATTTGCTGTGCCTGCAAACGGTACAAAGAAAAGCATCGCAACCATCGCGACCCAAACCAAGCGGAACTTCCGCATTTTCCCCTCCTTGTGCCGTCCGGGCCGTTTGGTCCGGAACCGGAGTCGCCTCCGGCGATCAGCACTTCCGGTCTCTCTCTGCTGGGGCCGGCTCACATTCATTAGAACAGCGAATCCGGCAATTAGTTGCGGTTTTTCGACTCCCATTCTCTCAGGATCCGGCGGTCTTTTGCTCACAAAAAGGCGGCCTTTCCACGGGAAGAGAGGCCGTCCGGCCAGTTTGACCCTTCTTTATCCCACGGCCGGGTTGACGGAACTGCTCGCCCGCAGGTGGAAGGCAGAAGGCTACCTGCGGAAATGAGCGGAGGCGCGGAAGTGATACCTTTATTGACAGTGCCTTGGGCAAACAATATACGCTTTTCGCGCTTTTCGTCAGGTTAACCTTAGTGGCTACAGCCATTTGGCTGATTTGATGACACGCCCTAGGCTCGTCTGTTGCGTAAGGATATTCCCAACAGCGGTTATAAGGGTATTGGCCGGCAAGCGGTCTATGGCTTCGGTTACCAAAGTTGCCGAGTGGGCCTAAAACCATGAGGGCGCATCTTATGAATCGCGGCGCGAAGTAATCAGGAGTCTTGGTGTGTTTCTTTCGAACATCTGAAATCTCAGGGAGAGCCCCGCGGCATGGTTTCGATCCTGCGCAAGAAATCGCATTTACTGCTATCGATTGGAGTGCTGGTGGCGTTGACCGCGCTTCCTGAAGGGCGAGCCGCGTCCTGCGCCACACAGGCGCAAATGACGGACGCGCAACGCAATGTGCTTGTAATTGCCGCCAGGACAGTGCTCACGCAAGTGCAGAGCGGGAATATCGAGGCCATTCGCGCCAACACGCTGCCCGCCATCGCTGCGGATTTCAATGGGATTCAGCAGTCCATTCAGTATCTTCAGCCGCTGGTGCAGCAAGCGGCCATCACGGTCGACAATCTGTATCTGCTGGACGCGTCCAGCGATCCACCGAACCAGGCGCAAACCGATTTCTTTTGCGGATCCCCCGTGGTTGGCTTCGACTTCAACGGCCTCCCGCCGGGAACCTATGCCCTGGCCATTACCCACGCCACCGGGGTCAAACAGCCGCAGCAGATTTCCCTGATCCTGGCAAAATCGCAGGACGGGCGCTGGCTACTGGCCGGCTTTTTCGACAAACCCATGGTTCTGGCCGGGCACGACGGGGTGTGGTACTGGGCGGAGGCGCGGAGATACGCGCAGTCCAATGCAGCCTGGGCGGCGCATTTTTATTACCAAATCGCAACCGACCTGCTTGATCCGGTGCAGTTTCTGGCCAGCTCCAACCTGGAAAAGCTGCGCCACGAATCGGATGCAGTTCATGCCGATCTGCCGGCAGCGGCCGCGCCTCTGACTTTAAATGCCAACGGCGCCATGTTCAGTGTCACTTCGGTGGGCACGACGACGGAATTCGGGTCGCTCGATCTGGACGTTCACTACCGCCCCGATCCTGCGCAGATGGCGGAGTTGCGCTATCCGGTGATCGCGCGTCAGCAGGTCACAAACCTTATGAGTGCGTTGCTGACCATGCATCCGGAACTGCGAGGAGCGTTTCATGGCATGTGGCTGCACGCCGACCAGGGAAATGCTTCGCTGTTTGCTCTGGACCTGCCCATGAATGCCGGCGGCGGCGCCGGAGCGGGTCCTGTCACTCGTTGATGCGGCGTGCCGGTTGATCGGCTTCTTTCCCACGCCAATTCCACGCCTAAATGTCTTCCAGGAAAACCAGTTGCGCAATCTGTGCATCGAAGCACTGTTGTCAGATTCCATGCAGTCCCCGCTTGCATTCATCATTGCCGGACTTGGCTCCGCAGTTCTGCCGGTTGAGGGAGAGACGTGCTGAAGCCCGAGCACGGCCGCAATCGTGTGGTCATCGAGGAGGTGGCGCCTCAGGTGGATGCGGGACGGCATGCGGTGCGGCGCATTGTGGGCGAGCGGGTGAGCGTGTCCGCGGCGATTTTTGCTGACGGGCACGATGAACTGGCGGCTCAAATTCTGTATCGGCACCGGTTGGAGCGGAAATGGCGCACGGCGGCCATGAAGCCGTGCGGGAACGATTTATGGAACGGCTTCCTGGTTGTGGATCAATTGGGCGCGTGGCGATTCACGGTGATGGGCTGGATCGATCGCTTCGAAAGCTGGGCCAGAGACCTACGCAAGCGGCTGGCGGCCGCGAACGAACTCGCTCCCGGTGAAATGGTGCTGGCGCTGCGCACTGGCGCCGTAATTCTGGAACGGGGTGCAATACGCGCGCGCGGAGCCGATGCGCAGAAGCTCAAGGAAGCAGCGCGGTCGCTCGAGGTGCTGGCGAGCCGGCAGACCACTCCGGCGGAGTATCCGCTGAGCGAAGAAATTCACCGCATGATGGCACAATATCCGGATCTGACCCTCGCCACGCGCTACGAGCAGGAGCTGCCGTTGTGGGTCGATCGCGAGCGGGCGCGCTTTTCCACGTGGTACGAAATGTTTCCGCGCTCGGCCTCGCCGGAGCCCGGCCGGCACGGCACCTTTGCCGATGTCGAGCGCCAACTGCCGGAAATCGCGGCCATGGGATTCGACATTCTGTATCTGCCGCCCATTCATCCGATTGGCCGCGCCTATCGCAAGGGTCCCAATAATGCCGCTTCCGCGCCCCCCGGCGCGCCCGGCAGCCCCTGGGCGATTGGAGATGCAGCGGCGCCGGATGTGCGCCCCGATGGCAAGAGATGCGAGAAAGATTGCGGCGGGCACAAGGCCATTCACTCACAGTTGGGGACGTTTGACGATTTCGAGCGACTCGTATCCGCGGCCCAGGCGGAAGGCATGGAGATTGCGCTGGACATCGCCTTTCAATGCTCGCCCGATCATCCCTGGGTCCGCGAACATCCGGAGTGGTTCACGATCCGGCCCGATGAATCCATTCAGTACGCGGAAAATCCGCCCAAAAAATACCAGGATATCTACCCGTTGAATTTCGAGACTTCGGACTGGCGCGGGCTGTGGGATGAATTGTATTCGGTTTTTGAGTTCTGGATCGAACGCGGCGTACGAGTGTTCCGGGTCGATAATCCGCACACCAAGGCGCTGCCGTTCTGGGAGTGGTGCCTGGACGCGTTGGGCTGCAAGTATCCGGGCACGATTTTTCTTTCCGAGGCCTTCACGCGCCCGCACCTGATGTATGGGCTGGCCAAGCGCGGATTTACGCAATCCTATACCTACTTCACCTGGCGCAACACCAAAAGTGAGCTGGAGGAGTATCTGCGGGAGATCACGCGGCCGCCGGTCAGCGAGTTTTTCCGTCCTAATTTCTGGCCCAATACGCCGGACATTCTGCATAAGGCACTGCAAGAAGGCGGGCCGCCGGCATTTGCGCAACGCGTGGTTCTGGCGGGCACACTTTCAGCGAGCTACGGCATCTACGGTCCGGCCTATGAGCTGGCGGAGAATCAAGCGGCGCAGCCGGCGTCTGGCAAGAGCGACTCGGAAGAGTATTTGCATAGCGAGAAATACGAGATTCGCCAGCGTGCCCGCAGCGCTCCCGGTTCGCTGGTGCCGCTGATTACCGCGCTCAACCGCATCCGTCGCGCCAATCCGGCATTGCACAGCAACGATTCCCTGCACTTCCACGGCGTCGATAATCCGCAACTGATTTGTTACTCGAAAGCCGCGCCCAATTTTGACAACCTGATCCTGACCATTGTCAACCTGGATGCATTCCACGAGCAGAGCGGATGGACAAACCTCGATCTGGCGCGGCTGGGACTGACGTCCGGCGAAGCATACTTCGCAGAGGACTTGCTGAGCGGCGAGCGATACGCGTGGAGCGGCCATCGCAATTATGTAGTCCTGCGGCCGGGAACCAAGCCGGCGCACATCCTCCGCCTGATTCGCCAGCAATGAACGCGGGCCCGCGGGAGCAAAGCCAAGCAAGCCAACCTGGAGAAGGGCGTGAAGAAGCTGGCCAGCGCGACCGATCCCTTGTGGTACAAGGATGCGATCATCTACGAGCTTCATGTGCGCGCCTTCGCCGATTCCAACAACGACGGCATCGGCGACTTTCCCGGCCTGATCTCGCGCCTCGATTACCTGCAGGACCTGGGCATCACATGCATATGGCTGCTGCCGTTTTTCCCATCGCCGCTGCGCGATGACGGCTACGACATTTCGAACTACACCGATGTGAATCCGTCGTACGGAACGTTGCATGACTTCAAGGCGTTTCTCGACGCCGCGCACCAACGCGACATGCAGGTGATGATCGAGCTGGTGGTGAATCACACCAGCGATCAGCATCCGTGGTTTAAGGCAGCGCGGCTTGCCGCCCCGGGCTCATCGGAGCGCGAGATGTACGTGTGGTCGCAAACCGACCACCTCTATAAGGATGCGCGCATTATTTTCACGGACACGGAAAAATCCAACTGGGCCTGGGACGAAGCGGCCCAGGCTTATTACTGGCACCGGTTTTTTTCGCATCAGCCCGATCTGAATTACGACCATCCGCGGGTGGTGGAAGAAATCACCAAGGCCATGCATTTCTGGCTGGACATGGGCGTGGACGCGCTGCGCATGGATGCTATCCCGTATCTCTGCGAGCGGGATGGCACCTCGTGCGAAAACCTTCCCGAGACGCACACGGCGGTGAAGAAGATTCGCGCCGCGATCGACGCGGAGTATGCGAACCGCCTGATCCTGGCTGAGGCCAACCAGTGGCCCGCCGACGTGCGTCCGTACTTCGGCAACGGCGACGAGTGCCACATGGCGTTTCACTTCCCGCTCATGCCGCGCATTTATATGGCGCTGCGGCAGGAAGACCGGCTGCCCATCACCGACATCATGGCGCAGACGCCGGCGATCCCCGACAACTGCCAGTGGGCCTTGTTCCTGCGCAATCACGACGAGCTCACGCTGGAGATGGTGACGGCCGACGAACGCGATTACATGTACTTTGCATATTCTGCCGATCCGCGCATGAGGGTGAATGTGGGCATACGGCGCCGGCTGGCGCCGCTGGTAGATAACAATCGCCGCCGCATCGAGCTGCTGAATTCGCTGCTGCTCAGTTTTCCTGGCACGCCCATCCTCTATTACGGCGACGAGATCGGCATGGGCGACAACATTTATTTAGGCGATCGCAATGGCGTGCGCACGCCCATGCAATGGACCTCGGACCGCAACGCCGGATTCTCGAAGTGCGATCCCGCGCGGCTTTATTTCCCGGTGATCATGGACCCCATCTACGGCTACCAGGTGGTCAACGTGGAGGCGCAGCTTAGCGATCAGTCGAGCCTGCTGCACTGGATGCAGAACATGATCGCGCTGCGCAAGCTGTTCCAGGTATTCGGACGCGGCACGCTCACGTTTCTCAATCCTGCCAATCGCAGGATTCTCGCTTATCTGCGCGATCTGAATCGCGGCGACGGCACGCACGAGACGGTGCTATGCGTGGCCAACCTCAGCCGCTTTGCGCAGCCGGTGGCGCTCGATCTTTCCAGCTACGCGGGCATGCAGCCGGTGGAGATGCTCGGCTACGTTCCGTTTCCTGCCATCGCCGACGAGCCGTACGTGCTTTCGCTGGCCCCGTATTCGTTTTTGTGGCTCGAGCTCCACGCGCCGGAGCTGGAGCAGGAGGGCACTCCGGAAACAACGGACGAGGTGGCCCAAAGGCCCGAGGCCATGGATCTGGCGGTCAGTGGCTGGGCCGGATTTCTGGCTGCAGAAGGGATGGCTCTGCTGGAGTCATCGCTGCCCGCGTGGCTGGCGGAGCAACGATGGTTTGGCGCCAAAGCGCGAACTATTGCCGCGGTGCAGGTTCGCGAGTGGGTGGAGCTGCCGGCCGCGACAGAGGGCTGCGCGCGCAGCCTTACGGCGGGCCCGCACGGCGAAGGCGCATTTTCATTCGCCTTGTTTTATGTACAGGTTAAATACTCAGAAGGGCCTGCGGATTGGTACCAGATTCCCCTGGCCATGAGCATGGGCGCGGATGGCAACAACGCGACAGCAGGGCAGGCGAAAAGCGTAATCGCGCGGTTCCATTCCGCATCCGGTGCGGCCGTGGTTCACGACGCATCGATCCACGCCGAGTTTCACCAGGGCCTTCTCAGATTGATCGAGTGCAATACGACGTTGGCGCTGACGTCGCATGGAATCGCGCGCAACGGGGTTACGGGTGCGCAAGTTCGAGAGCCAGTTCCTGCCCTCGACGATGTTTCGTTGCCGCCGGCGCCAGGAAGCATTTTGCCGGTAGCTCCGGCACCGCTCAGCGCACAGCCCGGCGAGGTCTCCGCACCGCCGCGCGCCAGCACGCCGGCGTCGTTGTCGGCGGGCGCACTGAGTTTGCAACCGCGCGAATCGCCGTCTGCCGGGAACCCGATTCCGCTGGATGGCCGGCTGGATGCGCGCACATCAGGTGCATTCTCTGCAGCTCAATATGGCCAGCATCTTGCGTCGCGCGTGGGAACGGCGGAGCAGTCGAACACTTCAATTCTGTACTCTGACCGGCTCATCCTGAAGCTGTTCCGGCGGCTGGAAACGGGCGAAAGCCCGGACGTAGAGATAGGCCGATACCTGACAGAGCATGCGCACTTCAAGCACATCCCGCCGTTTTTTGGGGAGATTTCGATCACTCCCGCGCGCGGCGAGAAGACCACAGTGGCAATGCTGCAGGGGTTCGTCGCCAACCGCGGCGACGGGTGGGAGTGGTTTCTGGAGCAACTGGCGCGGTTCTTCGTGGAAGTGGTGAACCTGGCGGCGCCCGAGCCGAGCGCGGCGAGCTTTCTCTGGAGCGGCGAATCGCATCCCCATGCGCCGGACTGCGCGAATGCATCGCTACAGGCGGCGGCACTTTTGGGGCGCCGGACAGCGGAAATGCATCTTGCGCTCAGCAGTGCCACGGATCATGAGGCGTTTGCGCCGGAGTTCTTTACTGCCGACGATCTGGCCGCGGATGCGCAGCGCATCGAGGCGCAGATCAAGTCAAACCTGGATGCGTTGAAACGGGGATTGCCGGCGCTCGACGATGCGCTGTCCGACAGGGCTGGACTATTGCTTTCGCGGCGTCCGGCGTTGGTGGCGCGAGCGCGGGCCGTCAAAGACCTGCCTGCGGCGGGGCAGCGCATCCGTATTCATGGCGATTATCATCTCGGTCAAACGCTGCGCACCGTGGGCGGGCATGGCGACCGGACCGCCGCTAGCGACGGCCACGATTTTGCGCTCCTCGATTTCGAGGGCGAACCGGCCCGATCCTTGGCGGAGCGCCGCTGCAAGCAGTCCCCGCTGAAAGATGTGGCCGGCATGATGCGTTCGTTCTCCTACGCCGCCAGTTCCGCGCTCGACCGATTTCGAGGCGCGCGGAATCAAAGCGAGCCGGGAGCCACGGGCTCTTTGGAGGGGTGGGCGCGCTTTTGGCAAAGTGCTGCCTGCGATGAATTCCTGATGGCATATCGCGAAGCCGTGGCAACGAACCCGATGTTGTTGCCGACGCCGGAAACCGCTCAAGAGCTGCTCGAGGCGTACCTGCTGGAGAAGGCTCTTTACGAATTGCTGTATGAATTGAACCACCGGCCTGGATGGCTTGGTATCCCCATTGGTGGCATTCTATCTTTGTAGCAACCACGGGCTTGCCTCACGGCGTAAGGCGATCGGCCGCACAGGTTCCCCGGACGGGAGTTTCCTCACTCCTCCATGGCGTCCGCAGATTCGATCTCCGAGCTCAGTTCTCCCTCCCCGCCCCCGGTCACCGGTCTGCTTGTGATAGTACCGGCGATGCTGCCGGAGAATCTTGAAGTATTGCTCAACAACCTGGCGGTTGTATTTCCGGGGGAAGGACTGCTGGTGGCCACGGAGAGCCCTGCTCCTGCCCTTGTCCCGGCAGGCTTGCGCATTGTGGCCGCCCCGCCGTGGGGGTCAGGATGGAGCTTGACGGCGGCCGATTTTCTCCACGCTTGGGGGCTCGCGCAGGAGCACCAGGCGCGCGCCATCCTGTTGCTGGGCCCGGGAGCCGATTCTCTGGGCGCGGGTGCGCTGCGGCTGTTGGCCAATGGTGTTTTGGCCGGCTCGGTGGATCTGGCGGTGCCGCGTTATGTGTTGCCTCCGCACGCCGGCATGATCAACTCCGCGATTCTTTATCCACTCACCCGGGCGCTGTTTGCCACGCGAGTGCGATTTCCCGCGGCCATCGATTTGGGGCTCTCGCCGCGTATGCCGCAACAACTGGCGGCCGCGGCGCAGCGCACCGCAGGGGATCCGGAAGCGATGCTGTGGCCCGTGAATGAAGCGGCCGTGGCCGGCTTTGCGATAGAAGAATTCGATGTGGGCGCGCGCGCCCTGCCCCAGCCCGCGGACGCCGATATCAATCCCATCCTGGCGCGGGTGACGGGATCGCTTTTTGCCGATATCGAGATGAAGGCCGCGTACTGGCAGCGCGCGCGGCGTGTGCCACCGGCGCGCCGCGCGCCGGCTGAAGCGCCGCGCGTCGATGGCGCGGCCGATGTGACGCGCATGGTGGAGTCGTTTCACTTCGCGTACAGCAATCTGCTGGAGATCTGGTCTCTGGTCTTGCCGCCGTACTCGCTGCTGGGGCTGAAACATCTTTCGCAAATGAGCGCGCTGGAGTTTCGAATGCCGGACAGCTTGTGGGCGCGCATTGTGTACGATTTTCTGGTTGCCTACCGGCTGCGCACCATCAACCGCGGCCACCTGCTGGGCGCGCTCATCCCGCTCTACCTGGGATGGGTGGCAGGGCACATCAACCTGACCGTTGCAGGAACCAGCGCCGAAGCTCACATTGAGGCCGTTGCGGCCGCTTTTGAGGCCGACAAGCCATACCTGGTTTCGCGCTGGCGCTGGCCGGATCGGTTTAACGCATGAAGGCCACGAAGGCGAGTGCGTGGCCGGTGTGGCGCGCAGACGAAATGTTTTGAGACGAGGCGCCGGAAACGCGTGGCGCGGAGCCATCGCTGGCAATCCGCGGGAGGGCGCTTCAAGGAGTGCGTTTTATGATCAGCTTGCTTGCCACCATGCTTCAGCAAGATCGACCCCTAATGCCCTACCCTCCGTATACCGAGAACGTCTCCATCCTGCGGCAAATGTCCGATGCGCTGCACATGTCTCTCAACCGCGTACTGTCGCTGTTGATCGGGGTGCTGCCCGGCATCCTGGCGTTTTTCGTCGCGCTGGCGGTTTTCGCGCTGATCGGCAAGGTAATCTCCGCATTCCTGCGCTGGATTCTCACGCTATGCAAATTCGATGCGCGCATGGCGCGCGCAGGCACCGGCGCTGACTGGACACCTTCCAATTCTCCCACCGCACTGACGGCGCGCATCACGTTCTGGGTCTTTGTGCTGCTGGGGTTGGTCATTGGAGTGTCGGCGTTCGACACCTCCTATGCGGTGGGGTCGGCTCTCTCCTTCTCATTGCTGCCCTATGTGACGCACTCGGTGGGCGCCATCCTGCTCTTGATCGGGGGCACGCTGGTGGCGCGCTTCCTGGCCCGCTCGGTGCTCATCGGCGCAGTGAATGCGCAACTGCAGTACGCGCGTTTTTTGTCGCTGGGGGTGAAGTGGCTGGTGCTGGTGCTTACCGCGGCCATGGCGTTGGAACATCTGGATATTGGCGGAAGTATAGTTGAGCTGGCCTTCGGCATTCTTTTCGGAGGCATCGTACTTACGCTGGCGTTAGCCGTGGGTCTGGGGTCGCGCCAATTGGTCAGCCGCTCGCTCGAAAGCCACGTGGAGCGCTCGGATCGCGCTCCCGAGCCGCCGAGCCCGCCGACGCCGCCGACGGAAACGATCCGTCATTTTTAGACTTGTGGCGATGTCAACACGGCAATCGTATCGGGCGGAAGAATCAGATTACCGCTCTTCACACCGATGGATGGATGAGAGGCTAGCAGCACACCGCTCTGGTTGGGGACGGAAAAGACCCAGTCCGATGCGCCCAGGTTGCAGCATGCGATGATGGCGCCCCGCTCCATGCGCAGCAACCTTGCCTGCTCGTCAAAATCGACACGCGTGCTGCCGGGCTCGGCGTTATTGAGGCAGGCCGTGGTCCTGCGCAAGCGGATCAGATCGCGATACCAGTCCAGCATCTCCGCGTGTTGTCGCTGGGCTGCCTCGTCCCAGTTGAGCTTGGAGCGCAGAAAAGTCTCGCGGCTTTCCGGGTCGGGAATGGAGCCAGGATCCCATCCGAATGAGGCAAACTCTTTTTTGCGGCCTTCGGAAACCAATTGCGCCATCTCCCCTTCGTGATCCGCAAAGAATTGGAAGGGCGCTGAGCACGCCCATTCTTCGCCCTGGAAGATCATGGGGATGAAAGGAGCGAGCAGGACAATGGCGGCTGCGATTTTTGCGCGCTCTATGCCGGCGATGTGGCTGATGCGGTCTCCGACGGCGCGATTGCCGACCTGGTCGTGATTTTGAATGTAGCCGAAAAAGCGGTGCTGCGAAAGATGGTTGGCCGGCCGGCCGTGTATGCGTTTGCGATACGGCGAATAAACGCCGTCATACACGAAAGTCTGTTCGAGCGCCTTCGCCAACTGCTCAAGCGCGCCGAAATCCCGGTAATAACCGTCGTGGGCCCCTGTGAACACGGCAAAAAGCGCGTGATGGAAATCGTCGCTCCACTGCGCATCGATGCCCAGGCCGCCGGCTTCTCGCGGAGTGACGAAGCGCGGATCGTTGAGATCGCTCTCGGCTATGAGCACCAAGGGCCGCGCCAATGCCGCTTCCAGTCGATCTACCTTCGCAGCCATCTCCTCAAGGAAATGGATCGCGGAGCGATCGACGAAGGCGTGAGCGGCATCGATGCGCAAGCCGTCGATGTGAAAATTGCGCAGCCACATCAGGGCGTTGTCGCAGAAGAAGCGCCGTACCTCGGAAGCGCCCGCAGACTCGAGATTCACGGCGCCGCCCCAGGGCGTGCGATGGTCGCCAGTGATGTAGGGCCCGAATTTGCCGGTGTAATTGCCCACCGGCCCGAAGTGGTTGTAAACCACGTCGAGCAGCACCGCCAAGCCGCGCTCGTGAGCCGCGTTTACAAAACGCTTGAGAGCGTCCGGGCCGCCATATGGCTGGTGAACTGCATAGAGCGCAACGCCGTCATAACCCCAGCCGTGATTGCCGGCAAACGAAGCGACCGGCATCAACTCCACATGGGTGATGCCGAGCGCAGCGAGGTATTCGAGTTTCTCGACGGCCGCGTCGAGCGTGCCCTGCGGAGTGAAAGACCCGATATGAAGCTCGTAAACAATCGCACTTGGCAATGGCGGCGCCTGAAACTTCGCATCCGTCCAGGGAAACGCATTTTGATCGTAGATGCGCGACAGAGCGTGAACGCCGTTCGGTTGCCATAGTGAGCGCGGATCGGGATAGGGATGACGGTCGCCGTCAATAAGGAAACCATAATCGCTTCCGGGACGGGCATCCGCTGCATCGATGCGCCACCAGCCGCGATCGTCGGGGCCCTGCATGGGCAGTGCAACGCCGTTCACGAAGACTGACATGGCGTGCGCAAGAGGCGCCCAGATTTCGAAGCTGTGCATCAATCGAACTCTTTCACCAGCAACGCTACCGGAAAATGCTCGAAAAGGGTCTGAACGCGCACTCGGCCTGCCTCGATGGTTTCGCCGGTCAGCAGATTTTTCCAGCTGCCGTGCGGCAGATCCACTGTCGTTCCCGCCGGAAATCCTCCGGGTGTGGCGCCCAGCTTCAGGTTCCAGCGCGGGACAACGGTGGCCACGCGCTCGCCGCGCAAGTACGCGATCACGTGCTCGCGCTTCGATCCTTCAGCATACACGGGAGTGTAGGCCGCGTCTGCGCCGAACCACTCCGGGTGCGCAGTGCGGAGATGCAGGGCCTGGTAAGCGATCCAGAGCTTGGGCAGGCCGCTGTCCATGCGTTGCAGAATCTCGGCGCTGTCCAGTCCCTTCTCCAATTCGCCGAGCATTGCGCAACGCGTCTTGTAATCCACGGGGCCGCGATTGTCGGGATCGACCAGGCGCAGGTCCCATAACTCGCTACCTTGATAGGTGTCGGGGATTCCGGGAGCGGTGTAGCGGATCAGGGTTTGCGCCAGGCTGTTGATGCGCCCCGGCGCGAACACCTGGCCCACGAAGCTCTCCAGGTCGGCAACGAATTCGCGCGATTGCAGGATCTTCTCGATGAAATTCTTGAGTGCCTCTTCGAATTCCTTATTCTGCTGGGTCCAACTCGTCTGCTGTTTGGCTTCGCGCGCGGCTTTTTCCATGTACGCGGTCAGGCGGCCGGCGCAGATGGGCCAGGAGCCGATCAGCGTTTGATAGAGGAAATACTCGGTGTTACGGTCAGGAAATGCTCCGCTCTTCCACCCCAACGACGAAGACCTGCCGTTGGGGACCCCGGTCTTGAAGGGCGCATTGAGCCGCGTCCACCGGCCGAGCGCCGATTTCCAGCGCGCCGGAATTTCCGTGAGCACGGCCAGCCGTGCGCGCACGTCTTCGCAGCGCTTGGTGTCGTGCGTGGTCAGAGTGTTCATGGTGAAAGGGTATTGCGCCTGACGGTTTGCGCAATGGCGGTGAAATTCGTCCAAGGTCAGCCCGTCGCGGTCGGGAGCGCTGCCTACTTCGTTGAGTCCGATCATGCGACTATAGCAGTAGAGGGCCGTGTCTTCAAGGCCCTTGGCCATCACCGGCGAAGTGAACTGCTGAAAGCGGAGCAGGAATTCGGTTTCCAGTCCGCCGCGCGCGCGCAGGGCAAGAACGTCGCCGATGAAATCGATGAGCGCGGGATCGAGATCGGTGCGATGTTTTTTGGCTTCGGCCACGGCATGATCGATCTGGTCGCGATCTTCATCGGTAATCTGGTCGCGATCGGGCGCCACATAGGTGCGATAGATGGAGAGCCCCGCTGCCACCTCGCGCAACGCGCGGCGAATCTCGGCGCGCGTGTAATCACGGCGGTCGCGGTTGTTCTCGCAGATGGAGACGAAGAGGCTGGCCAGGCGATTCACATCGCTGCCCAGCGCCTCCTGCTCCACGTTCAAACGCTTATCGTGAGCGATGGCGGGAAAGTCGACCGGCTCGGCGGTGAAAGCGCGATAGATCTCCGTAAGCTCCTTCAATCCGTCGCCATGGGTGAAGACGCTGTTGCAGACGTTGAGGAAATCGTAGCCGGTGGTGCCTTCGACGGGCCAGGTGGAACGCAAGGACTCGCTCGGCTCAAGGATTTTCTCGGCAACGATCCACGCGTCCGGCGCGTGCTCGCGCAGGCGCACGAAATATTGCTGCGGATCGCGCAGGCCATCGGGATGATCAACACGAACGCCGTCAATCACACCGGTCTGGAGCCACTCCAGGATACGCCGGTGGGTGGCGTCAAAAACATGGGGACGCTCCACGCGCAAGCCGATGAGGCTGTTGATGTCGAAGAAGCGCCGGTAGCCAAGCTCCTGGTCGGCGGTGCGCCAGTATGCGAGACGATAGCTCTGCAGATTCAGGAATTCATCGAGCGCGTCAAGGTTATTGTTCAGCTCGCGCATGGCGCGCGCGATGGCGGCGGGGACCTCGCCCTGCTTCCGGCATAGATTGTGCAACAAATCGTAAATCACTTTCTTGTCGCGATGGCGCAGGAATACGGCGTCATGGTCCGTAGACTCCGGCGCCGGCAGCCGCGCCAGGCTGTCGGCAATAAAGCTGAGCGTGTCATTTTGCGCGTACTCGGCCGCGTGGGCCAGCGGGATAGCCAGAGAGCGCGGCGCGATGGGAAAGCTATTGTCGAAGTACGCAACATGGAAGCGGTCGCAATCCTGCTCGATGCGGATCTGATTGGCGCTCAGCGCGCGCCCGTATTGATCGCCGAGCACGGGAATCAGGACTTTGTTCTGCAGCTTCACTTCGGCGGAATGCCAGTCGATGTCGAACCAGGTTGCGTAGAGGCTGGAGGGCCCGTTTTCGAGCACATCCCACCAGTAGCGATTCTGCGGGCCGGTGGCCATG
Organism: Acidobacteriaceae bacterium; assembly: GCA_030037545.1. GTDB lineage: Bacteria > Acidobacteriota > Terriglobia > Terriglobales > Acidobacteriaceae > Telmatobacter. Next base: position 25,589 of record JASHRF010000037.1, on the reverse strand, counting down.
TGATTGGGAACGATGTCCAGCACCTGTCCCAGGCCCAGCTCGCCGAGGTGTGCCGAGAAGCGCGCCAGCCCCTCTTCGCCTCCCAGCTCCTGGTTGACCTTCTGATGATCGACCACGTTGTAGCCGTGCATGCTTCCCGGCGCCGCCTGCAGCCAGGGTGAGCAATACACGTGCGAGATGCCAAGTTTCTTGAGATAGCCGGCAACGCGAACCGCATCGTCGAAGGTGAATCCCGCATGGAGCTGCAGGCGGTATGTCGATGTGGGAATTTTGCGCATGAGGAGCAGTACGAGAGATCGGTAAGGCTGCGCAGCCGATTGATTCGATGATCGCGAGAGGATTGGGGATGCCAGAGCCGCGCGAAAATTCAATATCCGTGTAGCGGACGGACTTTGTAGCGCGTGGGACGGCTTTCATCGCAGGAGCTGATCTGACGCTGAAGGTCAACGCACTCATTCTCTTCCTGGACTGTGACCATTTCCGTCCTTATGCCTGCGCCTGACGGTTTGTCTTACATGGCAACTTGACTGGGCCGATGTGCGCCTATAATAGAGGGAACGGCGCACGACAGGCCTCATCACCGGTCTGCGGCCCCCGCGCAGTCGGCCCACACAGTCACAAAGGATCGCTAGATCTTCCCCGATCGTGAATCATGCAGCATCAGCCGAGTTTTTCTCCAATTCGGTGCGCGCTGGCATTGGCGGTTTTCCTGTTCGCAGCCGCTTCTTCGGCATTTGCGGACGGGCCTCAGGCCACGCCCAGCATCTTTGCGCCTGCGGCAAGTCCAGCGCATGAGATCTACAGTCTCTCGCTTTTTGTTCTTGCCATCACCGGCGCTATTTTTGTTGCGGTGGCGAGTCTGCTGGTTTACGCCGTCGTGCGGTTCCGGGGCGGCAAAGAAGCGCGGCACGAGCCTCCACAGATTTATGGGAGTATGCAGGTAGAGCTGGCCTGGACGGTCATCCCCATCATCATCGTGCTGGTTCTGTTTCTGACTACAACGCGAGTGATCTTCGCGGTGCAGAACGGCGCGGAGCCTGAATCGGCGCTCGATGTGGTGGTCATAGGCCACCAGTTCTGGTGGGAGTTTCGTTATCCCAAGCTAGGCATAGTTACCGCCAACGAGCTGCACATACCGGTGAGCAGCAAGCTGGAGCCGCAGCCGACGTTTCTGCGCCTGATCTCCGCCGATGTCGATCACAGCTTCTGGGTTCCACAACTTTCGGGCAAGACCGACTTGATTCCCAACCACCCCAACCAAATGTGGATTGAACCGGAGACGCCGGGCCTCTACCTGGGCCAATGCGCGCAATTCTGCGGCATGGAGCACGCCAAGATGTTGATCCGCGTCTATGTCGATACGGATCAGCAATTCGCTGCGTGGGTCAAGGAGCAGCAGCAACCGGCGGCGGACGTGGCCGCGGCGGCAGCGGGCCGGCAGGTATTCGAGACGGAAGCCTGCATGAACTGCCATACCATCGCCGGCACGGCGGCTCGGGGAACGGTCGGACCCGATTTAACGCACCTGATGAGCCGCGCCACCATCGCTTCCGGCACGGTGCTGAATACGCCCCAGAATCTGCACGCCTGGATCCAGGATCCAAACAACTTCAAACCCGGCGCGCTCATGCCCGCCATGCAGCTCACTGACCAGCAGCTCGACCAGGTGGTCGCGTATCTCACAACTTTGCACTGAAGGGACCGGAATGGCAGACCAGACCGTACCTCTCGGCAACTCTCTCGGCGCAGCGTATCCCAGCAGCGGCACATTCCTCGAATGGCTGCATAGCTGGGTAGTGACTGTCGATCACAAAAAGCTTGGCATCCTCTATATCGCGTACGGGCTTTTCTTCCTGCTGGTGGCGGGCGCGGAGGCCATGGTGATCCGCTACCAGCTTGCATTTCCGAACAATCATTTTGTTTCGCCGGAAGCCTACAACCAGATCTTCACCATGCATGGCACCACCATGGTTTTTCTGGCGGGAATGCCGATCATCTTCGGGCTTGCCAATTACATGGTGCCGCTGATGATCGGCGCGCGCGATATGGCTTTTCCGCGCCTCAACGCGTTCAGCTTCTGGCTCACCGCGTTTGGCGGGTTGCTACTGTACTTCAGTTTCATTGGCGGGTTTGGCCTGTACGGCATGGGCAATGCCCCGGACGCGGGATGGTTCGCCTATGCGCCGCTTACGGGCAGCGCGTTTAGCCCCGGCCACAGCATGGACTACTGGGCCCTGGCGCTGATTGTCGCCGGCTTTGGCACGCTGGGCACGGCCATCAACATCGTTGCGACCACGCTGTCCATGCGCTGCCGCGGCATGACGCTCACCCGCATGCCGCTGTTTGTGTGGCTGATGCTGATTGTAAGCGCCATGACCTTGCTCACCATTACGCCGCTTACTGCCGCGCAGGTGATGCTGCTGCTCGATCGCTACCTGGGCGCGCACTTCTTCGATGCCCAAGCGGGCGGAGCGCCGATGCTGTGGATTCACTTCTTCTGGATCTTCGGCCATCCTGAAGTCTACGTGCTGGTATTGCCCGCCTTTGCCATCGCCAATGAAGTCATTCCGGTATTTTCGCGCAAAGCGATCTTCGGCTATCCGGCCATGGTCGCGGCTTCCGCGGGCATCGGGTTTGTGAGCTTCACGGTGTGGGCGCACCACATGTTCACAGTGGGCATGAGCTGGGTGGGCAACACATTTTTCGTGCTCTCCACCATGGTCGTCGGCATCTTCACGGGAATCAAAATATTCAACTGGATTGCCACCATGTGGGGCGGCAGCATCGTTTTCGCCACGCCCATGCTTTTCTGCATCGCCTTCGTCTTTCAGATGCTGCTGGCCGGACTTACCGGCATCATGCTTTCGGTGGCGCCCTGGGACTGGCAGCTTCACAATTCCTATTTCCTTATCGCCCACTTTCATTACGTGCTGGTGGGCGTGATCGTGATTGCCATCTTTGCCGCCTTCTACTACTGGTATCCAAAGGCTACCGGCCGCATGTTGAGCGAAAGGCTGGGCAAATGGCATTTCTGGCTCTTCGTGATCGGCTTTCACGTCACCTTCGACACCATGCACTTCGTAGGGATTCTGGGCATGCCTCGTTCCATCTACACCTACCAGGCCGACCGGGGATGGAACACGCTCAACCTGGTGATCTCGCTGGGCGCGTTTCTGCAGGGTATCGCCGTCGCGATCTTCGTTTGGAATCTGATTTACTCCTATTTTCGCGGCCAGGAAGCAGGCAGCGATCCGTGGGACGCATGGACGCTGGAGTGGGCCACACCCTCGCCGCCGCCGGCCTACAACTTTGCCACTGAGCCGGAAGTGCGCAGCCGGCGTCCACTGTGGGACCTCAAGCATCCCAGCGATCCTGACTGGAAGTACGAAGCATGAGCACCGCTCCCATTTTTGCGGACGAAGAATGGCGCTTGCCATCGCGCGGCAAGGTGGCCATGCTGTCGCTCATTACCGGCGAGTGCGGAATCTTTTCCATCTTTGTGGCCGCGTATCTCTACTACATCGGGCGCAGCATTTCCGGACCCACGCCGCGCATCCTCGAAGCGCCCATCTTCAACACTGTCTGCCTGCTTTCGAGCAGCCTGACCATCTGGCTGGCCGAGCGGGAGATTGAACGCGGGCGCATGAGGGCGTTCGGCGCATGGTGGGGGATCACCATCCTGCTGGGCCTCATCTTCATCGCCGGAACCGCGTTGGAGTGGCATACGCTCATCTTCCACGACGGGCTTACCATCCACACCAATCTGTTCGGCACCACGTTTTATTCTCTGGTCGGCCTGCACGCTACGCACGTGATCGTGGGGCTCATCGGATTATCGATCATCATGATCTTTACGCTGCTGGGCCGCGTCAACCGCAGCCACGCTGAACGCATACAGGTCTTCTCGCTATATTGGCACTTTGTGGACGCCGTGTGGGTGGTGGTCTTTACCGTTGTGTACGTGGTGGGAAGGTGAATCGAATGGCGGACGAAAACATCCATGCGCAGCCGCAACACGCGGACGGCAAGCACATTCAATTGCCCGCGCCGACGGCGTGGCCCATTGTGCTGGCGTTCGGCTGCACAATGGCCGCCGCCGGCCCGCTGACCAGCACCGGTATAGGGATACTGGGTGGCGTGATGATGCTGGCCGGCTGCATTGGCTGGTTCCGCGAGGTGTTGCCGCACGAGCATCACGAGCAAGTGGAGATCCTCGATCGTCCCGTGGTGGTTGCTTCGCGGCGCGCCCTGGTGGAGCGCATCCAGCTTGATCCCCGGCATCGCGCCCACGTGCCCGTGGAGACGTATCCCGTGCTGAGCGGAATCAAGGGCGGAATCGCGGGCGGCGTCGCCATGATTATTCCCGCGCTCATCTACGGAGAAATTGCGGAACACAGCATCTGGTACCCGGTGAACCTGCTGGGCGGCGCGGGCGTCATCAACTGGCAACATGCCCCCAACGCCGTGATCGCTGCGTTCCATTGGGACACCTTCCTGATCGCCATCGCCATCCACATCATCACCTGCCTGCTGGTTGGATTGCTTTACGGCGCCATGCTGCCCATGCTCCCGCGCCATCCCGTTCTGCTCGGCGGCATCCTGGCGCCGCTGCTCTGGACGGGGCTTCTGCACTCTTTTATGGGTGTCATCAATCCTGCGCTCGCCGATCGCATCGCGTGGGGCTGGTTCCTGGTTTCGCAAGTCACATTCGGCGTAACCGCGGGCATCGTGGTGGCGCGGCAGGAGCGCATCCCTACCGGCCAGTCGCTGCCTTTCGCCGCGCGCCTGGGCATTGAAGCGCCGGGTCTGTTGCTTTCGCGGCCCGACGCCGGCTCTCCGGTCGACAAGAACAAGGACAGGGAGGACAGGCACTGATGCGCATCCCGGTTTCAGCGCTGGTGCTCGCGGTTGCGGTGTGGCCGGCCGGCTGCGGATTTCATCCCCCGCTCCCCGAGACCGTGCCCCGTCCCAGCGAAGTCCTCAATTTTGGAACGCTGTACCAGCAGAATTGCTCGGCATGTCACGGCCGGGACGGCAGCGATGGACCGGCTATCGATCTGGCCAACCCGGAATATGAGGCGCTGATCGACGATGCCACGCTGCGCAAGTGGATTGCGGTGGGAATGCCGGAAACGCAGATGCCGGCGTTCGCCCAGTCTAACGGCGGGATGTTGACCGACGCGCAGGTCAACGCGATCGTGGCCGGTATGCGCAGAGCCTGGTCACGGCCCAATGCATTCTCCGGCGCTGTGCCTCCGCCTTACGCGCAAACCACCGGCGGTGATGCGCAGCGCGGCGCGAAAACCTACCAGGAGCGATGCGCTATTTGCCACGCGAACTCCAGGCAGCAGATCGCGAGCCCGGCTTATCTCGCACTGGTCGGCGATCAGTCGCTGCGCAGTTTCATCATCGCCGGAAGCCCCGACATCGGGCAGCCCGATTGGCATCACGACAGCCAAGACGGCAATGCGGCTGCGCCGTTGAGCGCGCAGGAGGTGAACAATGTGATTGCCTACCTGGCAAGTCAGCGCAGCGCGGCTGCGAATGTTTCAGGCAACTCGCCGTCTCCCGCGGCGGTCGATAAATGAACGGAGATGAGCGAAATGAATGGAGGTGAACAGGTTGAGCGAGAACCAACCGCATCAGGATGAGAACCAACCGGCTGGAAAGTACGTGGCTCATGGCACCGGGACTCCGCCAATAGGCGAACAGTCAGCACAAGCGAGCGGCCGCGAGGATCCTATTACCGTCTCGCGGCGCTGGCTGCTGTTGAAGGCCGGCATAGCGCTGAACGGCCTGGTCGGCATCGCGCTTGCGGTTCCCCTGATCCGCTACTTCTTTGGGCCGTGGCGCAGCGATGGCGGTTACAAGTCATGGGTCACGCTCGGACCTGTTGACTCATTCCCTAATGGTGAAACCCGCCTCGCGTACTACAAGAATCCGTACCGTCGTCCGTGGGACGGAATGACTGACGACGTAGCCTGCTATGTGCGCCGTGAGGGAAGCGACGAATTCAAGGTGTTTGCCATCAACTGCGCGCACCTGGGCTGCCCGGTGCGCTGGTTTCCGCAGTCGCAGCTCTTCATGTGCCCTTGCCACGGCGGCGTCTATTATGCGGATGGCTCGCGCGCTTCCGGCCCGCCGGATCGCGGACTCTTCCCCTACTCCTGGAGGATCGAGTCCGCGCAGTTGCAGATCGATGCCGGGCAAATGCCAACCCTGTCGAATAGCGCGAGTCTCGTGAAAATTGCTATGGGGGGAAATTCTCCATGCCAGGGATAAAGCAGACGGCGGTGAGCGTTTACGCCTGGCTGGAGCGGCGCCTGCAGCTGGAAGGCCCGGTGAAGGACGCCGCTCTGCACAAGGTTCCGCGCAATACCGCGAGCTGGTGGTATGTGTTTGGCAGCGCCGCCTTCACGCTTTTCTTTCTGCAAATCGTTACCGGAATCTTCCTTGCTCTTATCTATGTTCCTTCCGGAGGCGAGGCGTGGAACAGCCTCATGGTGCTCAACCACCAGGTTCCGCTGGGCTGGTTTGTGCGTGCGCTGCACGGATGGGGCTCGAATTTCATGGTGGCCGTGGTCCTCATCCACATGGCTCAGGTGTTTTTGTTCGGCGCCTATAAATTTCCCCGCGAGCTCACCTGGATTTTTGGAGTTTTCCTGCTTCTGTTGACACTGGCCATGGCTTTTACCGGGCAGGTGATGCGCTTCGATCAAGACTCGTACTGGGGCCTGGCGATTGGCGCTATGATCGTCAGCCGGGTTCCCTGGATCGGAGGTGGGTTGGTGCACCTGCTGCTGGGTGGACCCATCATCTCGGGAGCCACGCTTTCGCGCTTCTTCACCTTTCACGTATTCATCGTCCCCGGCCTGCTGTTGTTCTTCGCCTCGCTGCACGTTTGGATGGTTCTCAAGCTGGGCGTGAACGAGTGGCCTATGCCGGGCCGCATCGTCCGCCGCTCCACGTACATCGATGAATACAACCAGCTGGCGCACCAGGACGGCATTCCATTTGTCCCCGGCGCGTTTTGGAAGGACCTGGCTTTTTCGGGCGCGGTGCTGGCTGCGGTCGCCGTTTGCGCACTGGTCTTCGGACCCAACGGTCCCAACGGCGTGCCTGATCCTTCGATCATTCAGACGGTTCCCAAGCCGGACTTTTTCTTTCTCTGGATCTACGCGATTCTCGCCTACCTGCCTCCGCAGCTCGAGACGCCTTTTATGCTGATCGCGCCCCTGGTCGCGATCGCCATTCTTCTAGCGCTGCCGTTTTATGCGTCGGAAGGCGAGAAGAGCTGGCACCGGCGTCCCGTCGCAGTGCTGGCCGTTTCCTTGATCGCCGTCGCGTGGGGCACGCTGACGCAGCTCGGAACCACCACGCCATGGAGCCCGCACATGGAAGCATGGAGCGGCGATACGCTGCCCGTAAACCTGGTTCGCGCCGCAACCCCGCTGGTGCGGCAGGGCGCAAACGTCTTTCAGGAGAAGCAATGCCGCAACTGCCATTCCATCGGCGGCCATGGTGGGCAGCGCGGCCCGGCACTCGACGACGTGGCCACGCGCATGACTCTGGACCAGTTGCGATTCAAGGTGGTAACCGGCGGTGGCAATATGCCGGCTTACGGGAAAAATCTTTCCCCGGCGGAAATTGAAGCGCTGGTCAGCTTCCTGCACACGCTACATCCTGCCAACGAGCCGCCTGCCGTCAATCCCGCGAGCGAAGGCATTTCGACTACGCACGCCTCGGGCGGAGAAGAGACACCTGCGAAGGCCGGTGCTAAAAGATGAACCCGACCACGACCATCGCCGATCTTTTCACGCAGTGGGACATCCCGTGGGTCGTGACCAGCGAACTGGCGCTGGTTGCGGCCATCTACGTGCGCGGCTGGGAGCAGATCCGTCGCACGCGACCGGCGCAGTTCCCGGCCTGGCGTCTGGCATGTTTTCTCGGCGGCATTTTCGCGCTCTTTGTTGCGGTCGCCTCGCCGCTCGACACCTTCAGCGAATCGCTGCTGTTCATGCACATGGCGCAGCATTTTGTGCTCATATCCATCGCGCCGCCGCTGCTCATCTTCGGCGCGCCGGTGGTTCCCATGCTGCGCGGATTGCCGCGCTGGCTAATCCGCGTGCTGCGGCCGTTGTTTGTCACCCGGGCGCTGCCCGCGGCCGGCCGTTTTCTCACCCGGCCGCGCGTGGCGTGGCTGGCCATGGCAGCGGCCTATATTGGCTGGCATGTGCCACGCGCGTACGAATTCGCATTGGCCTCGGAAAACTGGCACAACTTCGAGCACGCCTGCTTTTTCTTCACCAACCTGATGTTCTGGTGGCCGGTCATTCGCCCCTGGCCGTTTCGTTCTTCGCAATCGCGATGGATGCTGATTCCTTACCTGCTGCTCGCCGACATTGTCAATACGGTTATCTCGGCAGCTCTCTGTTTTGCCGGTCAACTGCTTTATCCGAGCTATGCCGCGGTCGCGCGCCCCTTCGGACTGAGCGCGCTCAACGATCAGATCGGGGCCGGCGCATTCATGTGGGTTTGCGGGACCATGGTCTACCTGATCCCGGCGGTGGTGATCGTTGCGCGGCTTCTTTCGCCTGCCACTGTCGGTACGCGCAGCCGCGAGAGTTTTGAAGTCGAGAAAGACCGCCGGCTTGCGCGAATTTCGAACTGAGCTGCGGCAACAGCGTGAATTCACGAAAATTTCGACTGCATCAATGGAGTCTTCGCCATTTGCGCACGCTCTGCGCGCTGCGCTTCGTTTTTCCGCCGCTGTTAAACTAGGGTCTGATGATTCTCCCGTTTGTCCGCGAGATTTTCGCGGAGCTGGAGCACGGTCCGAATTTTGAGCGCGTACGCAGGCATCTGAGCCTCGCTGCGGATCGGCGACGTGTATCCGGAATGACCGCAACCGCTCGCGCTCTCTACCTTCCGCTGATGGCGCGCGCCGCGCGCCAGCCAGTGATCGTGGTGGTGGCCGACAACAAGGCTGCCGAGGCGCTGGAGCCCCTGGTGAAGACCGGCTGCGAGCTGACCGGCGCCCTCGATCCGGCGCGCGTGGTGCGCTTTCCCGCCCACGATGTGCTTCCTTTTGAAAATCTTTCCCCGCATCCCGATGTCCAGGAGCAGCGTGCGTCTGCGCTGTTCAAACTTGCCACCGGTAATGTCGATCTGGTCATTGCGCCGGTGGAAGCGGCGGCGCTCCGTCTCTTCGATCGCGAATACTACTCGTCGCTGGCGGTCACGCTGCGGCGTGGCGAAGAAGTCGATCTCGAAGTGCTGAAGGCGCACCTGGCCGGCGTTGGCTATACGGAAATGGATCTGGTGGAGATGCCGGGCCAGTTTACGCGCCGCGGCGGAATTCTCGATGTCTACTCGCCGGAGGCCGACCGGCCGGTGCGCATCGAGTTCTTCGGCGACGAAATCGAGACCATCCGCAAATTCGATCCCGAGACGCAGCGATCGCAGAGCGGCCTGGACGAAACGCAGTTGTTGCCGCTCACCGAGACGCCAGTGACGGAGCGGTTGCTGGCCGCGGTGAATGCGCGCTTGAGCCGGCAGCGTATTGAAACCGAAAACCAGGAGATGGCCGAGGAAGCGGCAGCGGCCGGCGGCGTAAGCGTGTTTCCGGGCTGGGAGTTTTTCGCCTCCGTGGCCGGCGCGGAGAAGTCTCTGCTCTCGCTGCTGCCCCGCTGCGCGCTCTTCGTCGATGAGCCGGCCATGGTGCATAACCAGATCGATCGCTGGTGGAGCAAGCTGGAGCAGCGCCACGAGCGCTCCGGCATCGGCTCGCTCGTTCGGCCGGAAGACATTTACCTGCGCCCCGAAGTCCTCGAAGTCGCGCTCCAATCGCATATGGGCCTGGATCTCGATCAGCTTGGGGCCGTGGACGTTATTGACGAAGATGCGACGCTGGGCGAGATCGAGATTCCAACGCGGCCCACGCTGCGTTTTCACGGATCCATTCCCGCGTTCACTGAGCAGCTACGCTCGCTCATGCAAACCGACATGCGCATTGTGCTGGCCGCGCCGAACCAGGGCGAAGTGGAGCGGATGGCGACGGTCTTGCGCGAGTACCAGATTCCCTACCGGCTGGGCAGCCGCATTGCGCATCCCGGCGAAACCATGTTCGAAGAAGCCAGCTACCTGGCCGGCGATCTGCGCGTGCCGGTCATCGTGCGCTCACCGCTTGCCGCCGGCGTCAGCTTTACTGAAACCAACCTGATTGTGTTTGGCGCCAACGATCTTTCCGACGAGGCCGACGTCGCCGCGCGCCCGTTGGCTAAGCGCTCCAAGACCGCGGCCTTTGTCTCCGACTTTCGCGATCTCGGCATCGGCGACTATGTTGTCCACGTCGAACATGGCATCGCTCAGTACCAGGGGTTGAAAGAAATTGTGCAAGACGGTCTTTCCATCGAGTTCATGATCCTGGAATTCGCCGAGGCTGCCAAGCTGTATGTTCCGCTCACGCGCCTCGATCTGATCCAAAAGTATCGTTCCACGGATTCCGGGCCTGCTCCGGTGCTCAACAAGCTTGGCTCGCAGCAGTGGACAAAAACCAAGGCGCGCGTGCGCAAGGCGATGCAGGACATGGCTGGCGAGCTGCTCAAACTTTACGCCGAGCGGCATACCGCGCAGGGCACGGCATTCTCAAAGGACAGCGAATTTCAGCACGAGTTTGAAGACGCCTTCGATTACAGCGAGACCGACGACCAACTCACCGCCATCGGCGCCGTCAAGGCAGACATGGAATCGCCTACGCCCATGGACCGCTTGCTCTGCGGCGACGTGGGCTACGGCAAGACGGAAGTGGCCATGCGCGCGGCCTTCAAGGCTGTGCAGGACGGTAAACAGGTCGCCGTGCTCACGCCCACCACCGTCCTCAGCTTTCAGCACTTCGAAACCTTCAAGAAACGCTTCGCGCAGTTTCCCATTCACGTGGAGATGATTTCGCGCTTCCGCACCGCGAAAGAGCAGAAGGAGATTGTGGAGCGCGTGGAAACCGGCAAGGTCGACATTCTCATCGGCACGCACCGGCTGCTCTCGAAAGACATCAAGTTCCAGGATCTGGGCCTGCTGATCGTCGACGAGGAGCAGCGCTTCGGAGTGCGCCACAAGGAGCGGTTGAAGCAGATGCGCAAGGAGATCGACGTGCTGGCCATGAGCGCCACGCCCATTCCGCGCACGCTGCACATGTCGCTGGTGGGCCTGCGCGACATGAGTATCATCGAGACGCCGCCCAAGGATCGCATGGCCATCCAGACCGTGGTCGCCAAGTTCGATGAGAAGCTGGTGCGCTCGGCGATCGAGGTCGAATTGGAGCGCAGCGGCCAGATCTACTTCGTGCACAATCGCGTGGAGTCGATCTACGAAATTGCCGCGCGGATTCAGGAGCTGGTGCCCACGGCGCGCGTGGCCGTGGGCCACGGGCAGATGGGCGAGAGCGAGCTTGAGAAAGTGATGCTGGCCTTCATGCACCACGAATACGATGTGCTGGTGGCGACCACGATCATCGAAAACGGCCTCGATATTCCGCTCGCCAACACCATTGTCATCAACCGCGCTGACCGGCACGGATTGAGCGAGCTCTACCAGTTGCGTGGGCGTGTGGGCCGGTCGAATCGCCGTGCGTATGCGTATCTACTTATTCCGCAGGAAAACGAATTGACTGAAATCGCGCGGCGCCGGCTCGCGGCGCTCAAGGAATTCAGCGATCTGGGAGCGGGATTCAAAATTGCGGCGCTCGATCTGGAGTTGCGCGGCGCGGGCAACATGCTGGGCGGCGAACAGAGCGGCCACATCGAAGCCGTCGGCTTTGAACTTTACACCTCCATGCTCGAAGCGGCGGTGAAGGAACTGAAGGGCGAAGGCGCCGCAGAACGGCCCGCTACGCAACTTAATCTCGGTATTGCGCTGCGCATCGACGAGAGTTACGTGGCCGAGGAAAATCAGCGCCTGCGCCTTTACAAGAAAATTGCCGGCGCAGCCAGCGAGGCTGCCGTCAACGAGATTCGCGCCGAGTTGGAAGATCGTTACGGCGCGCCGCCTGACGCCGCCGTTTATCTGCTCGAAGCAGCCATGCTGCGGCTGGAATGCGAGCGCATGGGCGTGGCGCAGATCGATCGCAAGCGCGGCGAGCTGCAGATCAGGTTCACTGAGAATGCCGCCGTCGATCCTCAACATTTAATGGGAATGGTAGCGCGCAACGCCAAGCGCGGCGCGCAGTTCACTCCCCAGGGAGTGCTGAAATATCCGCTTGCCGCTTCGCGCCCAGACGAGGTGCTGCTTGAAATTCGTGAACTGCTCGGCAATCTTGCAGCCCGCGCTTGTGAACGCCTGATACAGTAGGCAGAGCGCACAGATCCTGTGAATGGCGCATCTTACGGTTGGAAGCTTGTGGGATTGGAAAGCGCGGCAAGCCAGGTTGCGGAGCGAAGGAGAACGGATGAACGATCGGGTACGGAAGGCGGTTTTTCCCGCCGGCGGATTGGGCACTCGGTTTCTGCCCGCCACCAAAGTGATTCCCAAGGAAATGCTGGCGCTGGTCGACAAGCCCATCATCCAATACGGGGTGGAAGAGGCGATCGCCTCGGGCATTGAACACATCATCATCGTGACTGGGCGCGGCAAGAGCGCCATGGAAGATCACTTCGATGTGAGCTTTGAATTGGACGCAACGCTGGAACGCCGCGGCAAACACGAACTGCTGGCAGTTTCGCGCGGTGTGGCAACCATGGCGCGCGTAAATTATGTTCGCCAGAAGGAGCCGCTGGGACTGGGCCATGCGGTGCTCTGCGCGAAGGAACTGGTGGGCAACGAGCCGTTCGCCGTGATCCTGCCCGACGATGTAATCGACGCCGATCCTCCGTGTCTCAAGCAGATGATCGATGTCTTTGAAGAGAAACACGGCTCGGTGCTGGCCACTATGACCATCGACGGACAGGCCATTAGCGCCTATGGCGTGCTGGCTGGCTCGCCCGACCCTGATAATCCGCGCATTTATAACTGCACGGGAATGGTTGAAAAGCCTAAGTTGCAAGACGCTCCGTCTAATCAGGCGATTATCGGCCGCTATGTCCTCACGCCGCGCGTATTCGAGCTGCTGGAACAGACCAAGCCGGGCGCCGGCGGCGAGATACAACTAACCGACGGCATCAAGGCGTTGCTGAAAGAAGAGAAAGTATTCGGTTATACATTCGAAGGCAAGCGCTTCGATGCCGGGGATAAGTTCGGTATGTTGCAGGCTACAGTGGAGTATGCGCTCAAGCGGCCGGAGTTTGGCGACAAGTTCCGAGCGTACTTGAAGGAGCTGGTATGTTAGTAGCGGAGTTAGCGGTGCTCGCACCGCTCCGCGGCTGGTTAGCGGAGTTAGAATTGCGGCGATGCTATCGCTTTGACTCACACCGCTAACGCCGCTCCCTCCGCTTGCTTCACTCTCTCCACTTGATATTGCAACCGATCGAGGGCCGCTGATCGGGTGACACTGGTTTACCGGCGAGAAGGGTATCGATGGCCTTGCGCAGGTCCACGCCGGTCACGGGAACTCCATTCCCCGGGCGGCTGGAGTCGTATTGGCCGCGATAAACAAGGTGGAAATCTGCGTCAAAAAGAAAAAAATCGGGCGTGCAGGCAGCTTTGTAGGCATGGGCTACAGCCTGGCTCTCGTCGTACAAATAGGGGAATGTGAATCCATTGGTTTTGGCCTGCGCCTTAAGACCTTCGGGGCTGTCGGCGGGATGGGTTGTAACATCGTTGGAACTAACGGCGGCAATCGCGATTGGCTGATCCGCGTAATCGCGGCCCAGCTTACCCAGCGTCTTCTCAATATGCTTGACGTAAGGACAGTGCGTGCAGATGAACATGACCAGCAGTGCTTTCTTATTCCGAAAGTCATCGCGACGCACAGTTTTTCCTGTTGTCACATCGGGCAACGCGAAATCCGGTGCTTCGGTGCCCAATTCCAGCATGGTTGATTCGGTGAGCGACATGGAATCCTCCTTTAGGGGTGTTAGCGGTGTCAGGGGCTTTGCCTAGCTCCGCTAACTCCGCGAGTCCCGCTAACGCCGCTTAAAAAAGCCCCACCTGGCGGCCGGGCATGGGCATTCCAAAGTGCTCGTAAGCCAGGCGCGTGGCCACCCGGCCGCGCGGTGTGCGGTCTAAAAATCCAATCTGAATCAGGAACGGCTCGTACACTTCTTCGAGCGCGTCCTCTTCCTCGGCCAGCGTGGCGGCCAATGTGCCCAGGCCGACCGGCCCGCCTTCATACTTCTGAATGATGGTGAGCATGAGGCGACGATCGATCTCGTCAAAGCCGTGCGCATCCACTTCAAGCATGGTGAGCGCGGCGTTGGCCGTGGGCCGGTCAATGGCGCCCGAGGCACGCACCTGGGCGTAGTCGCGCACGCGGCGCAAAAGGCGATTGGCGATGCGCGGGGTGCCGCGCGAGCGCAGCGCAATCTCTGCTGCGCCGTCGGCATCGATGGGAATCTGCATCACTTCGGCAGAGCGCTTGACAATCACGCCCAGCTCTTCCTCGGTATAAAACTCAAGGCGCAGCAGGATGCCAAAGCGCGAGCGCAGCGGCGAGCTCAGCAGGCCAGGCCGCGTGGTGGCGCCGATAAATGTGAAGGGACGGATTTCCATGACGTGGGTGCGCGCGGCCGGGCCCTGACCGATGATGATGTCGATTTTGTAATCCTCGAGGGCGGTGTAGAGTTTTTCCTCGAGCACCGGCTGCAGGCGATGAATCTCGTCGAGAAAGAGCACCTGGCGTTCGCGCAGGTTGGTGAGAATTGCGGTCAGGTCACCCTGAATCTGCAGCGCGGGGCCTGAGGTTTGCTGGAAGCCGACGTCGAGCTCGTTGGCGATTATGGTGGCGAGGGTGGTTTTGCCCAGGCCGGGAGGGCCGGAGAGCAGCACGTGGTCGAGCGCTTCGCCGCGCGATTTGGCGGCCTCCAGGGCGATGGCGAGCTGTTCCTTGGCTTTGGATTGGCCGATGAACTCGCGCAGCCAGCGCGGCCGCAGCTTGAGCTCAAAGCCCTGTTCCTCGTCGGCGCGCGCGGCGCTTACCAGGCGTTCCGGCGTGTTGTCGTAGGCTTTGACCATGCTGAAGAGAAGTGTAGCGGCTGCGGGGCGCGACGGGCAAAGAGGACATGCGAGCTGCGCGTCCGGCCACGATGGGTGCGTACCGCCTGGCGTTGATTGCTCCATAACACGTTGGTTGTATTAACTGCCTTGATTCTGCTGACACTCTTGATGCTAAGCGTGCGGGAAGCGCTGCAGCGCAGGAGCTGCGCAATTCGCTTGTGACATATAGTCGAAGGCAGACTATCCACCGAGAGTGTGTCATGGCAAGGATTCAGGCGCGTGAAAGCGGCGAGAGATTGCGTAGATGGAGCGGGTGGGGCGGTGTTTGTTTCGGAGCATTACTGCTGGCCGGATTAACGCTGCCTCTGGGCGGTTGCGGCACCGCGGAATTGGATACTCTGGAGATTGCTCCCACTTCGCAATCGGTCGCGGTAGGAGCCACAGCGCAGTTTACGGCTTCGGGAGTCATCGGGCACGGCAGCCATCCGTCCTCGACGCAGGACGTGACTGATGAGGTGGCATGGTCGTCGAGCAACACCGCTGTAGCAACCATCAGCTCTGCCGGGGTGGCATCTGGGGTTTCGGCGGGGACGGTGACCATCACGGCCACCATCAACGGTTTTACGGGGGTGCTCACGGCCACGGCCACGCTGACGGTGTCCAGCAGCGGATCCGGAATCAACACCGCCTCGGGCACCATTACCTCGCTTTCGATTAGTCCCAGCGCGCAGTCGGTCAGCGCTCCGGGCGACACGTTTCCATTCACAGCCATCGGCACAAATTCCACCGGCTCAACCTTTAACTTGTCCAGCGAGGTGGCTTGGAGCTCAAGCAACACGCAAATCGCGACGATCGGCGCGTCAACGGGGCTGGCCACTGCGATTGGCCAGGGAACAGCAACCATTACCGCGCTTTACACCAGCAATGGAAGTACGTTGACGTCAACAGCGACATTCACGGTGACGGCCGGAACCACGGAGGAGTTCACCGCACTGTCGATCCTTCCCACTTCGCAATCGGTATCGGCCGTGGGGAGCCAAACCGGCCAGTTCATCGCCATCGCCACTTCGGGAACCACCGGCCTGGAAGAGAACGTGACCGACTCACCGGTGATCACGTGGATTTCGAGTATTCCAACCATCGCTACAGTCAGCGCCGACGGGGTGGCCACAGGAGTGAGCCCAGGAACTACGGACATCATCGCGGAGCTGACCAACCCAGACAACTCCGTGGTGGTGGCATCCGCAACTGTTACGGTCACATTGACGCCGGTACCGGAACCGCTGCTTTCGCTCAGCATCATTCCGAGTTCGATTACCGTGGACAACCTGCAGGACACGGGGCAATTCCTGGCCATTGGAACGTTCTCGACAAATCCGACCGTCCAGGATGTGACCAACTCGCCGCAAACCACATGGATTTCCGCCTTCCCCGATGTGTTCCCCGTTGACAACAGCAACGGCACAGGCACGGGCACCACGGGCGGCATCGTCACGGCCTATGGAAGCGGAAGCGCAACCATTATTGCCGAATACACAGACCCCACTACCGGATCGATCCAGACCGCGACGGCCACATTCAACTGTCCGGAGGCTTTGCCCAATCCTAATGGCGACCCGCCCACTCCCGGCACATGTGTTCCGGGCACTCAAGCACCAGCGCTGACCGCTACTATCACTGTTTATAACGAGGGCCTCAACACCACCGGCTGGCTGGTCACCGGGCCTTCCGCCACAGGCACGCCGGATGTAATCCACTGCGGTCCGGGCTGGACCGTGAATGGAGGCGCGGGCGGCTCGGTTTGCTCGGCGGCTTACCCCATTGGAACCACTATCACCTTGGCTGCGCCGGCTGAAACTGGAGTGAACTTTGGTGGATGGTCCTCGAGCTGCACAACCATCAGCCCCAATCCGTCCACGGAAGCCGGGCCGAACACCTGCACGTTCACATTGGACGCCTCCAATCCCAACGTGACGATCGGAGCGATCTTCAACTAAAAATAGATCGTGCCCGGTGAGAAGAGGCCGCCTTTCGAGCGGCCTTTTCCGCGTTTGTCGGCGTTTCTTGCGGCCTGGACGTTGTCGGGGGGCAGTGCCTGATATGTCCCCGGCTCAAAATGTCAGGAATGTGCCCGGTCCGTACCATGTGATTTATCGCACAGGGGGTATGGGGGGAGGGGGTGGTCAACTTTTGCTCCTTTCCGGTTATAGAGATTTGATTCAACCCGCTAAGGATAAAGGGGTTGCTAGCCATGAACGGCCTCGAAGACCTCGAGGGAAATGCCCTGCGCGATGCACGCAAACGCGGATTTTGTGGAAGAAAGACGATTCCGTTTTGGGGTTTGAGCTTGTATGCGGCAGCGGCCAATGCGCGGGGCATTGTTTTCAGGAATGCCGTCTTCGAGGCCTTGGCGACTGCGCGGGAGGAGCGGCGGATTGGGGCGCAATCAGAATCCATATTTCTTACCTCGAAGCCATCATGCGCCAAAAGGGGGAAATTCCATGCAAACGGCGTGCGGGAAAAAGTGTGGGCTAAGCTACGGCGGGAGTGGGAGTTCCGCGAGGTTGAGGCGGGGATTTGGGATCACGGGGCTTGACAACGGCATGGGGTGCACCCCTCGGGCAAGGCAGTTTGTCATTTGGCAGTTCGCGGTTTGATGAAAAAGTGTGTTCATTTGGTTGTTTGTGCGCCAGACTCTGGTGCGGCTGGTGAAGCGGAGACAGGCTCAGCCACCGCTGCCGAGCGGATTCTTTTCAAGAAAAATCCACCTTCGCAGCCTGTGGTGGAAAGTCAAAAAATTCGAGAAAAACCATCCCTCAGCGGCTAAAGCCGCATTGATTTGAGACCACTTACGGCACGGCTGAAGCCGTGCCCTTTCAAAATTCGACTTTTACCACAGGCTGTTAGCAGCTCTCAAAAACTTCACGATATTTCGGAAAATGCCAAGGCAATGGCACCTTTTCAGAAAACTCGATAGTTTTCCCGTGGTTTGCAGGCGGAGAGGGCGCGCTTCCCCCTGCCCGCGCGCACGCCGGCACTTCCAGTTCCTCGACCGCATGTTCGAATGGCCCTCGTCAGACCTGCGAAGGGGTGAGGGCCGGGGGCGCGACGCGAGCGATCGATTCCTCGGCAACCTGCTGGCGGCTAAAAGTGAGGACGGTGATGTCGTCCTGCTGGCCGAAGCGTTGCGCCTCCTGGGCGATGGATTCGGCGGAGTGGGTGGCGATGGCGGAGGTGCGGTCGAAGCCGAAGAGCTCGCCGCTTTTGCTGCGGGCTTCGACCACGCCGTCCGTGAGCAGGGTAAGCTGCTCGCGCTCGGCCAGATGGAAGCCGCACTCAGGATAGGCGGCCGCTGCCGAGAGGCCGAGCGGCAGGCCGTGTTCGACGTCCACTTCGCGGTTGTTGAGGTAGGGAGCGAGATGGCCGGCATTGGCCACGGTAACCTTGTCATCGGGCTCGGCGCGCAAGATGAGGCAGGTGGTGAATCCGCCGTGGCTCCTCGCCAGCATGCGCTGGTTCATCGCGTCCAGGATTTCGCCGGGCTCTTGGGTGTAGTGGGCCAGCGTGCGCACGGTGCCCACCAGCAGCGAGACGGTCATGGCAGCGGGGATGCCTTTGCCGCTGACGTTGCCGATGACAATGAGGATGCCGCCGGAGCCCAGGGGAATGATCTGGAAGAAATCGCCGCCCACTTCCTCGGCAGGCTTGTAGACACTCTGAATGCAGAAGCCGGAGATGGCGGGCAGGGTGTCTGGAATCAGGACCTGCTGCACAGCGCGGGCATTGCGGATCTCCTCTTCGAGGCGAATCTGTTCGTGGCGGGATTCGGCCGTGTAACGCCAAACCGCGTATAAAAGGGCGACGAGGAGCAGACCGTTCGACAGGGCGCTGGCGGTTATCCGATTGCCGAGCACCACGAAGAGAGGAGAAAAGATGACCGTGCGGAACGTGAAGTGCGTAAAGCGAGCGCCTTGGCCGAGAGCGATGCCGGCCACATAGAGGGTCTGGGAGAAGAAAGCAAAGACGGCGACGATCCAGCGGGCGAGATCGAGCTTACTTCTACGCAGCACGGCAATACCGATCAGACAGAAGGGGTAAAGTTCCAGCAGGAACAGCACGGGCATTAAAGACAGGTCGGCAATCTGCCAGGGAAGCGGGTTAGGAAGGGTGAACCCCCACAGCACACAGACGTCGAAGATGGCGACAACAAATTCCACGATAGCCAGAATGCGGGTAAGGCGGAGGATGCGCCCGTCGCCATGCAGGTCGAGGAGATAGAGCAGGACGAACCACAGCGAGACGTCGCCGAGAACGAAGGCGGGCAGCCAAATGCTGTCGGCGATGACGGCCGAAACAGGAAATTTGAGATCGAAAAGAAACAGGGCCAGAGGCTTGGGGGCGGCGAAGCAGCCCATCCAGACGGCAAGCCGTTGACTGGGGTCGCGCAGCCACATTCCGAGGCCAATGAAGGCGACCAGCCCGTAGAGCGAGTCGATGGCGAAGATGAACTGGTGGCTGCGGAGCCAACCATAATCGAGGCTGGCCATGGCGGCGGCGATGATCTGCGGACTGCCGAGCAGGGGCGGCGCATAGAAGCCTCCCTGCAGTCCGGTGTCAGAGGAACTGAATGGCGCTTTCCAGACGCGAAGGGCGAGAACACCGGGCCGCGCGGAACCGAGACCCCATGTATGGGGGCGCTGATCATAGTACCAGAGCGGATGCGGCGGCAGCTTGCCGTAGGTCCCCACCAGACGACCGTTCCAATAGAGCTCGTAGGCGTCTTCGACGGCGGGAATGAGGATGGCGAGCCGATGGGGGGACTCGCCGGGGGCAAGTGTGACGTGGAGGCGATACCAGGCAAAGCCCGCGCGGTCCGGGTGGCCCTGCTGACCCCAGGGTTTGTCGGCGGTGAGCTGCTCCCATCTGGAATCGTCGAATCCAGGCTCCGCCCAGGCGGGGCTATCGCCGAAATGAAACTGCCAGGGACCGTCGAGCGCGGAAGCGCCGCTGTCGAAGCGGAGCGATTGCGGAGCGGAGGGCAAGCCTGCAGCGTGCACGGCGGCCGCGGCGAAGAGCGCCGCGGCAAAAAGAGCGAGCGTGGTCCAGCGGGGAAGCCACATGGAGGAAGGATAAGCCTGCAGTTGCGTGGGTCACAACTCTGAGAAAGATTGTTCCCGGCATCGCGCCCATCAATCCAGAGCCAGGAATGCCGATGCGCATGGCTCCTCCTCTATGCACTTCACAGCAGGTTTCGATCTCGCAGAAGCCTTCTTGAATGTCACGACTCAGCGCCCGGTCATCTGCTCCAACTGTTCGGGATAGCGATTCCCCTGTACCGTGATTTTTGCGGCCGCGGTTTCAATTTCGCTGAGATCGCCGGGGGTCAGTTCCACTGCGGCGGCCCCGAGGTTCTCCTCCAGGCGCGCCAGTTTTGTCGTTCCCGGGATCGGCGCGATCCACTGCTTCTGCGCGAGCAGCCACGCCAGTGCAACCTGCGCCGGTGTTGCGTTCTTGCTTCTGGCGATGGCTTGGAGAAGATCGACGAGCGCCTGATTCGCCTTCATTGCTTCCGGCTGAAACCGTGGCAGAGTGCTGCGGAAATCGTCGCTGCCCAGCTTCGTGTTCTCATCGATCTTTCCGGTCAGGAATCCCTTGCCTAGCGGGCTGTACGGCACCAGGCCGATACCCAGTTCCTCCAGAGCCGGAATCACTTCCTCTTCCGGCTTCCGCCACCAGAGCGAGTACTCGTTCTGAAGCGCAGCCAGGGGCAGTACCGCGTGCGCACGGCGGATCGTCTGCACGCCCGCTTCCGAAAGCCCGAAATGCTTCACCTTGCCGGCCGCGATCAGATCTTTCACTGCGCCGGCCACATCTTCGATCGGCACTTCGGGGTCGACACGGTGCTGGTAATAAAGATCGATCACATCGGTTCGAAGGCGCTTGAGCGATCCCTCGATGGCCTGCTTGATATGCTCCGGCCGACTATTCAAACCCTGCCAACCGGGCTTGCCGTCCGCCCGCAGCTCGAATCCAAATTTGGTGGCGATCACCACCTTGTCCCGTACCGGCTCGAGCGCCTCGCCAACAAGATCCTCATTCGTGTAGGGTCCATACACCTCAGCAGTATCGAAGAACGTGACACCGCGATCGACGGCGCACCTGATCAGTGCGATCATTTCCTGTTTGTCTTTGGGCGCTCCGTAACTGAAGCTCATCCCCATGCAGCCAAGCCCGAGAGCCGAAACTTGAAGATTGCTCTTTCCCAACGTGCGCTTTTGCATGATTACTCCTTATCAAAGCTGAATACCGTTTCTATTGCGACGTCCTGCGATCAACCCACATCCACATCGTCTAGCCATTACTCTGACTTAAGCGAAGCCATATCGATCGAGAAGCGATACTTCACGTCGGACCGGACCAGCCGCTCGTAGGCTTCGTTCACTTTCTGGATTGGGATGACCTCGACGTCGGCGGTGATGTTGTGCTTCGCGCAGAAATCGAGCATCTCCTGGGTTTCGGCGATGCCCCCGATAAGGGAGCCCGAAAAACTGCGCCGCCGGAAGAGCAGCCCGAAGACCGAAACCGGTATCGGCTGTTGCGGCGCGCCGACCATGGTCAGATTGCCGTCCCGGCGCAGCAGATTCAAATAGGCGTTGATGTCGTGCACCGCCGCCACCGCGTCCAGGATGAAGTCGAAGCTGCCGGCATGCTTGTTCATCTCGTCTGCATTTTTCGAAATCACAACCTCATCGGCCCCCAGCCGCAATGCGTCCTCCCTCTTGCCCGGAGACGTAGTGAAGACCACGACATGCGCTCCCAGCGCATGCGCGAACTTCACTCCCATGTGGCCGAGCCCGCCGAGTCCAACCACGCCTACCTTCTTCTCCTTGGCCACACTCCAGTGCCGCATGGGCGAGTAGGTCGTGATGCCTGCGCAAAGCAGCGGCGCTGTTCCGGCAAGGTCCAGGTTGCCCGGTACACGCAGCACAAAACGCTCGTTCACAACAATGGCATCGGAGTAGCCGCCGTAAGTAACCCCGCCCAGGTGCTTGTCGGGAGAGTTGTAGGTAAGCACGAGATTCGAGCAGAATTGCTCGAGGCCCGCCTTGCACTCGGGACAGGTTCCATCCGAATCCACCATGCATCCCACCGCGGCCAGGTCGCCGGCTTTGAATTTCGTTACTGCCGAACCCACCTTTGTCACCCTGCCCACGATCTCGTGGCCGGGAACGCAAGGGTAAACGGTGGGCATCAGTCCGCTCCACTCGTTTCGCACCTGGTGGAGATCGGAGTGGCAGATGCCGCAGAAAAGAATCTCGATCTGCACATCGTGTTCGGTGGGATCGCGCCGGACGATGCTGGCGGATTCGAGACGGGATGTTGCGCTTTGGGCTGAGTAGGCTTTTGCCTTGTACATGAAATCACCTCGAGTGGCTGGAAAATGTTTGCGAGCCGCCACGCGGCACTTAAATCTTTTAATTCAAAGCTTACGGAAATATGGCTCACGGCCGGTATCCCGATTCTGCCGATCTCTTGCCTATTTCTGTCGAAGGGTGAATTTTTGTGCACATAGAAGCCTGGCTGGCAGTAGGCTGAAGAAAGGCGCGAGGCTTTCATGACGAAGCATGCCAATGCGAATGGAACACAAAGGCCGGGTATTGTCGAACTTCGCTCCAGCCTGGTAAGCAAGATCGACGCTCACATCAAGGTGGACGGAGTTCAGGCAACAGATGTGCCCGGTCTGAGCCTCTATCGGCAGAGCACCACTACCGCCTGCAACTCGGCCATGTACGAGCCCAGGCTGGTTCTTTTCGTTCAGGGACAGAAGCGCATTAATCTCGGCGCAGCCACGCATCTCTGCGGCGAATCCTCATTTCTCCTGAGCACCATCGACCTGCCCGTCATCAGCCAAGTTGTTGCCGCCACCCCTCAGAGGCCCCTGCTCGCCTGCCTGCTTCGCATCGAAATGCCCGAGGTGCGCAGGATCCTCAGCGAAGAAGAGTTTCCTGCCTCCCAGGAGCCCGCAGGCGCCCGCGGCATGACCTTCGGCACGGCTTCCATCGAACTCCTTGGCGCATGTTCCCGGCTCGTCGATCTTCTCGACGCGCCCCGCGATATCCCTTTTTTGAGCGGCCTCATCGAGCGCGAAATCATCTACCGCCTCTTGCGAAGCCCGCAAGGATGGCATCTGCGCGCGATTGCCACTCTCGGAGAGCAAAGCCATCGCACCGCGAAGGCCGTCTCCTGGCTGCGAATGAACTACACCAAGCCCCTGCGCATAGAGGAACTCGCGTCCATGGCGCGGATGGGCGTGTCCACGCTGCACCACCATTTCCGCTCCCTGACCGCGATGAGCCCTTTGCAATACCAGAAGCATCTTCGCCTCCACATGGCGCGCGAACGCATGCTTGCCGACGGTCTTGATGCAGCGAGCGCTGCCTTCGAAGTCGGCTATGAAAGCGCAAGCCAGTTCAGCCGCGAGTACAGCCGGTTTTTTGGCCGGCCGCCCATGCGCGACATCAAGGCAATGAGAGACAGCAAAATGCTCGCGATCGATGCGGCTTAACCGCAGCCTGCGCCCAGACCTCCCCTCGTTGCCGCCATGAAAGATGGCAGGTCCTGGTGATTTTGCCTACAGCATGTTTCAAAAATGCTGCTGAGACAATCAAGGAACCATTCCTCAGCGGCTAAAAGCCGCATAAACGGCGGATTTTGCACGGCACGGCTGAAGCCGTGCCCTTTCAAAACCTATTTTTGAAACACGCTCTAGCGCTTCTTAACACTTTCGTCGACGCTAAACTCAACTCGAACGTAGCCAACTAAGAGCCTATTCTCACGCCACCCTTGACCGTCGCCAAACTTCCCCGGTGACAACCTGTGTTCTCGTCGACAAAGCCCTTCTAATTATGAGTAAGGGAGCTTAATCCTAACTTCTTGATGGAGGGTTATCTAAAGTTACCTGACGAGTTATCTATAGTTACCTGAGTTACCTGACGGGAAGCTCGACATATTTTTCCAATCGCTTAGCGAAGGAGGCCCCTCGGTCAAGATTGAGCCTAGAGGCTGTTTCATAACCCGTCTGTAATCGTCCCTTAGAAGCTAAAGCCCCACGTTTTTGGGAACTTATTGGCACGGCTGAAGCCATGCCCTTTCAAAGCAGGGTTATGAAACAGCTTCTAGTAACTCCCTCGCTTACCTTTGGTGCCGTCTCCTTGGTTACGCCTGCGGAAAAAAGCGCACGGAACAATTAATTTCGTGCGCTTTTTCCAAATTGCGCGCGCTTTCTCCACATTGATTGTTCCGCGCCCAATCCCTAAGGTACAAACAGCCTTTGACTGTCTATATAGTAAGCGTCGCGCTTGCCTATCCCGGGGTCGCGTAGATTACTCCCCGTCGGACAGTCCACGCAATTTGGGACCTTGAAATGGATGTTGGAGAGCAAACGAATGGCGCCCGGGAAAGCCAATTGGAAACTCAGCAGCATGCTCGTTGAAACCGCTACAGTGGGTCCCCATTTTTTCAATCACGCAATGAAGGAGATCCGTTCCAATGCTCGGTGCAGAGCCAAACTGCTGCCAGACATCTTGTATTCCCATGGCCCGGCCACTACCGGAAACGCCATGGCATGTCTTGCATGTTCGATCGAACTATGAAAAGCGCGTTGCGCAGCATCTTACGGTGCGAGCAGTAGAGAACTACGTTCCGCTCTACCGGGAGCGCGTGAGGTGGACGGACAGGATCGTCGTCACCGAGCGCCCGCTCTTCTGCGGGTATGTGTTCGCGCGATTCCCGCGTGAATCGAGGATTGCCGCGATCGGCACGCCCGGCGTGGTGCGTTCGCTGGGCGATGAAGATGGGAACCTAGTAAGCTGCGCAGAACTTGACAAGATCCGTGAGGGGTTGGCCCGTGGACTTGAGCTGCGTCCTCATCCCTGTGTCTCCGTGGGCGCACGGGTCCGAGTTCATAGCGGTGCGTTTGACGGAGTTGAGGGCGTGGTAACGGAATTCCGCCAGCAGTGCAGAGTGATCATTGCTCTGGCCGCGATTCGGCAGGGCTTTTCGCTTGACGTAGACCTGGCAAACATCGAGGTATTGGAAAAGGTGCAGGTTTCTGCCGGGGTTGCGAGGCCACAACCGGCGTTTGGATACGGCTACTGAAGATCGAGACAGCAAAAAAGGGCCACGCCTGCCGCTTGCGCGGCGCGCGTGGCCCTTTTATGTGTCTTGCTTTGCAGCGGATTTCGCGCGCGAGCTAGAGCGGAACCAGAGTAGAAGTGGTTTTATAACCGTCTGTAATCGTCCCTCATGGGCTATTGAATCCTGCATAAGTAATGTCCTATACTGCTCTGGTAGGTTCGGGGGTGATCTATCCGACCGCAGGGCAGTCCAGAAGAACTGGAGCGCAAACGGCAGCGCGCCGTTGACCTGCTCGGTCAGGGGTTGACGCAGGCTGAAGTGGCTCGCGCCGTGGGTGTTGATCCGCGCAGCGTGCGGCGCTGGAAGCG
>JASHRF010000036.1 GCA_030037545.1 Acidobacteriaceae bacterium | reverse complement strand
GGCATCACCATCTCCACCCCCGCCGGCAGCTCCGCCACTCCCGTCACGTCCGTGGTCCGGAAATAAAACTGCGGCCGGTAACCCTTGAAGAACGGCGTGTGACGCCCGCCTTCTTCCTTGCTCAATACGTACACCGAGCCCTTGAAGTTGGTGTGCGGCGTGATCGAAGCCGGCTTGGCCAGCACCATGCCCCGCTCCACGTCTTCCTTGGGGGTGCCGCGCAAGAGAATCCCGGCGTTGTCGCCCGCCAGCCCCTCGTCCAACTGCTTCTTGAACATCTCCACCCCTGTGCACACCGTCTTGCGCGTCTCCCGGAAGCCCACGATCTCCACGTCCTCGCCCACCTTCACCTTGCCGCGCTCGATTCTGCCCGTCACCACCGTGCCGCGCCCGGAAATCGAAAAAATATCCTCGATCGGCATCAGGAAAGGCAGATCCACGGCGCGATCCGGCCGCGGCACGTACTTGTCCACCGCCTCCATCAGCTCGTCGATCTTGGCCTCCCACTGCGGCTCGCCGTTGAGCGCACCCAGCGCCGACCCCCGAATCACCGGCACGTCGTCGCCCGGAAACTGGTACTTGGTCAGCAGCTCGCGCACCTCCATCTCCACCAGGTCGATCAGCTCCAAATCCTCAACCGCGTCGCACTTGTTCAGAAAAACCACAATGTACGGAACGCCCACTTGCCGCGCCAGCAGCACGTGCTCCTTGGTCTGCGGCATGGGCCCGTCGGTGGCCGCCACCACCAGAATCGCCCCGTCCATCTGCGCCGCCCCCGTAATCATGTTCTTGATGTAGTCGGCGTGCCCCGGGCAATCCACGTGCGCGTAGTGCCGGTTGGCGGTCTCGTACTCCACGTGCGCCGTGGCAATGGTGATGCCCCGCTCCCGCTCCTCGGGCGCGTTGTCAATCGAGTCGAACGACCGGAACACGATCTTGGGGTTGTGCTTCTGCAACACCTTGGTGATGGCCGCCGTCAAAGTGGTCTTGCCGTGATCGATGTGCCCGATCGTCCCCACGTTCACGTGCGGCTTGCTGCGATCAAATTTTTCCTTGGCCATGCCTCGTTCCCTTCGTCAAAAAGCAGTTCGTAGTTCTTAGTTCACAGTTCTTAGTCTCATCCTGCTCGCATCCGCCACAGCGGCTCAATCCGTCCGTGCTCCAACTGTGAACTGCGAACCACGAACTATGAACTGTCTCTTTCAGTAGTACGCGTACGCCTTGAAGTACCGTTCCCGCAGCTCCAGCGGCACTGCTTCCACCAGCCGCAGATAGCGCTCGCGGGTCAAACCCTGGTCCGACACCGGAAGCGCCGCATACAGCGCGATCGCTTCCTTGCCCAGCAGCCCGCGCTTCAGCACCGACTCGAAATCACGAACCCTCAGCTTCGCGCGCGTCACCCGATCTAGAAACACATCCACGTCGCGCACATCGAAAGCCGCGTCAATGAGCGCGTGGAGCTGCTTATATCCCTTCTCATCGCGAACCGCGATCGCCGCCTGTTCAAACATCCTGACCCTCAGTCCAGCTTCTAGCTACTGGAAGCTGTTTCATAACCCTGTTTTGAAAGGGCATGGCTTCAGCCGTGCCAATAAGTTCCCCAAAAACGTGGGGCTTTAGCCCCTGAGGGACGATGACAGACGGGTTATGAAACCACTTCTAGCCTCTAGCTTGATCTTCTCCGTCTCCGCGCCACCGCCCAAATCATTCGCCGTGCAAGCTAGAAGCTAAAAGCTAATAGCTGCCTCTCTGGAGCGGGAGACGGGGATCGAACCCGCGACCAACAGCTTGGAAGGCTGTGACTCTACCACTGAGTTACTCCCGCCCGCTAAAACAGCGTTCAGAGATCAGACCCAGAGATCAGTTTGCTCTTGCAGATCGGCGCCGATTCAATTCCCTCGTCGCTGCCCGTTCTGATCTCTCACCCCTGATCTCTGATCTCTGCATTTCTGGAGCTGATGACCAGGATTGAACTGGTGACCTCTCCCTTACCAAGGGAGTGCTCTACCAACTGAGCTACATCAGCCTTAAACCCTAGAAGCAGCTTCTAGCCTCTAGCTGCTAGCTTCATTCTGCCGACTCCGACTGTATCGGACCTAACCGCCTCAGTCCGAACTGCCACTTCAAAAGCTGGTAGCTGGAAGCCAGTAGCTAGCGGCTGTCTCTCCGTCTTATCCGCTCCGCCTGCGGCGCCACTACGGTCCGCAACGCCAGTCCGGCCAGAATCGCCAGCGGAACCAGCCTTAACTCCACCGGCCGGCCCAGCACCATCACCTTGCCGGCATCCATCGTGAACCACACCAGCAGAGCCAGAACCCCATACAGCGCCAGCGCCACCGGAAACCGCTTCTCCAGATCGTCGCCCGTCCGCAGGCCTGTCCGATCCTCAATTTGCGCTTCCGTCTGCAAACCTGCGCGCATCTGCAACCTCAAAACCCAGCCGTCAGCTATTAGCCATTAGCTTTAGCATCATGATGCCCGTCCACCCCGCGTCGGCTCAATCTGCTATTTCCAGAGCAAAAGCTAATAGCGATTGGCTAAAAGCGGCTTTTCTGGTGCACAGGGGAGGATTCGAACCTCCGTAGCTCGCAAGGAGCGGCAGATTTACAGTCTGCTGCCATTAACCGCTCGGCCACCTGTGCCCAATCACCCCAGCGACCAAAGACCGATCGCCAGACCCCGCTCACCAACAATTCCTCTCGCCAATCCGCCAAGGTGCAAGCTGAAAAGCTGACAGCTAAAAGCTTCACTCCAGTCTAAGCCGCTTCTTCGCATCACGCTCCGTCCGGACAGCCTCCGGCTCATCGGAGTTTCATGCACCTGAAGTGGGATCACCGCAGAGCACAGACACGGGCGAAGAGAAACCACTTCGCCAGAAAATCTTCTTCATTGTCGCCGACGCTCCAGACCCGCCCTTCACTACGGATCCGGCTCATCCGTTCCGCCAACCGTTCTCCGGTGCGCTCGCGGTTTCCTTTGATGGAGCTGGCGAAGGGATTTGAACCCCTGACCCTCTGATTACAAATCAGATGCTCTACCAGCTGAGCTACGCCAGCCCTCAGCGGCTCAATCACGGCCCCGCCCAGCCACCCAAAAACCCTCTTGACACGCGAAGAAACGCGCGGGCACACAACAACTTTGCGCGGTACTAC
Organism: Acidobacteriaceae bacterium; assembly: GCA_030037545.1. Classification (GTDB taxonomy): domain Bacteria; phylum Acidobacteriota; class Terriglobia; order Terriglobales; family Acidobacteriaceae; genus Telmatobacter. The sequence continues at coordinate 7,754 of JASHRF010000036.1, read as the reverse complement.
CGCACAGATGTCAAGATTAGCACATGCACCGAAGCCGGGCAAACCGCCTCTGATCCACTTCGCGATCCACCACCAAGCCCAGCCAAATCAATAGCGAACGCCTCTCGCGACGGCGTCAAAGTATTTTGGATTTTCCCGCAATTTCTGTTGTCGGCTCATCTGCCGCTCGGGCTGCCACCTCGCCATCTGCCTCGCTGCCCATCTTCGCCCCGAGGGCACGCCGCGCCTAGCTACCCTCACCTTACTCTCCGGCGGTGGTGCCGAGGCCCGCAATTCCTCCGGTAAACTCTTTGGCCAAACTCTTTGGCTTCGATCGCACCCGCGCCATTGCCGCCGAATCCCGCAAAAAGTAGCGCTGGCCTTCGGCCAGGAAGTCGACATCACCGTGCTGACGCTATCCTTCGCCCCCGCAATGGCGTTGCACGCATAGAGCTCGGCGCGGGATGGGCTTACGGCAGCGTCGATCCGCCGATAAATGGCGCTTGCGCAAACCGCCTGCATCGTAGATGATTCGTGTGTTCCCACAAAGCCTCATTTCGCGGTTTAGAGCTCAACCGGGGAGTCAGAGTCTGAAAGGTGAAGAATGAAAAAGCTTCTCGCGGTTTTTCTCTGCATTCTGTTTCCAGCAATCTCCTTCGCTGGCGATAACGGCTACAAAATCATCTACGATGGAGGCTCTCTTCCAAACGCCAAGGCCGGTGCCGACATGCGGCTGGTGATCGACGGCACAAACATCAGGATATTGAAGAACAAAATGGAGGTTGCTGTAGTCCCGGCTGCTTCCGTGACGGAAATCAGCTACGGGCAGGATGTCCATAGAAGAGTCGGCGCTGCCATCGGTGTCGCGGTCGTTTCATTCGGCATCGGGGCGCTGCTTGCCCTATCCAAATCGAAGAAGCATTTCGTGGGGATCACCTGGGCCAATGGCGATCAGAAGGGAGGCCTCGCATTTCAGGCCGACAAGAGCGACTATCGCGGCTTGCTCGCTGGACTCGAAGGCATCACGGGCAAGAAGGCGGTTGACTCAGACACGATGACGGTGAAGAACTGAGATTTCGCAGGATCTGCGGACCCATATTCCGCCAAAGTCCGGGCGCCGCCGGCAGTGATAGGGTTATCTCTGACGGCTCCGTAACCGCCCGAGATGAACCGACGCACCCGCCGAACGCTCCTGATTGCCGCCGCCGTCCTTCTGATGCTGGCCGTGGCTGTTTTTTTGCGCTCCAAGGCCCCGCCCGAAGCCGCGCGCCTGCTCCCTGAATCCGATGGCATCGTCTACATCAACCTGTCCCCCCTGCGCGCCTTCGTTCCCAAAAACCTGAAGCCGCCCCAGCGCGCGCCCGATTACCAGGCCTTCGTGGACGCCACCGGCATCGACTGGGAGCGCGACCTCGACCAGGTGGCCGTGGCCCTCCATCGTATGCCCGACCCCAACGGTCCCAACGGCCCCGTCGCCTATTCCATGGTGCTGGTGGGCAAAATCACCGGCAACAAGCTCAATGAATGGCTAGCCGCCCACGCCGCCTCGCGCGACTCATACGCCGGCAAGACCATCTACGACATTCCCTCCGACGGCCGCACCGTCCGCGTGTGCCAGATCGGCTACGACATGGTGGCTGTTTCCAACATGCCCACTCCCGAGCAGATCCATTCCATCATCGACCGCCATCGCAGCGCGGGGCTGCCCTTCTCCGGTTCGTCGTTGCTCGAAAACCATTATCACGACGTGCCGCTGCTGGCCGTGGCATGGGGCGTGGGCCAGCTCGGGTTGCCATTCTCAAAAAGCGGCGCCATCAGTATTCTCGGCCTCGAGCTGCCCGTGGCCGTCGACACCACCTACATCGCCAGCCTCTCGCCCACGCTGCCCATCACCAAGACGCTGCATATCGAGGGCCTGCTCCGCCTGCGCGTCGAGGAGATCGCCAAAAATGAATCCATCGCCACCGGCCAGGCCGAAGCGCTCAATAATCTGATCACGCTCTTTCAGCAAATCTCCGTGCCGCTGGCCGACACCCCCCTCAACCGCGGCTTCAAGGAGTTGCTGAAGACGGCTTCCGTGACACAGCACCATGACCGGGTAGTCGTTACGGCCACGGTTTCGTCGTCGCTGTTCACAGCCGCGGCCCTCAATGAGAATTCTTCGTCCCCGCCCGCAACCTCCGGCGCCGAAAGCGCATTCAAGTAGCCCCATCGGCTGTTCCGCGCCAATTTGCTAACTCGCCATGTGCGCTTGGGCGCGCGCCGGCCCGCTGCCTTTGTTCAATCAATTCTCTCTTGTTCAGCCTGCGCGTCTGTTTCTTTCGGAGACCTCGACTGCCGGGAACAGTTTCTTTTGAAGCACCCTAACCGCTTCTCGCAAAATGTTCCCACCCCCGCGGCTCTAGCGCCTGCGGCCCATCTGCCATCAGAAGCGTCATCAACGGCCGGCGCGTGTTCCGCCGCACCAACCGCCCGATTCGCGTCACCGGAACGCCGGCAATGCTGCGCAGCAAGCGCGTCGCAGCCGAAGCCGTAAACAGCAGCTCGTAATCTTCACCGCCGTGCAGCGCCTGTTCGAGTGTTGCGCTGCGATGAACGGGCAAAGAAGCGGCATCGATCTCCGCCGCCACGCCCGACTCCTCGCACAAATGCGCAAGATCGGTCGAAAGTCCGTCGCTGATGTCGATCGCGGCCGTGGCTGCTCTGCGAGCCGCGAGCCATTGCCCCTGCGCCAGTCGCGGTTGCGGCCATAAATGCGCGGTCAGCGCTGCTTCCAGGCCACGTGGAATGCGCAGCGCGATCGGCGCCGGCCCGGCTCGCCGTTGCGGCCGCCGCACCGCCCGCTCCGCCAGCGTTTGCAGTCCTGCCGCTGCGCCACCCAGTTCTCCAGTTACGTACACCAGGTCGCCCGGCCGCGCCCCGCAGCGCCGCAACGCGCGCCCGCGCTTCACCGCGCCAATCAGCACAATATCGGCCGCCAATATGGGCGACTCGGCCACATCCCCGCCGGCCAGCGGCGTTGCCGTCGCTTCGGCCAGAGCCAGGAACCCGTCAAAGAAGCGATCGATCCAGGAGGCGGCGCGTGAACCCTCCACCGCGTCAGCCCGGCCTTGCGGGCCCGCGCTCCGCCTCCGCGCTTGCGCCAGTTCTCGCGGCAGCCCCAGCGATAAAAATGCCGCCAGCGGCCGCGCGCCCATGGCCGCCAGATCGCTCAGCCCGCGCGTCAGGATGCGATGGCCGATCGCCTCCGCCGGTTGCCACGCAAGCTCAAAGTGCCGCCCGGCAATCGATAAATCCGTGGTCACGGCCAGTTCTTCACCGGCGCGCGAGCGCAGCAGGGCGCAATCGTCGCCGATGCCCAACCGCACTTGGCTCTGCCGCGTGCTGCCGGCCCGCGCACGAATCCAGCGGATCAGCTCCAGCTCGCCGGCCGGCGCATTGTCAACGGGTTTGACGCTGCCTCGCACCCTTCGAGAATAGGTCAACGGCCCAACCCATGCCGCGCCTTGGCGGGTCTATCGAATCGAGAAAGGCGCTGGCTAGGTTCGACTTGCGCGCCTGGCGGCCCCAATCTAGACACCCGCTTCCCAATTCGGCTTCGACCCATCTTCGCCACCCTTTCGCGCTAGCATCTCCTATTTTCCCAAAGCGATACCCCAAAGCGATACATTGACCTGCCCGGGGCACTCTGCTAGCCTGTGAGAACGTTCCGCTTATGAGCGCAGGGTATGGGTGTACGCCTGAGCGGAGGCATCAAAAACTTTGGTTGCGTCGTTCTTAGGGTAATTGGCGAATTGCAGCCCTGCTTCCCCAGGCGGGATAGTAGCGGTTCTCCAACAGGTGTAGAGCAAAGCGGCGACCGTTGAGTGTCTTTTCCTTTAAGAAAACGACACGCTGCACGCCGCTAAGGCCGCACATGAATTGGACAACCGCAGTAGAGGTACAGATGCTGCGTAAGCGCTACTACATTCTTTTTGTTGCCCGCGATGAACATGGGCAAATCCGCAAAATCCCGCTCCCACTGCATTATGCCTACGGGTTCGTGGCTGCCGCGATAGTGGGGGCTTTCACCATTGTCGGCCTGGCGGGATCGTACACCCGCATGCTCCTCAAAACCGAGAGCTACAACCAGGTGCGCCAGGAGCGCGAGACCCTGCGCAAGGACTATAACCAGATGGCGCAGATTGCTCACGACCGCACCGTGCAAGTGGCGTCGCTGGGCGCGCTGGCCAACGAAGTTTCAGCGCTCTACGGCCTGCGCCAGAGCCGCCTCGCGCCCCAGAAAAGCTCTTCCGCCGCGGCTGCGCCCACACCCGCCACGCTGGCCCAGACTGACAATCCCACCCCCCAGCAGATTCAGCGCTCCATCGACGATCTCAATGCGCTGCGGGCCGAAGCCATCTCCGGCCGCATCTCGCGTGCACTCGAGAGCGGTCTCAATCCCACCTTTACCGGCGACTGGACCGAGCTCGCCGATGCACCTTCGTTATGGCCCGTCGAGGGCCCCGTCGGTTCCAGCTTTGGCGAGCGCCTGGATCCCTTCAACGGTGAAGGCGCCTTCCACTCCGGCATCGATATCGATGCGCCCATGGGCACCCCGGTGCGCGCCGCCGCCGATGGCGACGTGGCCAATGCGGGCATGGCCTCCGGCTACGGCCGCGAGATCGTTCTCGATCACGGCCATGGCCTGAGCACCGTGTACGCGCATCTTTCCGCCATCGCCGTTCTGCCCGGCCAGCATGTGGCCTGCGCTCAGATCATCGGCTATGTGGGCCAGTCAGGCCGCGCCACCGGCCCCCATCTGCATTACGAGGTGCGCGTGTACAACGTGCCCGTAAATCCACACAAGTACCTGCGCGAGACCTACCAGCAGTTCGCCGGCCTGGACGCGAACGCTGCCGGAGCGAAAGGCCAGTAATCCGCCCTTCCCGGATGCGCATTTTAACTTCCATGATTACTGCGCCGTTGGCCCTGCACGCGCTGCCGCGCACTCATTCAAGACCATATTCATAACCATTTTGCCCACCATCTCCCTGTTCAGTTGCGACTTCCGGGGCCTCCGGTATGCGCTTCCTTCCGTTAGCTGTGGCAAGCTGAATCCGGCCGGTATGGTATGGTTGGACCGAACCTCCATCGGAAGGAGAATGCACCCGTGACGCTGCCTCGTGGCTTCTATGCCGTCTTTCTCGCCCTCATCTTTTTCTTAGCCGCATCGCCGTGCGCCGCCGCTCAAGCCCCTGCGGCCGCGCCCGATCGCGCCGCCGGCCTCCAAATCGCATTCGCCCGCGCCCAGCACCTGCGCCACGGCATCAACGCCTCGGGCTGGTTTGCGCAGAGCCGCGATTACTCCGCCGACCATACCAACAGCTACACCGACGCGCAGGACATAGCGCTGATCGCGCGCATGGGCTTCGATCACGTGCGCCTGAGCATCGATCCCATCCCGCTCGAGGCGTCGATACAGGGCTATCCGGGACCCGACGCGGATTTCCTGGCCCGGCTTGATCGCGCCGTAGACACGATCCTGGGCAACGGGCTTGCCGTCATCATCGATATTCACGGGCCCCAGTTTAATGAGCAACTGCGCACAAATAACGAAGCCGTCGTCCGCTTCACCATGCTCTGGCGCCAACTGGCCGCGCACTACGCCTCGCGCGATCCGGACCGCGTCTTCTTTGAGATCCTCAACGAGCCGGAGGTCAACGACCGTTATCGCTGGGCCGGAATTCAGGAGCGCGTGGCCGCGGCCATTCGCGAGGCTGCGCCGCGCCACACCATCATCGCCACCGGCGCCAACTGGTCCGATATTCCCGACCTTCTGAGCCTGCAGCCGCTGGCCGACGGAAATGTGATCTACAACTTTCACTTTTACGAGCCGCATGAATTCACCCATCAGGGCGCAACCTGGACAACGCCGTGGATGGTTTACACGCATTCCATTCCCTACCCTCCCGACGATGCCACCATGCAGCAACTCCTGCAGGAGGTTCCCGACGCCGCCGACCGCTATCAGCTCCAGAATTACTGGCTCGACAATTGGAACGGCCATCGTATCCGCCTGATGATCGACGAGGCGGCGGCCTGGGCGCGCGACAACAACGTACCGCTCCTATGCGACGAGTTCGGCGTCTTCCGCGACCACAGCGATCCGGTCTCGCGCGCCAACTGGATTCGCGATGTGCGCACCGCGCTCGAAGCCGACGGCATCGGCTGGGCTATGTGGGATTACCGCGGCAACTTCGGGGTGGTCACCAAGACCGGCAGCCAGCCCGCGCAGGTGGACGGAAAGGTGCTGGCCGCGCTGGGCCTGACAGAGAAGTAAGCGGTGTTAGCGGAGCCGGCGGTCCGACGGGGAGTTGGAGATTTTATGAATGAGCGCCGCACTTCGCCGGCCTCCCGCAGGCATTCAACGATAGCGCGAGCTCTTCTTACCGCGGCCCTGATGGCTGCGCTGGCGGCTCAGTCCGAAGTTGCGCAAACCAAGGCCAATGCTCCCGGTTTCCCCGCAAAAGACTGGCAGCTTGTGTCTCCGGAATCCCAGGGCTACTCGTCGCGAAAGCTGGAAGCGCTGCGCGCCTGGTTGGCCGCCGGACCCACCACGGCGATGATGATGGTGGTGCATGGGCGCCTGATCTTCAGCTACGGAGATACAGCGCGCGTCAGCAAGATTGCCTCGGTGCGCAAAAGCGTGCTCTCCATGCTCTATGGGAAGTATGTTGAGAGCGGCGCCATCGACCTGAACAAGACGGTAGAGCAACTGGGACTGGCGGAGCCCGGCAGGCCGTTTTTGCCCACCGAAAAGAACGCCACGCTGGAGCAGTTGCTTGCCGGCCGCTCCGGCATTTATCTGCTGCCCGGCAACGATTCGCCGGAGCGGGATCTGATCCAGGCATCGCAACCGCGTCGCGGGTCGGAATTGCCCGGCATGTACTTCCATTACAACGATTGGGACTTTAACGCAGCGGGGACGGCGTTTGAAAAGCTGACCGGAAAGAACATCTACGATGCGCTCCAGACCGATCTTGCCGAACCGCTCCACATGCAGGACTTCGACCGCCGCATCCAGAAGAAGATCGTTCATCCCGGGCAGGCGCATCCGGAATATGCCATGTATCTTTCCACGCGCGACATGGCGCGGCTGGGGTTGCTGATGCTGCGCGACGGCAACTGGAACGGGAAGCAGCTCATTCCGGTTTCCTGGGTGGCTCAGTCGGCATCGGTGACCACCCCGTTCGAGGAGATGAATCCACCGTATCTGCGCGCGCTGGGATCGCCGGAGCGCTGGGGCTTCGGCCTCATGTGGTGGACGTGGGATGCGGAGCCATTTCCCAGCGGCGTCTACATCAATCCGTTCCAGGGCGCGTTCGAGGCCCGCGGCGCCGCCGGGCAGTACATCACAGTTCTCCCCGCGAAAGACATGGTGCTGGTCCACAAACTCTACATCGACGTATATCCGCAACCCGCCATCAACCAGGAGGAATGGGACACCATCACCAATATGGCGATCTCCTCGGCGTGCAACGGACCCTGCCGCTGAAGCCGGGAAAGCCAACTCCGCCAGAACCGCTGCCTCACGGTTTCAGGTCCACAACCGCCTTCCCCGTCGAGAAATCCGCCGGCACCGAGACATGATCGTGAAAGTCGAGCCATTGCCCATTCACTTTGCGCAGGCCGGTGGTAAATCGGAACCACATATCCAGCGGCTGGCCGTTGGTCATGGTCCCGGTCACGCGTTCCAGGCCATCGATAAGCGCCAGATCGCCGGACACATGAAT
>JASHRF010000035.1 GCA_030037545.1 Acidobacteriaceae bacterium | reverse complement strand
TGAGAGAGACCGTTCCGCAGTTCGATAGGCGGGGCGGGGAGGATTCATGCGGCGGTTTTTGACGCTTATTTGCTTGTTGGGCCTGGCAATTCCTGCCGGGGTTTCGATTTCGGGATGCTACCGCAACCCGGCTGGAAAGTATTGTCCCGAGACCTCGGGCTACGGCATGTTGCAGACCCAAGTGTTTTCCATTATTCTGCAACCGCAATATTCGGGTATTTCCCTGTTCTACGGAGAGACCATCCAGGCGTCGAGTCCTGTGGCCTACAGTTGCGTGCAAACCACGGTTTCTGTCGGCAGCAAGTCGTTCAGCTGGGGCACCACCGAACCCGCGTACGTGGACATCTCGCCTACCGGCGACATCTGCGCGGGAACCTGGAACCGCAACAGCGGCGGCACCATTCCGAATTACACCTATTGCTATCCCCCCAACCCGTTGCCCACTACGGGCAGTTCCAGTACCGGCTATCTGCCTTACGCGGTGGGCTACATTACGGCCTCGGCCGATAACGTCACATCGAACCCGGTGGCCGTGTATGTGCATCCGCAGGTGACATCCATCTCGCTGGTGGGTCCGTCGGGGTGTATATCGCAGGGCTCCAGTGCGGACCTCGACGCGCAAGCCTGCTACGCGGGCAGCAATGGGGCGCAGTACGAGCTCTGCGCACCGGCCTCAGTCAGCCCCAGCGGCTATACCTGCCCGAGCGGGCTGGCACCGGGGGTCACCTCGGTTCCCAACTGCGCGTCGGCGATCGGCGCCCTGAGCTTCACCGTGGGCACGGCCTCAGTCGCATCCATCAGCTCCATCGCCAGCACGACCACCAACGCCGTCGCCAACACGATCACCGCCGAGCAGCCCGGCACCACGGTCATCACGGCATCGGTAGCCGGCTCAGGATCGTCGGCAGGATACTTCTCCACCTGTCCACCGGCCACAATCAGCGTGAATCTGGCCAACGGCGCGACCTCGGGCACGGTTACGCAGGGCGTTCCGCAGAACCTGACCACTACGGTCTACGATACGAACGGAACCGTGATTACCGGTCTGGGGCTCACCTACCAGTCCACCAACCCCATCGACATTACGGCCGGCGCTGGCGGAGCCATCACCACGAATTACCCCGGCGCGGCCTCGGTTACAGCCATCTGCCAACCCCCATCATGCAATCCCGCACCCACCAACGAGGTGGGCTTCAACGGCACCGGCATGCCCATTTCCTCCAACGCGGTGAACCTGACCACCCCCGGCACGGCCAGCGACTATGTGTGGTTCGGAGCGCCGGGAACCTCACAGTATTTCGAGCCCATCGAGCTGATCACCGGAACCGTAGGCGCCTCGGTGGAGTTGCCCTACGTGCCCAACTCCATGATGATGGACCGGGGTGGGAACAATCTTTACTTCGGCTCGCCGCGAGAGCTGATGGTCTATAGCACTTCTTCCAATGCCATTTCCGCGCAGCAGACGATTCCCGGAGCGGTGTTGGCGGTGTCGCCCGACAATTCCCACGTGCTGATCAACGACCAGGCGCGCCATTTGTTTTACGTATATGCCTCGGCCGGTGGGTCGGCCGTCAGCTTCCCGGGGATGGGCAACGCCGCGGAATGGACGCCGGATTCGCAGACTCTGTACATCACAGACAATGCGGACCTGAATACGCCGGCGAGCTGTGGCGCCACGCTTCCCATTACCGGACACACCGACACGCTATACGTCTATAACGCGAATTTCGGATGGAGCACGTATTCGCTGCCGCCCAGCCCGCTGCCGCCCGATGCGATCCCCTCCTGTACCGCCCAGCCCAACACGGCGGGAGCAATTCCGGAGCCATCGCAAACTCCGGCAGTTCTGATTCCGAGCATAGGCGCGTACCTGCGCGGCACTCCGACGGTGGCGCATACCTGGTGCCCGTCGGGCACAGTGGGCAACCAAGCCAGCATCTTGTATTATCCGCAGGGTGACAGCGAGGCCGTGCAGTCGGATGTGCTGGCCGCCACTTTCCAGGGACACCACGTCCTGGGCGCGAATTGGAATTCCGGCAACACCATTACGCTTTCCGATATAGCCGTCAGCATCCCGGCCGGCCTTACTACCAACACGATTCCCACGCCGCCAGAGTGCCCGGTCAGCACCGACCCCACCACCGGCGTGCAGACCATGGCTGGCCTCACTCTCACTGGCTCCTCCTTCACGCAACAGACAATCTCGGACGTGAGCGCAGCCTCGGTTAACCAGGTGGTCGCCGGCTCCACGCCGGTGCCGGTGGGGGGAAACACGGGAACCAGCCTGGCCTTCATTACCTACAACGGAACCGCCACCGGCGCCTCGCTGCCCTATTACCTGCCGGCGTCGAGCGGCGCGGGAACAGTGGGCTATGTTCCGCTCGCCGGCAGCGCCAATATAACGGGGCCCATCGCCGGCGCTTTTAGTCCCGACAATTCGTACTTCTTTGTCTCCACCGCGGGCGACAACATGATTCACTACATCAGCATTCCGACTGTCATCAATTCCACTTCAGTGCCCACCGACACGCAGCAGGTCAGCCCCAACCTGCCTGCCTGCAGCGTCAGCACCGATGCGGGCTGCACCTATACCGGCACGGGGACGATTGTCCCAGCAACCGTCATCGAGGTGAAGCCGCGGCCGGTCACATAAAGGCGAGTGGCGGCGGTCAGTGATCGGCATTCGCCCCGGCCGGCTGTGCTGGGTTGGGTCACCGGCCGCTAACCACTAGCCACTGAAATACAATCGAGCCATGATCAAAGGGATCTCGTTCCTGCATCGCGCCGGCAGCCCGGAGGCGTATGAGCGGCTGGCCGGGCTTCTGGCCGCGCTGGGTTTTACGCAGGGCGAGGGATGGCAGGACGAGCAAGGCCGGGCGGCTTCATTTTCCGCGCCCCTCGCCAGGCTCGAAATCATCGACGGAGCCACGTCCTACGCTTCGGATTTTTTCATCGAAGTCACTTCGCTCGATGCTGCGCACCAAGCCGCCGAAGCGTGGCTGCGCAGGCAGGGCAGAGACGCGGGGGCGCAGCTTTCCGACATCGAAGAAACGCACTGGAAATCGCGCCTGTTTACCGTTGAGCCGGAGCCGGGATCGAAGTTCAGCTTCTGGGCGTGGTCGGATCCCGCCCAAGGCAAGCCCTTCGCTCTCCAGGGCGATCTCTCCGCCGCGGGCATGAAGTTTGCCATCGTAGTCGCGCGCTGGAACGCCGTCATTACCGATCGACTGCTCCAAGGCGCGCTCGATGCGCTGCTGCGCAGCGGGGCCACGCGCGCGGACATTGAGTTGGTACGCGTGCCGGGTGCGTGGGAGATTCCGGCCGCGGCGCGCACGTTGGCGGGCCTCGGCAACGTTGACGCGATTGTGACCCTGGGCTGCCTGCTGCGCGGCGATACCGCGCACTACGAGGCCATTTACAACGAAGTGGCGCGCGGCATCGGCCAATCGCAGCAGGAAACCGGCGTTCCCCACAGCTTTGGCGTGCTCACCTGCGAAACTCTGGAGCAGGCGCTGAACCGCGCCGGCATCAAGGCCGGGAACAAGGGGTTCGAGGCGGCCTGTGCGGCCATCGAGATGGTGAGCCTGCGCCGCAAAATCGAGCAAGGCGGCCGGGTTTGAGCGCGGGGTCGCGGCGCAAGGCGCGCGAGCTGGCCATGCAGATGCTGTTTCAGGCCGACCTGGGCAAGCAGTCACCGGACCAGGTGCGCGCCACGTTCTGGAAATCGGGCGACGCGGTGGATGACACGGCGCGCGGCTTTGCGGAGGATCTGTTTCGCGTGGCTGAAGAGCGGCACGAGCAGATCGACGAGCTGATCGCGCAGCACTCCCAGAACTGGCGGCTGGAGCGCATGTCCGCCGTCGATCGCAACCTGCTGCGCATGGCCGTCGCGGAGATGCTGGGCTTCAAGGCCACGCCGTTTCCCATCGTCATCAACGAGGCTCTTGAGATCGCGCGCCGCTATTCGGCTCCGGAGTCGATAAATTTTCTCAACGGCGTGCTCGATTCCATCGCTCGCAGCTTATTGCCCAAATAAATAGGCAACTCACCTCTCCGGCTACAATGGCCCCAAGCCATCCCGCGGAGGCTCGTCATGCGGCCCTCATTTTCTCTCGGCATTGAAGAGGAGCACCAGAGCGGCGATCCGGTCACGCGCGACTTGCGCTCGCACATCCAGACCGAGATGCTCGCGCAGGGCAAGCTGCGCCAGCGTTTTGAAAGACCGGCTTGCCGGCATAGCGCAACGCGGAAGAATCCTCGGAAAATCCACAGTCGATGTGAAGCCAACCGGTGGCGTGCATCATCTACCTTGGTGTTATGACAAATGCGGCGACTGTGACTCTGCGCAAACTGGGCAACTCCGATATGGACCTTACGCCCGTCGGCTTCGGAGCCTGGGCCATCGGCGGCGGAGACTGGCAATACGCCTGGGGACCGCAGGACGACAGCGATTCCATCGCCGCCATTCATCGCGCCCTCGATCTGGGAATCAACTGGATCGATACCGCGGCCATTTACGGCCTTGGCCACTCGGAAGATGTAGTGGCGCGCGCTCTCCAGGGCACGAGCCATCGGCCCTATATCTTCACCAAGTGCTCCATGCGCTGGCGCGGCGACAAGTCCATCTACAACTCGCTGAAATCCGAATCGGTGGCCGAGGAGCTGGAAGCTTCGCTGCGCAGGCTCCACGTGGACACGATCGACCTCTACCAGGTGCACTGGCCCAATCCCGAGGACGAAATCGAAGAAGGCTGGGAGGCGCTCGAAAAACTGCGCCGCCAAGGCAAGATTCGCTGGATCGGGGTTTCCAACTTCAACGTGGAGCAGATGGAGCGCGTGCGGAAGATCGCTCCCATCACCAGCCTGCAGCCGCCCTACTCGATGCTGCGGCGCGCCATCGAGGCTGAAATCCTGCCCTACGCGCAGGCGCACGGCATGGGCGTCATCAACTACTCGCCCATGGTCTCGGGGCTGCTCACCGGCAAGATGACGGCGGAACGAGTGGCCTCAATGCCGGCCGACGACTGGCGGCGCAAAGGGGTTGAGTTCAACGAGCCGCGCCTCAGCCGCAACCTCCGCCTTGTCGACCTGCTGCGCCAGATCGGCAGCGGGCACGGCGTCGCCCCGGGCGTGGCAGCCGTCGCCTGGACGCTGCATCATCCGGCTATCACCGCGGCCATCGTGGGCGGGCGCAATGCGCGCCAGGTCGAGGAGACGGCGTCCGCGCTCACTTTCCGGCTGAGCGAAGATGAGTACCAGCGCATCAGCGCGTTTCTCATTGCCAACCCGGTGTGATGCCGCCTGGGCGGAAGCAAGAAAAAACCCCGGCCAAGGCCGGGGTTTTTCATGGGCAGGAGAAAGCTGGATTACATGGCGGCTACGAAATCGGGAACCATGACGGCGGCGTAGTTCTGCAGCAGCGCAGTCATGCGCGCGGCCATCCCGGTGTACATCGAAGCGGCGCGATAGGCATTGATGCGAACGCCCTCGCTGGCCGCGGTGAAGGCGTACTGCGCCAGGGCGGCGAACACGCAAACGCGAATCTGCAATGCGTCGCTGTGCAGCGTGGAAACCAGCACCCGGTCCACGCCCTCGCAGTGCTTGCTTGCGTAGTCGGCCATATCCAGCATCACCCGCGCATTCTGGTACATCACCCACAGGCCCTTGGGGCCCTCCATGCGGCGCCAAGCTTCATCGGGAGTGGCGTTCACGCCTTCCTGCCACAGGAAGCGATCGTTCAGCTCTCGAGCGCTCCACTCCGGGCGCAGGCGAGCTAGAAGCGTTTCCCAGGTCTGCGCATTGCGGCGGCGGACATTCCTTCGCCACAGACACAGGTAGTATCCAATGGCAACAATCACCGCGAGCTGGAGCAACGGTAGAATCATTGGAGGCCCTTAACTTGGGACTTGGTAGGCCTTTCGCCAAGCGCTACGATCCCGAGCGGAATTGTGTGTACCTAATACTGATAGCAGAAATCCCGGCAGTTGTGTACAAAAAAATCGCGGATTTATCACCCTTTAGTGCTATTCCGCTCCATTCGAAAGGGTATGGACTTAAGTAACTTGGGTTAGCCTGAGGCGCCAAAACTCGGAAATTCAAGGCTTGCGATCCTCGGGCGGCACGCTACTCCGCAGCGCTATCCGCGCGCTGCGCGCGGCGCCGGCCACAGCCAGCAACATGCTTTCCATCTGGGGCGTGAATTTCCGCCGCTTCTCCTCTGCCTGGGCAAAACTGACCACCCAATATAACAATGAGCAAAGATAGCTGGCGACCACAAGCCGGTTCCAATCGATGTATTGTGTCGCTGTTGTTTGATGTGTGTGCAGCATGGCCACGGCCAGCCCGACCAGCGACGTAAAGCCGAGCCCTGTGGCAATCTGGAGTTCCCGGTCGCGCCATCCGATCGACAGCAACTGGCTGAAGGCGGCGAGAGCCAGGAAGGCCAGCACCCGGAGAACGGAAAAATCCTGCTGGATATGCGCCGCCACCGCCGATTCCGGAGAGAAATGGCTGGCCCCCGGATAAGCTGTAAACGGCCAAATAGCGGCGCCTAGGGCAAGGATCAAGCAAGAAACTATCAGAGGAGCGATCCGGGGCAGTGACGCGCGCAGGGGGCGAAGGATCGACATGCCCAGCTCGACCAGGACGCCAAATAACAATACTGAGTCAAGCAACATCATCACCAGGTAGGCTGTGGCGTAGCCGGCGATGTGCGTACGGAAGATGGCATAACCTGCAGCGTTCCCAACCAGCGTCCAAACGCTATAAGCCAGAAACAAGGGAAAGGCCCGCCAGATGCGACGGAAGAGGAGTAAGCCGATGACCGCTGCTTCGCCCACACTGCCCGATAACCAGAGCATGGTCTCGATGCTCACGGAACGCCCTCCCTTTGGCTGCTTAGGATCGAGTTTAGCAGCAAATTCGAAAGGCGAAGTCTACACGAATCGATTAATCGATGTGTACGCATCCGGTGACCGAGGCAGGGCGGGATGATGACAGCCTAAGCGGCGAAATGAGGGGGAAACGGAATGATCGGCTCGGCGGCGGCAAGAGGGGGAAACGGAATGATTGGCTCGGCGACGGCAGCAAGAGGGGGAAACGGAATGATCGGCTCGGCGACAGCTGCAAGAGGCGGGAACGGAATGATCGGCTCGGCGATGGCGGCAAGACGCGGGAATGGAATGATCGGCTCGGCGGCGGCGGCAAGACGCGGGAATGGAATGATCGGCTCGGCGGCGGCAGCAAGAGGCGGGAACGGAATGATCGGCTCGGCGGCGGCTACGGCCTGGTGGATGCTTACGGCCGGCAGAGCATGGGCCGAAGTGGGGGACACCGCGTAGGCAGAAGCCAGCGCCAACGCCACTACGAATAGAACGCCACGAAAAGCAAACCTGCGACCCGACTTCATGGGAGGAAACTCCTTGCACAAACGAAGAAACGAATGCACAGTCAGACTAACCCAAACGGGTAAGTTTGGCTACCACAAAAGTAATAAAAGTCAATAATTTTCACAGAAATGTCCCAGTCCCTTCGAGAAATCGCCCTTTTGGGCTACAAAGAGGTTTATTTCGCTCATTATTCGCCATTTCTCACGTAATCTTTTTTCAGGAATTTGGTAATCATTTAGTAATCTACCGAACTATCTCTGTCGCGTTGGTTTCACTACACAAGCGCGCCGCCATGCCACTCCCGCGGCATCGAGCCTATCCTGAATGCGACAGGAAGCCGTAATTGATTCCCGATTTGCGCACCCGGTTCAATCAGCGCTTTTTGAAACTGATTCTTACAGCGTGTTTCAAAAATGCTGCTGGGACAATCAAGGAACCATCCCTCAGCGGCTATTGATTCATGCATAAGAAATGTCCTTGCGCCGTCCTTTCGGGCCTCCGGAAAAGATTTGTGGAATCTGCCTTCCTCACGCTGAAGCGCGGGGCTATCGAACGCCGCGCCTCCGGCGCGTTTCGTAGGACGTTACTTGTGCAGCATCCAATAAAGCCGCATAAACGGCGGATTTTGCACGGCACGGCTGAAGCCGTCCCTTTCAAAAACCTATTTTTGAAACACGCTCCAGGAGATCGTAAACACGCTTTAACCGCGGATTTTGCACTGGTGCAAAATCCGGCCGGCCGCTCGCCTCCCGGCTGGTCGAGATTCAGGCCTTTCCGTCGGTCTACGCGTATCAGGCGGTCCTTTGCTCCGCGTATCGCGAAGTTTTTGAACTGGAGCACGGGCTGGGCCATTTCCTGGGCGGTTTGGGGGAGAACGAATACCAGGAGTTATTAGCAAGAACGGTTCGCGGAGGGGAATGTGGTATTGACTGAGATCGATCCGCTGGGCCAGAAGACGCGCCCGGATTTTGAGGTGACAGCGCGGAGGCTGGGGATTGCCATCGTGGACATCCGCAGCCTGGAGCCGGCCGGAAACCGGCTCTATTACCGCAACGGCGTGGGACAGCGCGTTCCCATGCAACGCATCTACAACCGCGCCACGATGCGCTCGTCCGCCATGTACCCAACTGCAAGTGGTTACCATTCCGCAAACTTTCGTGCCGTGGTTGGAGGCCGCAATCTCGCGTAAGGTGACAGTTGGAAAGGGTGACAACAAGGGGAGACTCTGCTGAGAATCCCACTCGCCTTCTACCAGCACCTGGGAACGCCGGCAACCTGAAAGCGCCAGCCTATGAATGCACCGAGATCGGAACCTTTGCCAGAATCATCCGCGCCCGCATCGGTTGCGCGGACCCGGGAAGTGCGCTGTGCGGTGCGCTTTCCGTTGCAACTGCCTGCCCTTCTGGAATCTGAAAAGGAAGAGTTTCCCGCCTCTACCCGCAATATCTCCGCCAGCGGAATTCTTTTTGTGCTCCAACGACGCCTCAAGAAGGGCACGCCGCTCCGGTATTCGCTGCGCATGCCCGGTGAGGTACTGGGCACATCTCACGACGTGCTGGTTCATTGCACGGGACGTGTGGTACGCTGCTCTTTAAGCCAAAAACAGTACCTCGCTGCCGCAACCATTGACGATTACCGCTTTGCAGAGCACTGAGGCCCACTGGTTTTCGGCCGGTTTGAGGAAGGACAGCCAAGCCCGATGAATCCTCCGGTCCGTCGCACCGCCAAGACGCGGCGGCTTGACGAGATCGGCTGGGCCTTGTAACCTTCCGCAAAGCCTTTAGGCACAGCCGACTATGGATCCGCTCGACCAAGCCCCCGAAGCCGAATCATCCGATGGAACGGAAAAACCCGGCGTCATCCGCATTATCCTGGCGGATTCGCAGGCTATTTACCGCGTGGGCATTCGCAAGGTATTTGCGCTCGAAGACGACCTCCGCGTCGTGGCCCAGGCCGATTCGCTGGAGGCCCTGCGCTCGTCCATCGAGCGCTTTCCCACCGACGTCGTATTGATGGAAGGCGGCCTGCTGGCCGGAACCGCCAGCGCCATTCCGGAGCTGCTCAAGGGCGCGCCCGACGTCAAGCTCATCGTGCAGGCCTCGGCTTCCGACGAAAACCAGACCGTCGATCTCTACCGCCGAGGCGTTCGCGGCATCATCTCCCGGTCTATTTCACCGGATTTGCTGGTGCGCTGTGTGCGCCGCATCGCAGCCGGCGAGACCTGGATCGACAACCAGTCTGTGAACTGGGTCATCGAGGCTTATCGGGCTCAGGCGGCGGCCCTGGTGAGCCCCCGCAGCCAACCCCGCCTGTCGCCCAAGGAGATGGCGATCATCACCTGCATCACGCAGGGAAAGCGCAACAAGGAAATCGCCTTCCAGCTCGGCACCACCGAGCAGGTGATCAAGAATTATCTGCGCAAGATCTACGACAAGCTGGGCGTAAGCGACCGCCTGGAGCTGGCTCTCTATTGCCTGCACAACAAGATCATTCACGCCGAAGTGGACGAAGAGATTCTGGCCCACAAAGTCATCGGCGAGTAAACTCGGCCTGCTACATTTTCCCATCCCGAGCAAAAGGCCAATCTCCGGCGCCCCGTCTGGGAGCTGGGTTTCCCCGTGGGCCGGGCACTATTTTTCCTGTCGAAAGGACATGAGGGCACCAACGCCCGTTCACGATTTCCCCTCGCAACTGACTCTGGATTGGCCCCCAATTCCGTGGGCGCGCGCCAGCTCCAGCAGGCGGCTCAGCTGAGCAAGCTGGGTGGCGCTCATGTGGTCCAGAAGCTCGCGGGGAGCGCGCTGGATCACCGGCTCCATCGATTGCAGCAGCTCCATCCCGGCCTCCGAGATCTGCGTCCATACCACGCGCCGGTCTTGCTGATCGCGCCGCTGGCGGACGAGTTTGCGGGCCTTGAGCCGCGCCAGCAGGCGCGTGATGTCGGGCTCAGCGGCGATCATGCGTCTGCCGATAGCCGCGCAAGTAAGGCCCTCCGGCTGGGCGCCGCGCAGAATACGCAGCACGTTGTACTGCGTTGCGGTCACCCCCCAGGGCCGGATCTTGCGCTCCAAAGCGCGCTCCAGGCAATCCGAGGTGCGCATCAGGTTCAGCAGCGCTTCCTCCTCAGGGCCGGAAAACGGGCGCTGCTGTTCGATTTCGATTTTCAGGCTGGGCATGAGCGATGCACTCGACCGGCAAACACCTGAAGGATATCAAGGCGCCGGCTCGCGGCAAGACCGCGCAATCCCGGTCCTGCTATCCTGAAAACGTGATTCCGCGTCCCCAACGCAAGGGCATCTGGGCCCTGCTTCTGCTGTTCCCTTTAGCTCTCATCGCCTGCCACAGGGAAGAGCAGGCGGTGGCCGGCGCCGCGCATAGCGCCGTCAACGCCGAGCACCGCGCCCAGGCTAATGCGACCGAGCTCGACCAGGAGCGCGCCGCCATCGAGCAGATTCCACTGCCCACCAAGAGCATGTATGTGGACGTGCACGAGCCCTCGCAGTGGAGCAACCCGTTTCTCGCCGTGGGCCCCAATTACGTAACCCTGCGCATCCTGTTTGAAGACGTGAACACCAGCACCGCGGGCCAGGGAACGCTGTTGCGTCCCGAGGCCGCGCGTCGCCAAGAAATGCAGGTGCGCCTCTCCGATATCGACAAAGCCGTATCCGCGATTCCGACCGGCGCCTGGCCCTACGGCCGCGTGATCGCAGTGGCCGAGTCGTCCGACGCCCCTGCCAAGGTTCGCCCGGCCATCCGTCGCAACCTGGAAACCATTCTCCGCCAGCTCAACGACCTGGGGATCGTGGTCGAAGAGTGGCCATCCCGCTAATTCCAAGGTCCCTTGGTTCTTCAGTCCCTTAACCCTATCTTTGCAAACAACTCTCGTGGCGGGCCGCGGCATCCATCCACTGGATGGGCGCGCGGGGAGGGGGGAAACGCGGCCGCGGGAAGAGGAGGGAAGCTCAATGATCCCAGCCGGATGCGCTCGGAAAATCGCAATTTTGGCGGCGCTGCTTCTCGGCGGCGCGACTGCCTTCACGCAGCAACCCGGCGGGGCACCCATGCCCAGCGGCCCGCCGCAGCCCGCACCCCAGGCCCCCGAAAACCCGGCTGCCGCCGGAACTAACCAGGACCAGGTGAATTTCGAGAGAATGGACGCCCAGGATTTTGTGCGGAATACCCTGGAGAACGACACGGCCCAGGTTCGCCTGAGCCAGCTGGCCGAGCAGAAATCCACCAGCCCCGACGTGAAGCAGTTCGGCGAGCAGATGGTGAAGGTGCACACGGAACTCGATCACCAGTTCCAGCCGGCGGCCAAGCAACTGGGCGTGGATGAGCCGAAGGGACCATCGAAGAAGGAGAAGAAGGAGATCGCAAAGATGGAGGCGCTCTCCGGCCAGGAGTTCGAAACCGCCTACCTGCAGGCCATGGCCCGGGAACAGCAGCAGACCTTGAAGCTGTTCCACAAGGAGGCCCAGAACACCGCCAACCAGGCGCTCGCGCAGGCCGCCAGGCAAGACGCACAGGTGCTCGACCAGAATTTTCAGATCCTGGAGAAGATCGCGCAGGCGCATAACGTGGACATCGAGAGCGAGGAGAAAAAATAAAACAGAACCGAAGGTGTTATCTTTTCTATTTCGGCCGGAGCCAGATTCCGTCCGGTCCTGCAAAGCCGCCGCATGACTGATGCAACGCGGAAAGCGCGCACTCCGCGCAGTAATATCGTCTTCGCCTTCGCCCTGGCGCTGGCCGCCTGTCTAGTCTGGCTGGCCCAGAACGCCATTCTCCTGCTCTACGTCTCGGCGCTCTTTGCCGTGGTGCTGATGCCTGTGGTGCGCGCGGTGGAGCGGTGGCATATCCGCCGCTGGCGCCCCAATAAAGCGGCCTCAGTCGCGATCATGTTACTGATCGTGGCCGGTGCGCTCTCCGGCTTCGGCTTCCTGGCGATTCCGCCCGTGGCTCACGACCTGGAACAGCTCAGCGGTCAAACGCCAACCCTGCCCGCGCTGATTGGAAAGTTGCACAGCATTCCGCTGCTGAACCGGCTTGATGGCGGGCAGTTCACCTCCCGACTGCAGGGCTTTGTCAGTCACGCCGCAACCTACATCCTGCTTGCGGTCAAGGACTGGGCGGGCAAGATCGCCGATCTGCTCACCTGCCTGGTGCTCACCATTTATTTCATCCTCGAGGGCGACGTCGCTTACGCGTGGTTTCTTTCCTTCATTCCCCCGCGCCGCCGCGAGCGCCTCGACCAGACGCTTCGCCGTTCCGCCGTGCGCATGGGCCGCTGGCTGCTCGGCCAGGCCAGCCTCATGCTCATCCTGGGCGTGTGCAGCACCATTGTGTACGCGCTGCTGCACGTGCGCTATGCCTATGCCCTGGGCTTCCTCACCGGCCTGCTTAACATCATTCCCGTCCTGGGCGCGGCCATTACTATCGTGCTGGTGCTGGCCATTGCCGCCATCCATTCGTGGACCACGGTGCTCGGCGTGGCCATCTTTTATGTCGTTTACATCTGGATCGAGAACTCCTACCTTACGCCGCGCATCATGCAGAACCGCGTCAACCTTCCCGGCCTGGGCATCCTGGTGGCGCTGCTCTTCGGTTTTGCGCTGGCCGGGGTTTTGGGCGCATTGGTCGCCGTGCCCACAGCGGTACTGGTGGCCGAGCTGCTTGACGAATACCTGGCATGGAAAGATTCGCCTTTCGACGGCCCGCCGTAGCGCCGAACATCACAGAGAAAAACGCTGGGTCACTCAGGAACCTCGGCTTGCTCTCCCGCTTCCAGCTTCGACAGCCAGCTGTCCGCCTCCTGGGCGGTAACGTGCAAGACCAGTTGCCTGGTAATGGGTTCAGGCTACCAGCGCATCCTGGCGCAACTTCGCGTTTTTGTCTTCGATTCACGTTCACGCCCGCGCCGGCAGCCGCATCGCCTCCAGCGCCGCCCGCAAATCCCTGCCCAGCGTCTCCTGCGCTTCGGAAGTCAGCTTGCCGCCCTGGCTGGTCAGATAAAATACGTCAATCGCGGTTTCGCCTTCGGTGTCGATGAGCGCCACCTTGATGTCGCACTGGTGCAAGCTGAGGGTGAGCGCAATCTGGCGCAGAAGGCCGGGCAGATCCTGGGCCACGACTTGCAACAAAGTGGAGTGTGAAGAGGATTCCGAATCGAACTCCAGGCGCGTTGCGACTTCCATCTTCAGATTTCCAGGATTGTTCAGGTGCCGGCGTGATTCCAGCAGTTGCGCCACTACAGCCTTCTGCGCCACCACGTCGTGCATGTTCTCGAGGAACCGGTCGCCCTCGCTGGGATTCAGCTCGATGGTCCGAAAAACGTCGGAGAACTGGAAGCTGTCCACAATCACGCCGGCGTCGTTTGAAAAGGCGCCGGCGCGCACAATACTCATGCCCCAGGCGGCCAGCGCGCCGGCCACGTCAGCAAACAGCCGGGTGCGGTCGCGCGTAATCACGGTCAGATCATAGAGCTGCCGGCTGGGCCGCAGGTCAAGCTGCACAGGATCCTTCTGGAGATTGAGCGCCATCTGGAAGTGGCTGCGGATCTGCTCCGGCAAGCGGGTTTGCAAATAGCGCTGCGGCAGGCCCTCGAGAAATTGTTTCAACGCGTCGTACTGTGGCGCGGGAACCATGGAGCGGATGCGGTTGAGCAGCGTGGGATCGATGGCCGCGTGATAGCGCGTCTCGTCCACCGAGCGGTCCATAAAATTGGCTGTGGCCATGTAAAACTGCCACAGCGTCTCGGCCTTCCACGGCGTCAGTGCTTCTGGATTCACGGCTTTGATGTCGGCGAAGGTCATGATGGTGAGCATCTTCAGTACCTGCGGGCTGCCGATTTTCTCGGCGAAGCCGCGCACGTTTTCCATGTCGAAGATGTCGCGCCGCATGGCTACCGACATTTCCAGGTGCAGGCGGATGAGCTTAAGAATCGACTCGCGCTCCTCGGCATCGAAATCCAGCCGCGCCAGAAAAGCGTCGGCAAGCTCCACGCTCTGGGCGGAATGTTCGCCGTTGCGCCGCGCCTTGCCCGTATCGTGCAGCAGCAGCGCCAGCATGAACAGGTCGAGGCGGTCAATTTCGGGGAGCAACTGCGCCAGACGCTGTTCATGCTCGTTGGCGGGCTGGCGCAGCCCATGCACGTTGTCGATGGCCAGAAAGGTGTGCTCGTCCACCGTGTAGCGGTGATAGCTGTCGCGGATCACCAGCGCGTCGATGCCGTGGAACTCGGGGATGAGCATTTCCAGAACGCCCAGCGCGTGCATGGTGCGCAGCGCGTGCGCGGCGTGGGGCGCAAGCAGCACTTCGCGCAGGGCGTTCCAAAGGTACGGACCTTCGGGAATGTGAATGGCCAACACCGGCAGGACGTCGGTGATACGGTCTTCAGCGGCTTGCGAAAGTGGGTAGCCGTGCATAGCCATGAGCGCGAAGACGCGCAGGATGGCCGCGGTGTCGTTGAACTGCACGCCCGGCTCGATGTCGATGCGTCCCTGGTCGAGCAGAAAATCCGTGCCTGCAATGGGCGTGCGCCGGCGCCGGAACTGGCGATAGAAGCTCACCGGCGCAGGCAGATGCTCCATCAGCAGTACCGCGCGGCGATAGATTACGCGCGCGTGCCGGTAATAGGTTCGCATCCAGTAGGAGGGATCGGCCGTGCCCCGCGTTTCCAGACCGATGGAGAGCGCAGCCGCCTCGTCCTGCGATTGCCAGTCGAGAATATTGTCGTCGCGGCCGTGGCGGAAGTGGAGAAAACATCGCGCGGCGGCCAGAAAATCGAAAGCCGCCTCGGCGTCGCCGCGCGCGCTCTGGAACACGCCTCCGCGCTGCCGCGGCCACTCCTTGGTGTCTCTCAGGTGGAAGAGCAGCGCGAACCAGACGGCCAGATGATAGTCGCGCAGCCCGCCCGGACACTCTTTCAAATTCGGCTCGAGATGAAAAATCGTGTTCCCGTACTTGACGTGGCGCGCGCGCGCAATCTCGTTGAGCTTTTGCGCGATGGTGTTCCACTCGCTCAGCACCAGCCCCGGAAGCGCCACCTGGTGGAGGCGCTGGTAAAGCGGAAACTGTCCGGCCAGGAAGCGGCGGTCGAGCGTGGCCAGCGTGAACTCGAGATTGTCCGGATCGAAGCGTCCGGCTTCTTTCGCGGTGCGCGAGCTGGGGCTGGCGCGCAGGCCCACATCCCACATGCCCTGGATGATGCCCCGCACCGGCTCTCGCGTCTGTTCCTCGGTCTTCTCGTCGGCAAAGGTGAACAGCACGTCGATGTCGGAGTAGGGGAAGAGGTCCTTGCGCCCGTAACCGCCCAACGCCAGCAGGGCCACATTTTGCGAAGGCTGGTCGGCAAAGGCGCGCCGCCACAACTCGATCAGGATGCGGTCCACTACCGCGGAGCGCCGCCGGATCGCGGCCGTGCCATCCCCGGTGCGCTCGCAGGTCTGGCGCACCAGCGCCATTTCCCGCGTATACTGCTCCCGAAGATCGTCGACCTCTAAAGACACTGGTTGCATGGGTGTCGCCCGGCAAGCCGCAGCAAAAGGAATTGCTTACAAGCATAAGCGATATTTGCCGGAGCGCGGTAATTTTGTCTTGGATGGGGGGTGCAGCCGGAGGCGGGGCCTGAGCCGCTCTTCAAAGGGCGCGGCTTCAGTCGCGCCGTATAGGGCGGCATTTTCTACGAGGGATTTTTAGACTCCGAGGGACGTCTCCAAACCAAGCTAAAGAGCTGGTGTCCAAATGTTGCGGCTTTCTTCTGTGGCAAGGGCAAAGACCGCAAATTTCGGCACGTGGTCTTCAGTCGCACATCCGCCCGGCTATACTGTTGCTCCCGTCCGGAGGTCGCTCTATGCCTACCGAAAGCGGCTCTCGCCCCATCGAAATCCGTGCGGCGCGTTCCGAAGATGCGATTGCCTGCGGCCAGATCTGTTACCAGGCTTTCAAAACCATCAACGAGCGCCACGCTTTTCCGCCCGATTTTCCCGGCCCCGAGATCACCACGGACCTGCTGTCGATGCTCTTCGCCCATCCCGGCTTCTATGCTGTCGTTGCCGAATTCGACGGACGAATTGCCGGCAGCAACTGTCTCGACGAGCGCTCCATCATCGGCGGCGTCGGCCCCACCACCGTCGATCCGCAACTGCAGAACAGCGGTATTGGACGCAAGTTGATGGAAGCGGTGCTTGATCGTGCCCGCCAGCGCGGCGCGGCCGGGGTCCGTCTCGTCCAGGCCGCCTTTCACAACCGCTCGCTCTCACTCTATGCCAGCCTCGGCTTCGACGCGCGTGAGCCGCTCTCCTGCATGACGGGCCGTACCGCACAGCGCCAGCTCTCCGGATGCACCGTGCGCACCGCGCAAACGGCGGACATTGACGCCTGCAATGCCCTGGCCCGCCAGGTCCATGGCTTCGACCGTGCGCGCGAACTGGCCGGCGCCACGGAGCGCGGTACGCCGCTGGTCGTCGAACGCGACGGCCGCATCACCGGCTATGCCTCTTCGCTTGCCTTCTTCGGTCACGCCACGGCGGAAACCAATCTCGACCTGCAGGCCCTTATCGCCTCCGCCGATTCCTTTGCCGGTCCCGGCATCCTGGTGCCTACGCGCAACGCCGCGCTCTTCCGCTGGTGTCTGGCCAATGGCTTGCGCGTCATCCAGCCCATGACACTCATGTCCATGGGCTTTTACAATGAGCCCGCCGGTGCCTGGCTGCCCTCGGTGGCTTTCTGATTCCCTGCTGCCGCTCGCATTCTTTTTGCACGCGCGGCGCAACTTCGCTTCGGCGCGAAACCAGTGGTCGTGATCCATATCACGGGAAACGCCACGCAGGCTGCGTAAACTGCGCGCAATGACGGTACTTTCGATTTCCGAGATCGCCGGGGAGGCGCTCGTGCTCGGACTGGCGACCGGCCCCGCTGCGCCAATCGGGCTGCGACAACCGCACCGGCGCGCTCGCCGCAACCGTTCCGAGCCCCATCCTTTCGACTCTTTTTTGTCGAAAGGGTGGGCGGCCACACAACGCGTGAAGCCAAGATGCATTCATCACTACTCAGGAAATGGCACAAACATGGGCGCGCACGAAGCCTGCGTGCCGTCCGCCGGTTTGCCCACTACCGTCGAATCCGCTCCCGCCGGCAGCTCAAGATTGGTCGGCTCCGGCCCCAGCCGCAGGTCGGCGTGGTTCAACACGTAGGTGTATTTGGAGTCATCGGTAATCTGCACGCCGTTGAGCAGCACGCCGATTCGGTGCGTACGATCGTAGCCGTTGAAAGTGATCTTGCCGCCGCCCGAGATGCGCACGTTGTGCAGCACAACGTCTTCAATACTGGGCGGCGAATTGCCGGTCAGCATGCCCGCTGCCGCGTACGCAGTATCGAACGCAACCGGGTTCGGCGAGTTACGGATGCACACGTTGTCGTAGATCACGTCGTCCACCACCCCACCGCGCGAGCCATTCGACTTGATGCGCAGGCCGTTGTCCGGCCCATCGAGCGAGAGCCCGGTCACGCGGATGTGGCTTACGCCGCCCTGCGTCTCGCTGCCGATCGACATGCCGTGACCCCAGTAAAAGTGGTTGTCGCTTATCGTCATGCCGGTCGCGCCGCCCGGGCCGCCCTTAATGGCCACATTGTCGTCGCCGGTGCGGATAAAGCTGTGCGTGATGGTGACATTTTTCGCGCCGTCGCCGGGATCGATGCCGTCGGTGTTGCGCGCCCCGCGCTGCGGCGTATCGATGCGCACACCCCACACCGTAAACCCGTCGCCATGGTCGTACACCACGTGGAAATTAGGCGAGTTCTTCAGCCGGATGCGGTACAGCGTAAAGTTGTCGGAGAGGTTGGCGACGATGAGCCGCGGCACCTGCTGCCGCCCGCCCTTGCGTGCCTGCTCGGCCAAGTCCCACCACGTGGTTTCTTGGCCCGACGCTGAGCTCCCAACGAGGGTCCCTGGTCGTTGGGGCAGGAGCAGCGTTTCGCCGCCGCGCCCATCGATCGTGCCGTCGCCCATGATGCCGGAGTCGGGCGCGTGGTCCACCGAGATGAGCGGCTTGCATCCCGGCGGCGTGTCGTTCACCACTCCGCAACTGCCCGGCGTAATGTCATAGAGCCGCGGATCGCGCGAGGCATACACGGTCACGCCCAGGTCCA
>JASHRF010000034.1 GCA_030037545.1 Acidobacteriaceae bacterium | reverse complement strand
GCGCCGGTGGGAAGACTCACGCCCTGGAATACCGGATCGGTGGCGGGCAGAACGCGGGCCTTGATGAGAATCTCGGTAGCTCCCGGCGCGTCGTGGGCAAGGGCGGCGGCGAAGGCGCTGGTCTGATCATTGGCGCCGGGTGAGGCGCCGGGCGCGTCGGCATAATAGCCGCGACGGTAGGCCAGCTTCAGGCCGTGTCCATCGTCCAGCCGGACCTCAATCTTGCGGTATTTGCCGTCGAACTTTCCATTCCCGGGGATATAGGCGAGCGTGTAGTAGCTGGCGCCATTGTCAACGGAGCCGGCCACGGCCTTGTCGAGATCGTTGGTTTCAAGGAATGCCTTGCCCCCCGTGTCGTCGGCTACCTGCTGCAACGTGGCCTCCTCGGCGTATCGTTCTTCCCGTTGGCCGGCCCACTGGGCGCTTTGAGCTTGGCCAGGAGTAATGAAAGGCCTTGCCGCGCTGAACTCCGAAGGCCCCCAGAGCCCGCGCGCATCTACCGGATAAATGGCCACACGCGCCGCGGTGAGCATGTCATCGGTCTTCTGAATCTCGTCGCCGTAAGCCCGCAGGGCGGTGAATTCAGCGGATTGTAGCGAGGCATCCGGCAACAGCACGCGCGGGAACGAGCCGGAAAGCCAGATCACGTTTTTGCGCCCCGGGATGCCGCCCAGGTAGCCTGCCAGCTGCTGCAGGGCCGCGAGGGTGAGGTTCATGCGCACGTCGGCCTGAAAGGCGGAGCTGTCGGCCTGGAATCGCTGCAGAGCCTGAGCAGCGTCCATCGGGGCGGAGGTGATTTCGCCCGTGTTCGCGAGACTGGCGGCGAGCGAGGCGGCGGTGGGCGTTGGAGTTACGGCGCTGACCTGGTTGTTAACCTGCGTGGCTTCCTGTGCGGTGTTGAGCGCCGGCGATACCTGCGGATTGGTCTTGGGCTTCTTGAGCAGGGCCAGCAAAGAGGCTGGATCGTCGGTGAATGGGGTGACGATTTGCAGTTTTGTGCCCAGGGTGAAGATGGCCAGCATGGTTCCGGGTTTGACCGTGCCCAGGTACTCGATCATCTTGTGGCGCACCTGCATCTGGTTGCCGACGGGGGTGTTGAGCGCATCGAGAAGAAGGACGTTTACGGCGCTCGATTGGGGATACTCGGGCGCATTGGTGTAGGTGTTGGGCGGCAACGCCTGCGGCGCGAGGAAGGCCGGCGGAGCAGCGGGCGGCTGGTGTTCGTCGAACGAAAAGAGGGTCTGTTCTTTACCGTCCTCAAAAACGTGAAAGCGGCCGCGAGCGAGATTGAGGACGGGTTTGTCGTGATCGGTAACGACCACATCGACGAGAACCAGATTGGCGCCGGTGTGCAGCGTGGGCGGCGGCGCGGGCTGATTGGCCTGGCCGTGCGCGAAGGATGCAGTAACGAGCGGCGATGCGGAAAGAAGGACGAGCACGATAGGAAGAGGACGCATGGATACACCTCCGGACAGCGGGAGGATTTTTGAGAGGACGGATGGCGCGAATTTGCCTGCGGCTACTGTTTTACCACCGAAAGGCGGCAATGGTGAGAAAATAGCTTCAGTTCCCGGCGAATGGTAAGCAAATGGATTGGAGCGTCACTGCCGGGCGCCTGAAAGAAGATGCATGAGCTTTCCATCGCCGCCAGTATTGTGGAGGCGGTCACCGAGACGGCGGCCGCGTATGCGGGCGCGCGGGTGATCGCGGTGCGGCTGCGGGTGGGCGCGCTGGCCGCGGTGGTTGAGGATTCGCTGCAGTTTTGCTGGAGCGTTACGACGGAGGGCACGCCTCTGGCTGGCGCGGCGCTGGCGGTGCGGAAGATGCCGGTGGTGATCCATTGCGCCGCGTGCGGTGTGGATGCGGAGGTAGGCGGCGTGCAGAGCTTCCGGTGCCCCCTGTGCGGCCAGCCGGCGGCCGATCTGCGCCAGGGGCGCGAGCTGGAGATTGAGTCGATCGAGATTGAGGAGCCGGAGGGCGAAGCGCTCGTCGCAAGCGGGGAGAAAGACAGAAGATGACGACGCGAATTGTTGAGCTGCGGCGGGGGATTTTGAAGAAGAACGACGAGCTGGCGGCGGGTCTGCGGGCGCGCTTCCATGCGGCCGGCGTGCTGGTTCTCAATCTTGTCTCCAGTCCCGGCACCGGCAAGACGGCGTTGCTGGAGCGGACTCTTCGTGAACTGCTGGCGCGCGGTTTTCGCGCCGCGGCCCTGGTGGGCGATCTGGCAACCGATAACGACGCGCGCCGGCTGGCGGCGAGCGGCGCGCCGGTGCGCCAGATCAATACGCACGGCATTTGCCATCTCGATGCAGAGATGATCGGCAAGCACCTGGAAGGATGGGATTCGCTCGGCGCTGTGGGCGCCATGCCGTCTTCGCGCATTGCGGCGGCCATGAACGGTTCGCCCGCGGAAAGCGCTGCGGCCGTTGCCACTGGCGCGCATCTCGCCGCGCTCGATTTTCTGTTCATCGAGAACGTCGGCAACCTGGTTTGCCCGTCGAGCTACGACCTGGGCGAGGGAATCCGCGTGGCCCTGTTGAGCGTGACCGAGGGCGAGGACAAGCCGCTCAAGTATCCCACGCTGTTCAATTCCGCCGACGCCGCCGTGATTACGAAGATCGATATTGCGGGGCCGTGCGGGTTCGACCGCGAGCTGGCGCTCAGGAACATGAACGAAATCCGGCCGGGGATACGTATTTTCGAGACATCTGCCAAGACCGGCGCGGGGATGGAGGAGTGGCTCGAGTATCTATCTTCTGAATGCACGGGCCGTCGCTGATCGGGGTTGCGCTTCTCCGCCGTCCTGGCTGCAAAGAAAGAAAATAAGCTTGACTTTTTCCCGCCGGTTTGCGATGTTGGCGAAAAGATTCACGAATTTGGAACCTTCCTGCTGCTTCCCTGCCGAATTGAGCCAAGTTTCATCCTCGGCTGCACCAGCGGGCTCAGGCGGAGCGTTTGGCCAGGCATTCCATTCCCAACTTCAGTTTTGCGCCGGGTCGCGCGTTTCGGATCGGGATCCGGGCGCTGCCGGCCGCATTGGCATCGTTGCATCCTTTCCCCTCAGAATGCTGCGACCGGAGAACCGGCCGGACATGGTTTCCGCGACTTCTCGTGCCTGAACCTTACAACAGAGCCACAAGGACGGAGGAGGTTCCATGACTCAGAATCCCGATACGCTGGTCGATTTTACCGCCGCGAATGGCGAGCAGGTGACCGTCACCGTGCAGGCAGTTCAATGTAATTGTCTTACCAGTGCCGGGTACAACATGGCTAACCTGGCGGCAACCAGCAACAATCCAGACGTCTATCAGTTCAATGTGGCGGGAAATTCAGGCGATATTTTCCGCTTTGTGTGTCTTTGCACGTTTCAGGCCGGCGATCCCTTGTTTTCGTATTACTCGTTTCAGGTGACGGGGAGCAACGGAGGCAATTTCACTACGCCGGAAACCCCCAAGGAAACACCGGAAGCTTCCCAGGTTTTTACATTTACTGTTCAGTAACCGGCGCTTCGTGGCGGCGGGTTTCCGCGCGATTCAGATTGCCGGGCGAGGATTCGTGCCGCGCTTCCGGGCTCCGTGGCCCAGGGGATGAAACCTGCTTTTCGTAAGGAGTATTCATGACTGCGAGAGTTAGAGCCGTGCCGCTGCTGGCCATCGGAGCTGCAATCCTTTCCGGCATTGCCGCGGGCCAGTCAAAGGCGAAGCCGGCGCAGCCGCCCGCACCACCCCAACCCCCCAAGACCTGCCCGGCCTTCGATCCGAAACACCTGGAGCTGGATCCAAATCTTCAGCCTGGGGCGCAGAATATGGCCACCCGTATGGTTCTCAACTATCAGCGGCTCAGCGCGCATGAGGCGCCCGATGCAGTGGCGCGCAACGCCACGAATGTGACGGGCGGCCTGGAGCAATTCAATCTGCAAATGTTTTACGACGATCTGGCGGCAGGAGATTGCATTGCCAGCTCCAACGCGGCAATCGCCAAGGCCGTCACCGGACAAACCAACACGCAGACGGGAGCGTCGCCTGTCGGCAGCGGAACGACTTCGGCGGCGCAGGAGGTGGGCATTCCCCAAGTGCTGGCGATCGCGGTGGAAAACGGGGCGATTGCCGACAGCGTGAGCGGCACGACCATGACGCTGAGCACAACGCCCTACGGATTTGTTTTTGCATTCGACAAGAATGCGAACACGCAGGAAAAATACCAGAACTTCCATTTCTTTACTCAGCTTGGGCTTTCCTCCACGTTCAACATCGCGTCCACGGCCGATCCATTGCAGAGCGCCAGCCGGAAGGCGATTTCGCAGTGGCAGGCGAAGTACACGTTCCGGGATACTTCGCCCCGGGCCAGCACGGTGCACCGGTTCTACGAGAGTACTGTTGCGCCGTCCACTGCCGGTCTGATCGGGGACCTGAGCAGTAGCGTGAACAATCAAGCAGCCACTTTGCAGAACTACGAGGCTGCTTTTCTCGTGAGCCACTGGAGCACGTTGTCGGCCGGCGTAAAGGCGGCGGAAGCCGAGTACTCAGAGCAGGAAACCACGGCTGGCACTGCGGTACAGGCGCTCGCCAACCAGATCCTTCAACTGTTCGACACCGATCCAACATTCCAGAGCAATCTGGCCGCGGCCGTCAAGAACCAGTCGCTCTCGGCACTGGCCTTGCAGTACGGGAAGGACATGGCAGCTTACCAGGCGCAGTACCAGCAATTGACTACCGCGGTCACCAACCTGCCCAAGGGCTGGAATGGAGATCTCTCTTTCAGCCAGCAGTTCCCGAGCCCCACTACGACCACAAGCTCTACGGCCACGACCACCGTTTCCCCGCCCGCTTACCTGGCTGGCGAGTTCGATCTGACCTGCGACCCCAAGACGGAAACAACCGCGGCCGGGAAACGGAACGCGCCGGTTGCCGATAAGGCAACCACGCCGGCAGCTACCGAGCCGGCCGCGGCCAAGGCGATATTGGCGTGCCCTCTGGGTCCGAAGGTTACATTGACTGGAAACTTCTCCGGCAGCTTTTACCCGAATCCCAATCCCGCGCTTGACGAAACGACCTATCGGGGCATGCAGGCGGCGCTGATGGTGCAGTTGAACGACCTGGGTGGCGGACCGTTCAAGAAGCTGAAGAGCGCCAACGACAAGAGCAAGATGACGCTGTCATTCAGCGGCAACTACCAACGGCTGCAAGAGGACAAAGACATCAAAGGAAAACGGCCCGACATCGTGACAGGCAACATCAAGCTTTCCGTCCCCCTCTCGGGCGGCGCGAGCTTTCCGGTGGCGATTTCCTTCGGTAACGCTACTTCGCAAGTGAAGGGCAACTACGTGGCGGGGAACTTTGGGATTTCTTTCGATCTGGATGCGCTGGCGGCGTTGACCAAGTTGAAGTGACCGGCGAGGCCAATCGGCTCCGGATTTTATCCGTACAAACTGCGGAAGGCCAGACGGCGCCGATCGACGAATAGCCTGCCTAGCACCACTCCGAACAAAAAGCCGCCGATGTGGGCAAGGTAGGCTACGCCGCCTGTGCGCACATCGGCCACGATGCCGTAGTTGAGCACCTGCAAGAGGAACCAGAAGCCGATGAGAAACGCGGCCGGGATATAGGTGATGCGGAAAAAGATGAATAGGAAGATAAAGGTGCGGATGCGGTCGCGGGGATAGGTGACGATGAACGCGCCCATGACGGCGGCGATGGCGCCGCTGGCGCCGAGACAGGGAATGGCGGAATTGGGATCGCCGAGCACCTGGGACATCATGGCGATGAGACCGCCGGCCAGATAGAAGATGAGATAACTGAAATGGCCCATGGCGTCCTCCATGGCGGGGCCGAATGCCCACAGAAAAATCATGTTGCCGATGATGTGCATCCAGCTAGCGTGCATGAACATGGAGGTGAGCAGGGTGATGGTGTGATGGCCGTGGGTGATGCGCGTGGGGACGGCCGACCAGGCGCGTACAAAGCGATTGCCGCCGGCCAGCTCGAGCAGGAAGACGTAAGTGTTGATGGCGATGATGAAGATGGTGATGCCCGCCCTGATGCGCGGACGGCGCGATGCGTCGCCGAGCGGAATCATGGCGGCCATTACATGCCGCCCTTTCCCAGCAGAATTCCGATCCCGTAAGTCACCGCGCCTTCGACCGCGCCGACCACCGTCATTTCCAGTCCCGACGACCACCAGGAGCGCACGGTGATGAGGGATTTGGCCGCGCCCACGGCAAAGTGAGCGGCGAGGGAAACGATAGCCGCGGCAATGACCGCCTGGATTCCGTTGAGGAAGAAGAACGGAATCACGGGGATGATGGCGCCGACGGCTGTGGAGAGCGCGCCGGAGCTGGCCGAGACCATGGGATTGGAAAGCGCTTCTTCACTGGAGCCGAGACGCTCGCTGACCAGGGCGCGCAGCAACTGCTCGGAGTCGT
Organism: Acidobacteriaceae bacterium; assembly: GCA_030037545.1. GTDB lineage: Bacteria > Acidobacteriota > Terriglobia > Terriglobales > Acidobacteriaceae > Telmatobacter. Next base: position 16,673 of record JASHRF010000034.1, on the reverse strand, counting down.
TGGCGATGTGGTTGACCATGTGCAGCGCGTCGGCTTCTGGCAGTCCCTTCACCTGGTAGTAGAGCGAGAGCAGTTCGCGCGCCTCGGGGCCGTTCATGCGAATGGCTTCGCGCTCGCGGGCCACTTCCGCGGCATAGATTTCGCGCTCGCTCTTGGCGGCCAGGTATGCGCCGGAGCCCATGGAGAGCGCCGAGGCGATCATGCCCGAAAGGCCGGCCAGCAGGACGTAATGGCTGGTCTGGGCCGGGTCGCCGAGGGTTGCGCCGGAGACGCCGGAGACGATGCCGAAGATTGCGCCCAGGCCGTCGTTGACGCCATAGATGGCGTCGCCGATCCACGCGCCGGGCTGCTTGCGGCCCTGGTTGCGTTTGGCCAGCAGCTCGTCGAGCACGGCCTTGGGATCGATTTTGGGCGCGCCCGCCGGGGCCGTGTAGTGGCCGCGCAGGAGCGAACCAAGCTCGCGGTAATGGTCCTTCTCGTCTTCGATCACGTGGTCGAGGATGGCGATGGAGCCCTCATCGCCGAGAGCCTTGAGCTGCTCGCCGTAGTTGGCGATGTGGCGGCTTTCTTCGATTTCGAGGCGGCGCAGAGCCATGCGAATTCCGCCGGCGCGGTTGGCCAGCGAATCGGCGTCGCCGCCGGGTTTGCCCTTGTACACCGGCTCGGGCCCGCCCAGCTCCTTGATGCGCTCGGCCCACAAGGCCGCATGTTCCAGCTCGGCGGCGGCCAGATGGCGCAGCACCTGCGCGCGCACCGGCTCCGCGTCGCGGTCAGCCAGCGCCTGGTAGGTGTGGTAACCCTCCATCTCGGCCTGCCAGTTGCCTTCGAGTGCGGCCAGGATCTTTTTGGTTTTGGCCCCGCCGATTAATGCGATGGGCATGCGCCTCTCCTTGCTTCAGATGAGAATAGCGGAATCCGCGTGCTGGGGCGAGGAGGATTCCGGGTGGATGATGCGGATGGCCACGCCGCTTGCCGGCGGCTGTGCCTGGGGTAGTTATATCCATATTGTACGAAGAATCCCGCAAGCGTGCCCCAAGCCAGGGCAACCATCCGCCTGCTATTTCCTCGGTGCCAACAAACTTAAGACCGGCAATGCAATGCAGATGGCCGATATGAATTCGAAGTTGGCGCGATTGTAGCCCCTCCGGCAAAGCCCCGCAACGTGAGCCCGGTGCGCCGTACGCTGCTTCGAAATTATCTTGAAATCACTTTCCAGCAACGCGCGCTCCCGTATAGTGTTGTGTGCAGCACTAAAGCCGGATTTCGAGAGCGCCGGACAATCGAACCACCGGGTTCACCGGCCACAGCGCTTCAATGTTTCGCGCTGCCGGGTGAATAGACGCGGTCCGGCACAAAACTCAAGAGAAAGCGGAGAATTCGCCGTATGGCAACAGAAACCAAACACGCGGGGCTTACCTCGCACGGCTACATTGTTCCCTTCATCACCGTCACCGCGCTGTTTTTCATCTTCGGGTTTATCACCACGCTCAACATGGCGCTGGTGCCCGATCTGCGCTCCATCTTCAATCTGGACTACGGCTGGGCCATGCTGGCGGAGTCGGCCTTTTTCCTGGCCTACTTTGTGTTCTCCTCGCCGAGCGCCAAGCTGATTGAGTGGATCGGCTACAAAAGAACGATGGTGGTTTCGCTGTTTGTCCAGGTGGTAGGGTGCGCGCTGTTTGTGCCAGCGGCGAAACTGGTGAATTTTCCCCTCTTTCTGGCGGCGGTGTTCATCGTGGGCGCGGGTGTGACGGCGCTGCAGACAGCGGCCAATCCGTATGCGGCGATTCTGGGGCCTGAGGAGACAGCGCCGGCGCGGCTCACGTTGGCGCAGGCGTTCAACTCCATCGGCGCCTTGATTGCGCCCCTTGTAGGCGGCGCGTTCTTCCTCAGCGTGACAGATACGACCGATAAGGCGGTAATCGCCAACGGGGTGCGCGGGCCGTATATCGCCATTGCCGCCGGCCTGTTCGTACTGGGCTTGGCCGTAATCTTCTCTCACATGCCGCCGATTCCCGGCACACGCTCGGCAAAGGCCGCCGGACTCGACGGCGCATCCGTGCGCAGCATCTGGAGCTACCGGCACACGGTGCTGGGCGCGCTGGGAATCTTCCTCTATGTTGGCGTCGAAGTCGGCCTGGCCTCCATCGCGGTGAACTACTTCAAATCGGAGGGCATGAGCTCACTCAAAACCGCCTCGTACCTTGTCTCGCTCTACTGGGGCGGAGCCATGGTGGGTCGCCTGCTGGGCTCGTGGATGCTCACCCAAATCAAGGCTGGAAAACTGCTGGGGATCTTCGGCTTCTGCGCCTCGGCGCTGCTCATCGCGAGCATGACGACTTCTGGGGGCGTAGCCATCTGGACGCTGGTGCTGTGCGGCTTCTTCAATTCCATCATGTTCCCCAACGTGTTTGCGCTGGGCATCGCCGGGCTGGGGCCGATGACCAGCAAGGGGTCCGGGTTGATCATGACCGCGGTAGTGGGCGGCGCGGTGATTCCGTATTTCATCGGCGTGGCCGCGGACCACTTCGGCATTCAGCACGCGTTCGTAATTCCATTGTGCTGCTATCTGTACATCGCGTTTTATGGCTTGTGGGGATCGCACCCGGCAGGGGCAGTTCACAGTTCGTAGTTCATAGTTCACAGTTGGGAAAGCCCTTCGGCTCGCGCCGAAGGGCTTTCTATTTTTTTGGGGATTGCGTGGCAGGGGACTGTCGCCGCGCTGCCTCCCACGCTTTGGCGAACTTCCAGTGGACGTACACGGAGTGGTTCAGGTGCTGGAGCAGGCCGGCGCGGCCGTCGAGGAAACCCAGCCGGAAAATATAGTTGTAGAGAAATGTGGCGGCGGGGTTGAGAACCGCATTCCACGCCAGCCACGCCCACGAGCGGTCGGCGCGGCCTTTCTCGACGAGAATCTGCGCGCCCGCGGCGCTGTAACGGTTCATGTGATCGATATAATCCTCCATCGCCGGGTAACAACGGTGGATGATGGGATTGGTGAGCTGGCCGACTGGCTCGCCGGTCTTCATGGTCTCATGCACGGGCCGGTCCTCGAAGCGCGCCGCGCCGCGCCGGAAGAGACGCAGCTTGGGATCGGGCCAGTAGCCGCCGTGACGGAGCGGGACGCCGAGGAAATGATTGAGGCGAGGGATGCGCCAGGCGGCGAAAGGCGGTTCGGAGGCAAGCAGCGCTTCGATCTCGCGCCGCAACGCGGGGCTCAACTCCTCGTCGGCATCGAGAGAGAGAATCCAGTCGCCGCCGGCATGGTCGATGGCGGAATTCTTCTGAGCGGCGAAGCCTTTCCATTGCTCGATGAAAACGCGCGCCCCGAAATCGCGCGCAATTTCCACGGACGCGTCGTCTGAGCCGGAATCGACGACTACGATCTCGCCCATGCCGCGCACGCTGGCCAGCGTGCGCGGCAGATTGCCTGCTTCGTTGAGCGTAATCACGACAATGGAAAGGCTCGCGGGCATCGAGCCAAGAATACAACGGCAGGGACCAGGGGGCCGAGTGTTCTGACTGCTTTTCCCGCGACCAGGAGGGAAGCCAGGCGCAGGAACGATCGAGCATATCGGCCGCGGCCGTCCATTTCCGCGGCCATGCCGTCGCAGACGATTTCGCGGCTTTCCATGATACGTTCCCGCGTGAGCCGGAAGAGCGGATGGTAGCTTACCGGCAGGGAGACGATTTCGTAGAACAGGTTTTTGAAGAAGTCGTTGCGGCGCATGTGGGCGAACTCATGCGCGATCACGGTGCGCAAGTCGGCTATGACATTTTTCGGCACGACTAAAGTTGTGCCCGGACACAAAACAAGTTATGAAATGGCTTCTAAACTCCGTTTTGCGTTTTTCGTCTCCATGTCGATAGCGGGAGATTTGGATTCGCGTTTGAAGATTCGGGCGACAGCGGGGTAGCGCGGGTCGGGAGATCGGCGCTACTTCCGTTGGGCCTTGCTTTACATTGGTTGCTGCGCGTAGTCCTCTTCCTCTTCCACGCCGTAGCGGCGCAGCAGATTGGGCAGGCTCTGCGAGAACGCGGAGCGCGGCATGACGGTATCGCAGCCGGCTTCAATGGCCTTCATCTTCAGATCGCCCTGCAGGTGGCTGAGGAAGCCGATGATCGAGACCGCCTTTTTGTATTTGGTCTTGAACTTGGGGATCAGTGTCATGGGCTTGGCGTTGAGGTTGTTCAGGTCGAAGACGATGAGCGTGGGCTTCTCGTTTTGAGGCGCGTCGCTGATGCGCGCCACGGCGTCCTTGTCGCTGCCCTTCACGAACTCGACCTTCACACCCAGCTTGCGCGCCGTCTCCTGAATTTTGGCCAGGAAAAAGAGATCCTCGATGAAGCAGAAGATGCGGGTGGGAGTGTCTTCGCGGGCGGGCGCGGCCACGGGCATGTAGACATCAGGATAGTAGCTGGCGTGATGATTGGCGGGCATCTGGATCGTGGAGGGCGGGCCATCGGCAACGTTGCCATTGACGGCGCGATAGCTGTGATCCATGGGGCCGACGAACTCGCGCGGGCCCCTCTGGCGACCGCGGCGCTTGCCCTGCGAGTGGCCATTGACGCTGTTTCCCGGCTGAGCCTGCTGGCCCTGGCTCTTCTGGAAGAATTTCTTCTTCTTGCGACCCATCTGCTGGTGCTGCTGGACGGGAGCGGGCCTGGGCTGCGGCGGGGGCGGCGCTGCCGCTGGCTGCATCTGACCGGGTGCCTGACCCTGTTGCGCTTGTGCTCCGGCTTGCGATTTGTTTTTGCGACGGCGCCGGCGACGCCGGTGCCCTGTTTGCGCTTGCACCTGACCGTTATCAGGTGCGGACCCCGTCTCCATGGGCGGGGGCGTTGCTTCTGTCGTCATGCTTGTGCTTCCTGGTGCGTTGCTTTCGCTTACAATCTGTTTCCGCGGCAGCGGAAGAAGGTGCGTGCGCCCGAGGCCCGGCTTAGTGCCGGGCGTTAGTCTGCCCGGTTGTGCTCCGTCGAAAAGGCGGAAATGACTTGTGCGGCGCGCCATGCCGAACTTCGAGCCGGAAGCGAATTGCGATCTGCATCGACCGCGGTACCCGGCGCTGAAGCTCGCCTTCCGCGCAATGCTTTCTATGCCCCGACGAACGGCTTTGTCCGCACGCGTGCGGCAAATTCTCGTTGCCGGCCTAACGCCGGCTTGAGCTTGTGCGCTTCCTTCATTTCATACTCATACGCTGGAAAACGCTCGGTGCGGCCAATACACAGGAGCCTTTTCAGAGTCCATTCGACAACCGGATAAATGAGCTAAACGCCCGAGATCGAAATGGCGCGGCCGATGCTTTTCTCAGGTGATGCCCTTCCTCTGTGAGCTTTCGCCGCGCGAGTCTTGGAAAGTAAATGACCTGCCGGCGAAGTTTGCTTGCTCGGCGGCGAGCTTGCTCCGCCCGAAAGGGGTGAAGCGCGTCAGCCGCTTGATAGGCAACTCTGATACTACAGCGAAGGCACGCGGCTGGCAAGTCGGGTTTTCAGGGGCGACGGCTGCGGAAACCCGAAAGTAATGTGGCGGCGCACGGCGGAGCGTAGGAGAGAACCGAATCAATGGTCAATGGATAAAAGGAAGGGTGCGCCAAGCCGGCGAAAAAGACTCTTGAACGTGCAAAAGCCACTCGCCTGGAGTGGCTTTTGAGGCGATAACAAGTCACTGGCCTCCCTGTCTGGCTGGGCGGCAGCTCAATGGCCGCTGCTCTCTCAGGCTTTCCCGGCCGGCTACCCGCTCATGGCGGCTGCTCTTGCCGGGATCCTGTGCATCTATGTGGCTGCGGGGGCCTCCCGCGCGCAGCCGGAACATCACTGGCACTTATGAAATAGCAATCGCGGGGCCGAATCAGGAATTCTTTATTTTCAATGGGTTATCGGAGGAGATCGGCGGCGCCGTCTGGAATCTGGGAGAGAGAGGGGAGAAAACTCCGCAAAACTGTAGACTTTCAGTGCTGGCAGGAAGGGCAGAAGTGGGTTCCGCGGCCGGCCAGTAAGATGCGCCGAATGGGGGTGTGGCAGCGGCAGCAGGGCTTGCCGGTACGCTGGTAGACGTTGTGGCGGAGCTGAAAAAAGCCGCGCTCGCCACCGGCGCCCACATAATCCGAAACCGACGAACCGCCCAGCCCGATGGCACGGCGAAGGACATGGCGCAGGGCTTGGCGCAAACGTTCCAGCTCGGCGCGCGAGAGGCGGCCCGCGCGACGGCGCGGTCGGATCCCAGCGCGAAACAAGCTCTCGTCCGCGTAGATATTGCCGACGCCGGAGAGGAGGGACTGGTTGAGCAGCGCGGCCTTGATGGAGAGGCGGCGGTGACGAAAGAGGGCGGCGAACTCTTCGCGACCGATGGTAAGAGGTTCGGCGCCGGGGCCCTCGAACCGGGCAGAGCGGGTGAGGTCGCGGAACTCGAGCCGGCCGAATCGGCGGGGGTCAATGAAGCGCAGTTCGCGGCCGCTGGAGAGCGTGAGGCGCGCGTGACAGTGCGGCTCGACGGGCGCGTCAGGACTGGTGACCAGAAGCCGGCCGGTCATGCCCAGATGGACGATCCACTGCGCGTCGACTTGGTCGCCGGATCCCAGCTCGCAGACGATATGTTTGCCGGTGCGATGGACGGAGAGAAAGCGGCGGCCTTCGAGGCCCGCGGCCTGCCGCAGGGGTGGGATTTTGAAAGGCTCGTGATGAGAACCGAACCAGGCTTGAACAATGCGGTCGCCGCGCACCCGCGCATCCACGCCGCGGGCGATGGTTTCCACTTCAGGAAGTTCGGGCATGGAAGCTATTGTAAAAGGACGGCGAGCGCAGGTCTCGAACAGGGGATTTGGAGAGCGTTACCAGACGCTTCCAACCCATCTTGTCGGGCTGGAATTAGACCCACACAACCCGGGAATGAACGCATTCAAGCTCGCGGACTAGCGTCTCTTTCCGAGGATTCTCTCTCTTTCCACCAGAGCCGCAACTGTGAGATCTTTGAATACCGATGCTTCAAACAGCGATTCGCTGCCCGCATTCCGCCGCAACTCGGGCAGCCTGCGCTTGACTGAGCGGTAGCTGGACAGCATTTCCGGGACGGTGGTTCCATCAGTCTGATGGAAGATGTTTCGCAATCCGGCCATGATGCCCTTTGGCCTTCCATTGTGGATTTGCGGGTCAATACCGTTGATATCACTCGTCGATCGCAGCATCCGGTAGGGCTCCTTTTCAAACACGAAAACCCGGTGCCGGCCATGAGTCGTGTGCGAACGGTAGAGCGCCAAGCCAAGTTCGAGCGGCATGTTAAAGCGGGGGATCCCAGATGTCAGTTCAATTCTCGAAAGATCGTGAATCGAAACGTCCGATTGCTCAATCAGCCGTATAATTCTTTCGAACCGCCCCTGGTTCGGGACGGCGAGCGTTGCGTTGATTTTCAAACCGAGCTGCGTAAGGCCTACGATGTATGCGAGGTATAGCTCCTCAAACTGATCATCATATGGGATATTTAGAAAGACGGCTCGGATGCGCTCAGATCTTGCCACGCCTTACCTACCCTCGCTTGCTTGCTCGCGAGTTCGAGCGCTTCGGGCTCGATTTCTTGCTGGTGACCACAATCCGGGATCTGCCATACGAGCGTTTTGAACTCTTCCTAGATGGCGAACTCATGATAACGCGCACCGACTCGACACGCTTGCGGCTTACGCCTAGCCGCTGTCCCATCTCTTCAGGAGAAGGCACCCGATTTTTGATGACATACGCGGTCATGGAGACATTAACCGTCATGGGGACATTATAGTCCCATCTCGAATCCGAAAGGCGCTTCCAGAGTTCGGGCTCAACCCTGGTGCTGGAGCAAACGGCCCTCTTCCTCGGCGGCACGGGTCTGGGCGGCTCCCCATTTCTCAAGGTAGACGAGGCCCAGGGCTAGGCCGACAGCGAAGACGCCGACCGAAGAATATTCGATGAGATTGAGATTCCGGTTTTCTTCCGCCGTCTGGTAGACCGTGGTTCCATGAATGCCGCGAGGAACGATCCGGTTTTGCTCAGGCGCCGGCAGCCTGGGCAAGGTATCGAGATAATGTGTGGAGATCATGGCTGAGCCGATCAGGCCCGCCAAACCCGGCAACAGAAATAAAAGCGCAAAGAATTTAAGTGCAGTTAACCGCGTAGCGTTCATTCGCTCCCCCTTGCATCCGTTCCTGGTCGGCCTGCGTCAGGCGTGCCGACAAAGTATCCGGAGCCTCATTCGCTCCGAGCGCTGGAGTCGAAGTTTCCTAAAAGACTCTGGCCTTAGAGGGGAGATGTAAGAAATCAGCCAGAGAGCGACTCCCCCGGGGAATGGATACTTTTTGGAGTCTACCGCAAAAAACCCGGCTGCGCCACTGGAAACAATAGGAGTTAGTCGTCGTACGCCACAACAGCCGGGAAGGATCGGATGCGGTGAGAGTCCGGGACGGAATATTGCATCCATTCGTCTGACTGCGGAGATCATGCCTGGAGGTTACTTGCGATCTTCAGGCTGGCGAATCCGATTGGCCTCGAAGTTGACGATCTTCCACTCCCCCTGCAAATCGCGGGCGTAAACGCGTGTGTATCGATAGCTGCCGGAAATGTTACCTTCGGGACTGGTGCCTTCGATATCGGCGATAGAAGTGACGACCGCGGTGGTTCCGTAGAATCGCACCTTTCGGTCGGTGAGGGTGAGGGAGGTGACGTGCCAGCGCCCGGAGCGCAGACTGGCCAGGGCTTCGTCCTTGGTCTGCAAGGTCCCGTAGGGGGTGATGGCCATATAGTCGTCAGCCAGCAGAGAATTCATCACCGCGGTGTCGCCCTTCAGCATGGCATCTCGCCACTGGTCCTCGAGCTGGTCGATTTCGTGGCGGCTTTCGTGCTTTTGCGCGCGGGGCATTCCATTGTGAGCCTGCCGCGGACTTGCCCAGGAGGCGAGAAGCAATACGGAAGCTCCTGCACCGGCAACGGCAAATTGCCGGAATAATTTAGGGAGGTCGAGAGCAGAAGGAGGCATAAGTGTAGGGATGGTAGCCCGGTTCGGCGGCGCTGGTCAATCCCCATTACACGGAATAGGCAGACGGGAATTTGAGCCGGCGCATAGCTGCTGAAACCGCCGCAGGTTGGACGGGGGAGCAAGCTTAAACGAGAGCAATGAGGTTTTCAAGGCGCCGATCCTTCATCTTCTGGAAGAGGATACCAATGGCGTATTTCTTGAAATGCGCTGTCTCGCGGTGAGCCTCAAGAGCTTGCGGATCACGATACTGCTCGTAGATGAGGATAGTGTCGGGGTCGTCCTGCACCTGATGGGGAATGTAGGAAACGCAGCCGGGCTCGCGGCGGCTTTCTGTGGCCAGCAGCGCCACGGCAGCCGTAGCTTCGGCGCGATCTTCTTGGGAGAATCTGAAGCGGACAACGAAGCTGACCATAGAAGAAGATTCCTTCGTGCCCCGGCTTGGGGCTTGCCGGGTGGTTTTTTGAAGTCGGTTCGCGGACCCAGCAATCGTGCTGTTGGAGTTTGTACCTTCCCAGGTCTCATCGGCCGCGGCGGACGAGACCTGGCACCTCCATCGTTACAGCATCAAGGGGTAGAAGTCTACGCGTTTATGTTTTCGAGGGCCTGGGCAAATTCCGGCAGCAGCATGGTCTGCCCGCGATCGGGGCCGGTGGAGACCATGCCGATGCGGGCGCCGCTCTCGCGCTCCTGGAAGCGCAGATACTCGCGCGCCGCCTGGGGCAGCTTGTCGAAATCCGTCAGCCCTTCCGTGGACTGGCGCCAGCCCTTGAGCCGGGTGTAGCGCGGCTTGATAGATTCGAGGCCGCGCACGTCGCCGGGCATCTCGTCGGTGATCTCGCCGTCGATCTCGTATCCCATGCAGACGGGAATTTCGTCGAGCTCGTCGAGGACGTCGAGTTTGGTAACCACCAGCCACTCGGCGCCGTTGACCTGGTTTGAATAGCGGAGCTGGGGAATGTCGAGCCATCCGCAGCGGCGCGGACGCCCGGTGACGGCGCCATACTCCTGGCCGCGGGCGCGAAGCTGGTCGGCAGAGGAATCGTGAATCTCGGTGGGGAACGGGCCTTCGCCTACGCGCGTGACATAGGCCTTGGTGACGGCGATAACCGTGCCGATGTTGGTGGGGCCTATGCCGGTGCCGGTGGACGCGCCTCCGGCCGTGGATGACGACGAGGTCACAAACGGATATGTGCCGTGGTCGATGTCGAGCATAGTTCCCTGCGCGCCCTCGAACATGATGCTTCCGCCTTCGGCGAGGATCTTGTTGAGCAGGCGGCCGGTGTCGGCGGCGAAGGGGCGCACTTTTTCGGCGGCGGCGGCATACTCGTCGAACATTTTGGCGGGATCGAGAGGGCCCGGACCCGTCTGGGTGCCGAAGAGCGCTTGCACGATCGAGTTCTTTTCAGCGCAGGCGGCCTCAATGTGGGTGCGGAGCAACGCGGGGTTGAGCAGATCGACGACGCGCAGGCCGCTGCGCGCCATCTTGTCTTCATAGGCGGGGCCGATGCCGCGGCTGGTGGTGCCGATTTTCTGACGGCCGGGAGCGCTCTCGGCGGCCAGCTCGATCATGCGATGGTAGGGCAGGATCACCTGGGCGCGATTGGAGACGTAGAGCTGGCCATCGACATCGACGCCCAGCTCGCGCAGGCGGCCGACTTCGCTGAGGAAGGCGATGGGGTCAAGCACCACGCCGTTGCCGATGACGCCTTTGCAGCCGGGGCGCAGCACGCCGCAGGGGATCAACTGCAATATAAACTTGTGGCCGCCGATGATGACGGTGTGCCCGGCGTTATGGCCGCCGGCGTAGCGCGCCACGGCGGAGAAGCGCTCGCTGAGCACGTCCACAATCTTGCCTTTGCCCTCGTCGCCCCACTGGGCGCCCAGCACTACCGCCGTTTTTGCACGCATGTTTTTGGATTCCCGTTCGATTGGCCCGGCGCAGATGGATGGCGCGGGCGGTGGATAGATCGCCGCATTAGTCTACGACCTCTTCGATGATAAACCCGGGAGCATGAGTCTCTGTGGGTAGGGCGGTGTCCACGCGGTGCGTTGCTGACTGGGGCAGGCCGCCATAGCCGGCGGGCTATAAGCCAGGCGCATCCAATCCATTGGCCAGCGCTGCTGGTGCGGCGAGGCGGCTGGCATGGAGAGAATTCGACCAGTGAGCGGTATGGATCATGCAATCATGCGGCGCAGGGATCTCGTTATCGCTCCGCTTTGCGAGGCAGCCCTGTTGTTTGTGGCGGCAGCCATCGGGTTGATTGCGCACGAACCGCTGATTTTCGCCAGCCTGGGGCCGACGGCATACGAGCTGGTGGAAACGCCGGAGAGGAAATCAGCGCGGCCTTACAATGTGGTGGTCGGCCATCTGGTGGGGGTGCTGGCCGGGTTTCTGGCTCTTTACGCGACAGGCGCTTGGTTCAAGCCGGGAATCAGCGCCGGCTGGGTTGGATGGCCGCGCATCTGGGCCGTGGTGCTGGCCGCGGCTGTCACGGTGGTGGTGACGCTGCTCATCAAGGCCACGCAGCCGGCGGCGATCGCGACCACGCTGTTGATCACGCTGGGCCTCATGCAGAAATGGCAGGACGGTTTCGTGATTATGGGCGGCGTGGTGATCATGCTGATTTGCGGCGAGCCGCTGAGGATCTGGCGCCTCAGGAACAAGAAAAAAATAGAGGAGCAAGCCGCGCAGGAGCCGTCAAGCTGACGCCAAATTCCGTCCAAATCGTGCGCGCAATCCGCACGAACCAGGATGCGCCCTGACGCAGAGCCCAATTATGAGACCACTTCTAAGGCAGCTTCACAGTTTCTATTTCCCGATGCCGTGCCCCATCCTTGCGGCTTTTTTCTGTTGCAAGGATGGGAATCCACGACCGATGGGTACAGCTTCTTTGCACCTGCTCTAGTTTCCGCAGCGATGCACGTTGACGCCCAGCTCCGCAAACATGGCGGCTTTGGCGGCCAGGGCCTGGTCCGTGATTTGTGCTGTAGGCGCATAGGCCACGTTAACGTGGTTGGCATGATGACGCGCCATGAACTGATCGCGCGTGATGCCGTGCAGAACCACGTGCATGATGGGCCACTGGGGGGTCACCGAGCGCAGGCGGCGCTCGGTCTCCGCGGCCGGAAGCTCGATGGCAGTGGCGCGGCCGATATCGGCGTGCAATGCGCCGTCCTCAACAAATACGCGGCTCCAGACCACGTGCCCGGGCTTGCAAACGCCGGTCAGCGTTCCCCCGCCGAGACGAAAGTACATGGGCGGCTGGCGTTCGCTGCGGGCTCCCGCGTACCCGCCCACGAGGTGCGAGGCCGGAACCGCGCCGGAGATCTGGAAAACCCACACAAATTCGTCAATGCCGTTGCCGGAGTAGTGCTCGCCCCAGCGCACATCGTGCAGCGTGGTGGCGGGATCGAGATGCATGGCTCGCCACACGCGGTTGGTCACGAGCGAGTCGAGGCCGGCGCACTCGTCCACTTCATTGAAGTGCGGCAGAGGCTGCCCTGCATAGAGCTCGCGGCCGTCTTTGGACAAAACCGGCGGGCGATCCACGTTGTTGAGCAGGCCCTCGACAAGATCGGACGCCGGAACCATGTCCTTCAATCCTTGCTGATACTGAATGCCGATGGCGTCGCAGGAAAAATCGGCGGCGATGCGCATGGCGGCAATGTACATCTTGCACTGTTCGAGAATCTGCGCGTTGGTGAGGTCAGTCTCCTCGCTGGGGCCGGTTAGAAATTTCACGCCCCGCGCGTCGAGCCAGGAGCGGACTTTCTGGGCCTCGGCGTCGGGTACTTCGCGCATGGCAGCTACCAGCGCGGATTGGCTAAGGCGTTCCTTGTACACGCCCAGCGGATTCAGCAGAAAATCTTCGACGATGGCGTTGTACATGCCCATGCAACCCTCGTCGAAGACACCCAGGATGGCCTTTTGCCGTTTCAGTTGCGCAGCCAGCGACTGGCCTAGGCGGCGCTCATCGGCCGGCAGGCTGGCAATGTCGAGATCGTGTACGTGACTCAGGTCGTGGCGGATGGAATGCGTGGTGAGCCACTGGCGCAGGCCGTTGCGAAAAAAATCGTCGGTGAAGTCCTGGCTCCACAAGGTGCTGAACTTCACGCCGGATTTGGCCAGGGAGCCGTTGAGGTTCAACATGCCCACCAGGCCCGGCCACTGCCCGGACCAGTTGGCGACGGTGAGAATGGGTCCGCGATGGCTCTGCAAACCGGCGAGGACATGATGGCTGTACTGCCACACCGCTTCAGCCACGACCATGGGCGCCTGGGAATGGATGCCTGAGAAGACATCCATGCCCATGCGCTGGCTGTGAATGAATCCGTGCTTGAGCTCCGGCCGATAGGGATGGGCGCGGCGGAGTTGAAATCCCTCCGCTGCAAAAGCCGCGGTCAATCTCTGCTCCATATCCGATTGCGCTGGCCAGCAGACCTGGTTGGCCGATTGGCGCAGGTCTCCGCTGGCCAGCAGAAGTACTTCATCGGGCCGAACGGCCGCCGGCTCTTCAAGGGCCGGAATGGCGTACGATGACACGGGAGTTCTCCTAGAAGTCAAGGGTTGGGCGGGGAGATCGAAATACTCAAAGTTGGATGCAGACCCCGCGAATCTGCGCTATGCTGACATTCGTTCACGATAACATTTACGAGAATCGGCGTATCGCGCCCATTAGAGGTCCGGCTCGGCGCGTGTGTCAAGCCGTTATTTCGCGCGTTGAAGCTTGAGGAGCGATTCCATCCCCATGTTGAATTCGTCATCCATCATTTCCTCGAGCCAGGATGAACGCCAGGCCAGGATGATTCCGGCCGGCGTGCTGTTCCCTTTCGTGCTGGTTACCGGCCTCTTTTTTCTGTGGGGCATGCCCAACAACCTGAACGATGTGCTCATCCGGCAGTTCATGAAGTCGTTTGCACTGTCGCGATTTCAGGCCGGCCTGGTGCAGTTTGCATTTTACTTGGGCTATTTCCTGCTGGCCACGCCGGCGGCGCTGTTGATGCGCCGCTACGGTTACAAGTTTGGATTTGTCACCGGGCTGGCGCTGTTTGGCGGCGGTGCGCTGCTATTCTGGCCGGCCGCGCTGGCGCAGAGATACGGATTTTTTCTAGGTGCGCTGTTCGTGATCGCGAGCGGCTTGTCGTTTCTGGAGACTGCGGCCAACCCGTACGTGGCGCAGATGGGCGACCCGGCCAGCGCTGCGCGGCGGCTGAATTTTGCCCAGGCGTTCAATCCGCTCGGCTCCATCAGCGGAGTGTTGATTGGAACCGTATTCATTTTTTCCGGGATCGAGTTGAACGGGAAGCAGATTGCGAGCATGAAAGCGGCTGGGACTTACGCGGGCTACCTGCGCCACGAGACCATGCGCGTGGTGACTCCGTACCTGGTGATCGCCGGCGTGGCGCTGGCGTGGGCGGTGCTGATTGCGGTCACGCGCTTTCCGCGCATCGAGAGCGAGCATGAGGGCGAGGCCGGCGATCACGGCAGCTTTGGCGAGCTGCTGACGCAACCGCACTTCCTATTCGCGGTTCTGGCGCAATTCATGTACGTGGGCGCGCAGGTGGGCACGTGGAGTTATTTCATCCCTTATGTGCAGGAAACCACGCACCAGCCGGAGAAGATTGCCGGCTATTTCCTAACCGGAACGCTGGCGGCATTCGGGATCGGACGCTTCAGCTCGGCGGCCATCATGCGCTATGTGCGCCCCGATCGCCTGATGGGCGGCTACGCTCTGGTGAACGTCGCACTGCTGATGATGGGCGTGACGCTGCCTGGATGGATCGGGATGTGGGCCATCTTTCTCACCAGCTTTTTCATGTCGGTGATGTATCCGACGATTTTTGCGCTGGGCATCGAGGGGCTGGGGCGCAACACCAAGATTGGCGGATCGCTGATTGTGATGTCGATTGTGGGCGGTGCTATTCTCACGCTGGGCATGGGGTTGGTTGCGCAGCAATGGCACAGCTATGCACTTGCCTACCTGGTGCCGCTGCTGGGCTATTGCGTAGTGGCGCTGTTTTCGTTCGCCGGCGCGGGGATAGCAGCGCAGCGCGGCAAAGTAGAAGCATGTTAGCGGGCTTTTAATGGACCATCCTGTTGATCGCGAACGCCACCACGCTCGCCAGCAATAGGCCGGCGGCAATCTGCTTGCGGTGCAGACCGGTCCACAGCTCAATGCTGCCGCTGTGCGATTGTTTATCGAAGCGGCCATGCTCGCCCCAGTCGCTGCGCGCATCCACCGGCGACCAGAGGTTGTCGGCGCGCGACGGGTCTTCCGGCTCCGCGGTTTGCTGCGATTTGTAGGCGGTGCGGGCGAGATAGCGGTCGAGCAATGCGGGGATGAATTTGTTGCCCACGATGGCCCTTACGGTTGATCCGCCGACATAGACCTCGCGGCGGTTGTGGTGCGCCGCCCAGTACACGGCGCGGGCGCCGACCTCCGGCTGAAAGATGGGTGGAACCGGTTGCGCGCGGTGACTGAGGCGGCTCTTAACCCAGTTGAATTGCACTGTGTTCATGGCCGGCATTTGCACCGTGGTGAGGCGGACATTGCTCTTGTCATGGAGCAGCTCGCAACGCAGCGAATCGGTAAAGCCATTGATGGCGTGCTTAGCGCCGCAGTAGGCGGACTGCAATGGAATACTGCGATAGCCGAGGGCCGAGCCTACCTGCACAATGGTTCCGCGATCGCGCGGAAGCATGTACTTGAGCGCAGCCAGAGTTCCGTATACCGCGCCCAGGTAGGTTACCTCGGTGGCCCGCTTGTATTCCTCCGGCTTCATCTCTTTGACTGGAGAAAAGACCGAGACCATGGCGTTGTTGACCCAGACGTCGATGGGCCCGAGCTGTTCTTCCACCGTGTTGGCCGCGGCTTCCACGGCTGCTGAGTCAGCAACGTCAGTGGGCACCGCCAGCGCTCTGCCGCCACGGGCCTCGATCTCGGCTGCCGTGGCGTGCAGGCCCTCTTCGCCGCGCGCGAGCAGCGCCACCTGCGCGCCGTGGCTGGCAAACTGGTGCGCAATGGCGCGGCCCAGACCGGCCGATGCGCCCGTCACCACTACTGTTTTCAGTGCCACAATGGACCCTCCGCCGCTAACTTTGAAGCGTCCATCGCACCGCCCGCGCGTGCCGGGGAGCCAAATCTATTTTGATGGCATCGCAATTCTTTGAGGCGCTTCGGAGAGAAGATGAAGGCCGCCAACGATTGTCATGCGAGCCGAGGCGCGCGGCTCAGAACACGAGAACTTTGGTTTTGCGCCCGGCGAACGAGTCCAGCACCTCGGGCGGGATGCCGCCGCCGGTTATGATCACATCGACGGCGTTGGCCGGGCAGAGGAGCGCGGGGCTGCACTGTCCGGTCTTGCTGGAATGGCAACCACGACGACCTGGCGTGTCTGCTGCACCATGGCGCGTACCACCGCGGCCTCTTCCAGCTCGATGATGGATGCGTCGTGCGCGGCGTCAACGCCGCAGACGCCGAGGCTTTAGCAGGTTGCTGAAAAACTAAGTGGTTTGCATGTTTCACTTCACGTCCGGATCATTTTCGGTTGATGATGGGCCAAGCTGCTGTTTATTTTGGCGCTCTGCGAACCATTTTTGCGGCACGCAGAGACCCGACGACTCCATCAGACAGCGGCTGGAACCGGAATCAGCTTTCGCATCCGCACGAGGTTGTAG